>JAJZQT010000010.1 GCA_021803005.1 Actinomycetes bacterium
GCCAGAAAAGAGCCACAGGAAGACAGAAACAAGCGTATGTTGATAGATCAACGCCGATTATTCATGAAAATGTATCTCGTTAACCGCAGCCCGTTTGTTTTGGTCGGTTGTTCAGAGGTTCCTTAGTTCAGAATATTCATCGATGGTCAATTGGAACATGAAGTCTTCGGGGAACCTTTCGCTATTGCGTCGGACTTGTTCGTTTAAGCGCTTTGTTGTTGTTCCATAAAGATTGGCGAGGTCAACATCAAGAATTACTTTCATACCCCGTACTAATAAAATTGATTGTCCTGCTCTCTCGACAGGTACCAACGACTTATTTTCAGCCGTGTCTCCTCCTCCATTCGTTTCCAATTTTCATGTCTTTGAGGTCGCAATTTGCGACCTCAAAAATAAAAAAGCCTGCTAATCTTCATGTCTTTGTGGTCGCAAATTGCGACCTCAAGATTAAACCGTGTGAAAAACACTCCATCGAAAAGATAATAGCAGGCGCTCCGGACGGAAGTTGCCAGTATTGGCGACAGGTGAAGCGGTCGCAATTTGCGACCACCTCAATCATCAACTTTTTGTCAAAAATGAGAATGATGGAGGGGATTTTTCCCGCACAGCGCTTCGACCAACAGCTAAACCGCGGCGATCAGGTATCCCGAGTAGTAAACGATGAGGATGGCCGCGACGGCTACCGCGGCGAAGATGCCGACGATCTTGGCGCCAAGATACCTGTGTGTTTCCCTGTTCTTTTTGTAGTAGCGGTAGAGGAACCAGGCGGCGATGACGGCCAGCACCCCCAGCGCGATCCAGCGGTAGACACGGAAGAACCTCAGAGCGGCGTCGACGTTGCTGCCAAAGGAGTAGGTTATTCCCGCCACCAGGGTCACGAAGGTCGCGGCCGCGGCCGCGTTGAAGACGAGGAACCGGGGGTAGCGCATGTGCGAGACGCCGGCGATGAGGGCCGCGGTTATGCGCGTCGAGGCTAGGAAGTGGGCAAAGTAGACGGTGCGGCCACCCTTTTCCCTGAAAAGTTTTTCCATGTCGTCGAGCTTCTGCTGGTCGAGCCGGATGTACCTGCCGTAGCGGTCGACCAGCGGCCTGCCTCCGAAGCGGCCGATGGCGTAACCGATATTGTCGCCGGCGGTGTCACCGAGGATGGCGATGGGGATGATCAGCCAGATCTTCAGCACGCCCTGGCTGGCAAAGAACGAGAGCGTTATCAAGGCGGTTTCGGCCGGCACGGGGATGCCGGCGTTTTCGACCATCATGCCGAAAAAGGCCACCCAGTAGCCGTAGGAATCGACGTATGGGGCCAGCAGGTTGATGAAGTGCTGGGCTTCAGAGCTCATGCTATGGAATACCCTCTGACCGTGGGAACTGAACTTGCCGCCATGGTGGCTTTTGAACTAGCCGCTGCTTGTGGAAATCTAACCGGCCGCAATCCGCAGGAACAGTTCGTGCAGCCTGAGGTCGCCCGTGAGCTCGGGATGGAAGGCGGTGACGAGCAGGTTGTTCTGGAGAGCGGCGACGGCGTGGCCCTCGAGCTCGGCCAGTATATCAACGCCCGGCCCGGCGGACTCGATCCAGGGGGCGCGGATGAAGATGCCGGGAAAGGGAGCGGCGGCGGGAAAGGGAGCGGCGCCCGAATTTACACCGGCGGCTGCCATGGAAGCCAGCGCCGGGATTTCCAGCGGCGCCTCGAAACTTTTCACCTGCCGCCCGAAGGCGTTGCGGCGCACGGTGATATCCATGAGGTTCAGGAGCGGCTGGTCGCCATCGGCTACCTGGCGGGCGAGCATCACCAGGCCAGCGCAGGTGCCGAACATCGGAAGTCCCGCGGCGCCCAGGCTTTTGATTTCGTCGAGCATGTGGTAGCTGACCATCAGCTTGCCGATGGTGGTGCTCTCACCGCCGGGGATGATCAGGGCGTCGAGGCCGGCCAGCTCTCGGCGGCGGCGGACCTGGCGGGCGGCGGCGCCGCATTTTTCCAGCGCCGTGGCGTGCTCGCGGAAGGCTCCCTGGAGAGCGAGGACGCCGATGATGAGATGCCCGGTTTTCGGGCTCCTTGCCATAGGCCTTATCCGAAGAGTCACGAGTGTTTTTCCCTGGCGAAGAACTCAACCGAGCCACAGGATTCAAACCGCCAGGTTTCCAGGTCGAATGATCCGAAGCCGGGCCCGCCGAGGTCTCCCTGCTTCATCATGCTCTTCAGGTCTCTTTTTGAGAGCTGTTTGAGTTCTTCCCGCTTGCTTTCGTCCCGGTCCGGCCGCCAGATAATCGCCCCCGGGTGTTTACAGGACGATATGTTCCCCCTCACCATGGTTGCATTGCAGCGTGCGCATTCAGGTCCGTTCAAGATTCACCTCTCGAGGGGGGATGGTTCGAAAAAGTAATGTGTCCAAAAACTACGAATTAAGTAATGTGTCCCTCTGGTTTCTCTGGTTTTGGGGTTACCAGCCGCGGTGCTGGAGGAGGTTTTCCTCGCCGATTTCCTTGATCTCCAGACCGGCCATGGCCGACTTGAGCCCGGTCGATACCCGCGCCAGCACTTCGGGATCGTTGTAGTGCGTGGTCGCCTCGACGATGGCCTTGCCGCGCGCGGCCGGGTCCTCGCTCTTGAAGATTCCCGAGCCCACGAAGACGCCTTCGGCGCCCAGCTGCATCATCATCGCCGCGTCGGCGGGAGTCGCCAGCCCGCCGGCGGAGAAGTTGACCACCGGCAGCTTGCCGTTCTTTGCCACCCACTGCACCAGCTCGATCGGCGCCCTCAGCTCCTTGGCAGCCCTGAAGAGCTCGTCCTCATCCATGCTGGAAAGCTGCTTCATCTCGCCGTTGATGGTGCGCATGTGGCGCACGGCCTCGACGACGTTGCCGGTGCCGGCCTCGCCCTTGGTGCGGATCATGGCCGCGCCCTCGGAGATGCGCCTGAGCGCCTCGCCCAGGTTGACGGCGCCGCAGACAAACGGCACCGTGAACTTCCACTTGTTGATGTGGTTGGCCTCGTCGGCAGGCGTGAGCACCTCGCTCTCGTCGATATAATCGACCTCAAGCGACTGCAGTATCTGCGCCTCGACGAAATGGCCGATGCGCGCCTTGGCCATGACTGGGATGGTCACCGCCTTCTGGATTTCCGTGATTTTTTCCGGATCCGACATGCGGGCAACGCCGCCGTCGGCGCGGATGTCTGAAGGAACGCGCTCCAGCGCCATGACGGCGCAGGCTCCGGCCTCCTCGGCGATCTTCGCCTGCTCGGCGTCGGTGACGTCCATGATGACGCCGCCCTTGAGCATCTCGGCCAGCCCCGCCTTGACGGTCATAGTGCCAATCTTGATCTCGCTCATCCTGTTAGAACCTCCGTAATTTGCGTATAAACATCTTATCTGACCGCCCGGGGGCTTACAAATTCGCGGGTTGAAATGTGCAATTACAAGGTATAGCATCCCTCTAACCTGAAGCTCCCGAAAGTGCTTTCAGGAGGAAGTTTCCCAGGCAAATTCTTCTCCCCGGAGGGTTCATGGAAGTCGAGATCGGACGAGGTAAAAAAGGCAGAAGGGCTTATGGGCTGGACGATATCGCCATCGTTCCCAGCCGCCGCACGCGTGACGTCGAGGACGTCGACATCACCTGGACGATCGGCGACCATAAACTTGAGCTGCCCTGCCTCGCCTCGGCCATGGACGGCGTTGTCGACCCGAAATTCGCCGGCGCCATGGGCAAGATCGGCGGCATGGCCGTGCTCAACCTCGAGGGAATCCAGACCCGCTTCGAGAACGCCGGCGAGCAGCTGGAGAAGATCGCGGCGCTGCCGGCGGCGCAGGCCACAGCCGGCCTCCAGGAGATATACAAGGCGGAGGTCAAACCGGAGCTGATCGCCCAGCGCATCCGCGAGATCAAGGAACAGGGCGTAATCGCCGCCGCCTCGCTGACGCCGCAGAAGGTAACCGAATATTACGAGATCGCGCTCAACGCCGGCCTCGATGTACTGATTGTCCAGGGAACGGTCGTTAGCGCCGAGCACGTCAGCTCCGTGGTCGAGCCGCTCAACCTCAAGAAATTCATCGCCGAGGTGCCGGTGCCCGTCATCGTCGGCGGCTGCGCCTCTTACACCACCGCCCTGCACCTCATGCGCACCGGCGCGGTTGCCGTGCTCGTGGGCGTCGGCCCCGGGGCCGCCTGCACCACCCGCGGCGTGCTGGGAATCGGCGTGCCGCAGGCCACCGCCATCGCCGACGCCGGCGCGGCGCGGATCCAGCATCTGCTGGAAACCGGCCAGATGGTCAACGTCATCGCAGACGGCGGCATGCGCACCGGCGGCGACATCGCCAAGGCCGTCGCCTGCGGCGCCGACGCGGTCATGATCGGCTCGCCGCTGTCGCGCGCCACCGAAGCGCCGGGCCGGGGCTACCACTGGGGCATGGCCACCTTCCACCCGCAGCTGCCGCGGGGAACCCGCGTCAAGACCAACCAGGTCGCTTCCCTGAAGGAAATCCTGGTCGGGCCCGCGCGTGAGAACGACGGCACGCTCAATCTCTTCGGCGCCCTCAAGACCTCGATGGCCACCTGCGGCTACGAGAACATCCAGGCCTTCCAGAAGGCGGAGGTCATGGTCGCTCCCTCGCTGCAGACCGAGGGCAAGAAGCTGCAGCAGGAGCAGGACGTCGGCATGGGCAGCTGCTAGGGGTTGCATTCCCCGCCAATTGCAACTTTAGTAATTATGGTAATTATGGGGACACATTACTTAATTACCAATTAAGTAATGTGTCCCTTTTTGCATGTCCCTTTTTGCATTCCCCGCCAATTGCAACTTTTTTCCCCCTGTTGTAACCTTGCCTCACCATGGCGGCGCGCCGGAAAAAACCTGCGACCAATGGCAGTCTGCTGCGCGCGCTTCAGGATGACTTCGAAAACTTCTCCAAGGCCCGCCAGGCCATTGCCCGCTACCTGATCGACCACCTCGCCGAGGCGCCGGTGCTCACGACGCAGGGCCTCGCCCGCCATACCGGCACAACCAGCTCTACCGTCGTCCGCTTTGCCCAGCACCTGGGCTTCACCGGATTCCCCCAGATGATGAATGCCGCCTGGGAGGAAAGCCGCCTGACCGCGGGCGGCCCCGGAGGCGGCATCGAGGGCCAGCTGGTCTTCCCCGTCGATGATGATTTCTCGGGACGCGCGGTCCGCATCGACGTCAAGATCCTCGAGGAGACCATGAAGCGGAACCGCGCCAATGAGTTCCTGGAGACCGTGGAGCTGCTGGAGTCGGCGGAGACGATCTTCGTGGCCGGCTTGTTCGAGGCGGCCATGGTCGCCACCTATCTCAGTTACTACTTCACGATCATGGGGCTGCCGGTGGTGACGGTGACGGGCAATTCCGAGGAGCAGGTCGCCAGGCTGGCGGGGCTGGGGGAAAAATCGGTGCTGATCGCCATCGGCTTCAAGACGGCGCACCAGTTTCTGCTGCGGTTGATAAAGACGGCGAAGGAACGCGGCGCCTTATCGGTGGGCATCAGCGAGAACACGGTCTCGGAGGTCTCGAAGCTGGCCGAACGGAACCTCTACTGCTACCTCGATTCATCCTCGTTCGCGCCGTCACTGGTGGGCGCATTCGGCATCGCCGACGCCCTGGTCTCGGCGCTGTACGTCCGCGAGAAGCGGACCTACGATGCCCACATTTCCCGCCTCCACAGCCTGCCGCTCAGCTCGGACTGGCTCTAGGTACATCCCATGCTGTGCGGCTGAAGCGCGAGCGGATTCGCGGGACTATTCCCCGGCCAGCGCCCTCAGGTCTTCCATGCGCTTCTGGTCGCTCGGCGCTGACTTCCCCGGAGTCTCCAGGATCATCGCCACTTCCCGCAGCCCGGGATGGCGCACGATCGCCCCGAGGCCCTTCACGGAGATAAGCCCCTGGCCGATATGCTCGTGCTTGTCGCGGCAGGAGCCGCGCTCCACCGGCGAATCGTTGAGGTGGATAAGGTGCAGGCGGTCGATGCCGACCACCCGGTCGAACTCGTCCACCACCCGGCGCGCGGCGGCGCCGGAGCCGAGGTCGTAGCCGTCGCCCCACATATGGGCCGTGTCCAGGCAGATGCCCAGTGGCAGCTTCACCCCGCTGACGGCCGCGGCGGACAGCACCTCGGCGAGCTCCTCGAAAGTGGAGCCGACGGTGTCGCCGGCGCCGGCGCCGTTCTCCAGAAGCAGCGCCGGGGGCCTGCTTCCCGCGGCGCCGGCCCGCCGCTCCGTTTCCTGACCGGAACCCGGGCAACCGGCCTCGTCCAGGCGGCAGATTCCATCCACCAAAGACTCGAGCGCCTGCCCGCGTCCGGTGCCGCGGCGGCTTCCCATGTGGACGACCACGTACTCGCAGGAGAGCGCCGCCGCCCGCTCGACGGTCGCCTGCAGCAGGCGAAGGGATTTGGCGTAAAGCGGTGCGTTGCGGCCGGTGCGGCAGGAGAGATTGATCAGGTAGCCGGCGTGCAGGAAGACCGGGCGGAGATCGTGCTCGTCGAGGAAAGAGCGGAACAGCTCCGCCTGGCGCCGGTCGAGCTCACCCGGATTCCAGGCCGAAGGGTTGCCTGACATGATCTGGAAGGTGGTGCAGCCGATCTCGAGCGCGTGCCGCGCTGCGGCTGCCAGGCCCCCGGCGGTGCGGATGTGGATGCCCAGGCGGCGGAGGGTCAGTTTCCCAGCAGGTGGAAATCATGCGGCGGCCAGTAGATGACGTCGGCGCGGCCGATGATGTTGTCCTCGGGCACATAGCCCCAGATGTGGCTGTCGGAACTCTCGTTGCGGTTGTCGCCGAGCACGAACATCATGCCGTCGGGAACGACATGCGGCTCCCGCGTATAGGTAGGCGTCGTCGCCTCCGGCACGGGGAAGTCCAGGCCGTTGACATAGGTATGGCCGCCACGGACCTCGACGGTGTCGCCCGGCAGGCCGATCACGCGCTTGACGTAGGGGATGTCCTGCTCCAGCCCCGCAGGCGGCGTGAACACGACCACGTCTCCACGTTCAACCTGATGGAAACGGTAGATCACGCGGTTGGCAAGGATGCGGTCCTGCAGCTGGATCGTCGGCAGCATCGAGCCGGAAGGAATCTGATACGGTTTGGCAACGGTGGCCTGGGCGAACATGGCCACGCCGAAAGCTATCGCCAGAGGAATGATCACGTCGCGGAAAGCCCTGCGGGTGATGTACACCGGCGTGGACGGCGTCTTCGTGGCCGGCTTGACGCGGCGACTGTCTTCCGGCTCGGCCGGCGCGATGGCGGCCGGCGGTTCGTCGGACCAGTACCGGGCGGGCTCGGTTGCGGGAGCGGCTCCCGAATCCGCTTCCCCAGGGGCCGCTGGACCGATGCCGGCACCCCAGCCTTCGGGAGGCATCGTCACCCAGCGGTCATGTTTCAGTCGTGGGGAAAGGGGATCGTCGCGGGGGGATTCTCCGGAGCCCTTGGGGGCTCCGCTGCCGGATTCGGTTTCAGCCACTGGTTATCCAATTCTTCAAGCGGCTTTGGACAGCCGCGAATTGATACATGTTCATATACACAGCATTCCCATATTAGCGGTTTTTGGTACATCCAGCCAACCCGTGAGCGCCAGAGACACCGGCAGCAGACCGGGGATTCTATACGGCTCGCCGGGAGGGCGATGATGCGGCCGCGGCCGCCTGGCCCGGGGCCTAGATGGCCATCAGGCGGATGAACTCGTCCTGGAATTTTTTATTCAGCGGCAGGGCGACATGGCGGATGCGACCGCGAATCTCCTCCAGCGCGCCCCTGCCATCGCCGCCCAGCATCAGCACGGCTCCCTGGCAGGCGGCGTCGGCGACCACCTCGATGCGGTCGTTGGGAAGATCGGGGAACATCTTCAGCAGGCGGGCGTTGTCGAGGTTGATATAACTCCCGAAGGTGCCGGTGATCAACATGCGGCCCAGATCTTCGCTGCCGAGCTTCATCCTCAGCACCGATATGGCCGCATGCACCGAAGCCTTGACCAGCTGGAAGGAACGTATGTCATGCTGGCTGACGGTGATCGCCTCTTCGCCCCCGGCGACGACCACGGGGCCCTCACGCAGCAGCCGGCCGCTTTCGTCCACCCAGCCGTTCCTCCTCATCCCGGCGATGATGTCAATAAGGCCCGAGCCGCAGATGCCGCGGGGCTCTCCGTCTCCGACCACTGAGTATTCAAAGCCGCCGTGCCGAAGCTCGGCCTTGTAGATGGCGCCTTCTGTCGCCGAAAGGCCGAAGGACATATGCGTGTCCTCATAGGCCGGACCGGCGGGGCTCGATGCCACCAGGATCTTCTCACGGTTGCCGAGCGCCATCTCGCAATTGGTGCCGACGTCGACGATGAGCTCGGTCTCGCCGCTCTCGGTCATGCCCACCAGCACGATGTCGGCCAGGGCGTCCGCGCCAACGAAACCAAAGATCGGACGGGGAATAAACAGGTTGGCCGCGGGCAGGTTGAGGCCGAGCGAGGCGGCCGGCCCCTGGAAGTCTGCCGCGCCCTTGAGATTGTAGGGGGTGCCGCAAAGCGGACCCGGATCGGCATCGAGCATGAAGGCATACATGGCGGAGTTGCCGACGGCCGCCACCTCGCTGATCTCTCCCGGGCCGATGCCGGCATTGGCGCACAGGCGCGAGATCGAGTCATCGATTGCGCCTATCACCTCGGCATGCAGCTCCGCCCGGGCGGAGGAGTCCCCGTCGGCCAGGCCCAGGCGGCTGGCGATATCGGCGCCGTGGCGCTGCTGGGGGTTGGGGATCACCAGCGTATCGAGCACGCCAGCGCCGCCCAGGTCCACCAGCCGGGACCAGATGCTCGAGGTGCCAACGTCGATGGCGACGCCGTATCCCTTTTTTGAGGCATCGCCCTGATCGATCTCTGAGGTATTCATCAAAGTGATAGCGTGTCCAGGGTATTCAAAGTAACTTGGAATGTGGCGCCTCCCGGGCGGAAACTTCCCGCAACGGCAGGCAAAAACAAAAATCAGCGTAGCAGAAAAGGCGGGGGCTCACAAACGCGCCGCGCCGCCGTCTCCCGGCCGGCAATCTCGCTTGCGACCCGCTCTTTATCACGATAAAGCTCGTGGTAATAGGCGTATTTGTCTGATAAACTTATTGCAGGTAAAGGGTGAGGGAAAGCTCGGGGTTAAGCTTCGTTAGACCATGTCTTCAAAGGTTTTTTCGCTCTTCTCTCAAAGTCTCGTTCAAGTATTATTGTTGCAGGACGTGCACATCGCTGCGCCGATTCGACCGGGGAGCGGTTAATTGAAGTCAATGGTCATACTGCCATCCTGGAAGCCGGATGACATCTATCCGTCCAAGCTGGCAAAGTCCGCTATCAGCTACCAGCACCCGCTGGGGCTACTTTATATAGCCACCTGCATCCAGGAGGCCGGCCACGAAGTTCAACTCGTCGACGGCGCTTTCTGGACTCACAGCGAGGTCATCGACAAGGTCCGTGATTTTCAGCCCGGCTTTGTCGGCATCTCGGCCAATGCTTCCCTGTGGACCAAGGCGATGAAGACGGCGGCCGGCATCAAGGCCCTCGATCCCTCCATCCACGTGACCGTGGCCGGGCCCTATCCCTCGGCGGTGGAAGAAAAGTGCCTGGAGCAGTGCGGCGACCTGGATTCCATCGTCGTCGGCGAAGGCGAGGAGACCGTCCCCGAACTGATCGCCCGGCTGGAACAGGGCGAGAGCCTGGCCGGCGTCGCCGGCGTGGCCTTCCGCGCCGATGACGGCGCCATCGTCAAGAACGAGCCGCGGCCGCTCATCGAGGACCTCGACAGCATCCCCATCCCCCGGCGCGAGCTTCTGGGAGACTTTAACAAGTATGAGTCGCCGCCCGGCAGCTACAAGGAAAAGCCCATCGCCATCGTCATGAGCTCGCGCGGCTGCAAAGCGCACTGCATCTACTGTTTCCAGATGAAGGGCGAGCGGCGCATCCGTTTCCGCAGCGTCGGGAACGTGGTCAGGGAGATTGAGGAGCTGGTGAACCGGTACGGCTTCCGCGAGATCCGCTTCCTGGACGAGACCTTCACCGCCGACCGCGACCGCGCCTTCGAGATCCTCCGCCGGCTCAAGTCAAAGCGGCTCAACTTCAGCTTCTATGTCTCCTCACGGGTCAACACCGTGGATTACGAGCTGCTCCGCGAGATGAAGAAGACCGGCTGCTGGGCCATCCTCTTCGGCGCCGAGAGCGGGGTGCAGAAGAACCTCAACACCATGAAGAAGGGCATCAACCTCGACCAGACCCGCGCCGCGGTGAAGGCGGCCAAGAAGGCCGGGCTCAAGGTGTACACGCCTTTCATCATCGGCATCCCCGGCGAGACCTACGAAGAGGCGCTTGAGACCATCGATTTCGCCATCGAGCTCGACCCCCATTACGCCAACTTTCACTCGATGACCCCTTTCCCCGGGACCGAGCTTTATGAAAATATAGAGAATTACGGCACCATGTCCGCCGACACCGACGACTACACTTTCGAGGGAGGGGCTTTCGTGCCCTATACGATGACCCGGGAGCAGATCGACGAGCTGCGCACGCTGGCTTTCCGGAAGTTTTACTCCAGGCCCAAATTCATCGCCCGGCGGCTGCTGGAGGTCCGCAGCTGGTACGATTTCCGCACGGTGATGAAGGGCGCTTCCAGCTTCTTCTGGCTGTGGGCAAAACGCGATTCGCTCGTGGTCAGGAAGGAAAGGGCGGCAGCCAAATGAGCCGTCCCGTCAGCGAGATCCCGCCGGAAGCGCGCCCCGTGTCTGCGGCGAAGGTAAAGCCGCTGAGCGCTACCGCGCAGCCCAAGGTCTCGGTCGTCATCCCCATCTACAACGGCGCCGGCTCGATCACGCCGGTCATGGAGGCGCTCTTCAAGTCGACCTACGGGAATTTCGAGGCGGTCGTCATCCACGACTGCTCCACGGACAACAGCGGCGAGGTGCTGGACCGGCTGGCCGGGCAATACGATTTCCGCCTTTTCGAGTTCCCGGAAAACCGCGGCGTCTCCAAGGCGCGCAACGAGGGCGCCCGGCGGGCCAAGGGCGAGGTCATCCTCTTCATCGACGCCGACTGCATCATCAGGTCCGATACGATCGAGCGTTGCGTCAGGGCGCTGCAGAAGGGGGAAAGCATCTGCGTCGGCGGCGCCTACACCTGCGATGCCTGGGACCAGGATTTCTTCAGCAACTTCCAGTCGCTCTACATCCATCATGTCGAGACCAAGGTGGAGCATCCGGACTACATCGCCACCCACTGCATGGCTATCTGGAAGAAGGCTTACGACGAGTTCGGCGGCTTCAAGGAAGACTATTTCATCGGCCACGCCGCCAGCGTCGAGGACGTCGAGCTCTCACACCGGCTGATCAGGGCCGGGCATCAGCTGTCGCGGCCGGCGGACATCCAGGTGCAGCACATTTTCGGCTTCAGCTTCAGCAAGTCGATCCGCAACGCCGTCAAGAAGAGCAAGTACTGGACCATGTATTCACTTCACAGGCGCGACGTCATGAAGGATTCCGGCGCCGCCTCCCACGAGCTCAAGGTCAACGTGGGCACGCAGACGATCAACGTCTGCCTGGTGGCGGCCGCGGCGGTAACGCGCAGCTGGTGGCCGCTGATGGGAGTCATGTTCCTCTACGGCGTCAACACCGCCGTCAGCTACAACCTGCTGCGGCTGATAAAGCAGGAAAGAGACTGGTGGTTCCTGATCCGGGCCATGGGTTACTACCAGTTCGTCTATCCCTTCGCCGTCGCCTACGGCGCCTTCATGGGAATCCTCAAATATATCTGGGAAGTGAAGCTTACCCGGCGCTACTCCTAGATGTTAGGCTATAGTAAGGCCCGGCGGCGTTCGCCGGCTTTTTCCCGATGCCCATGAACTCGTCGCTCAAGTACATCCCTTCGATCTTCTACAAGCGCCAGCCGCTGCAGTTCACCTTTTTCGTGACCTCGCGCTGCAACGCCCGCTGCCCCTTCTGCTTCTACTGGCAGGACCGGCACGCCGGGCAGGACGAACTGACGGTGGACGAGGTCGAGAAGGTCGCCTCTTCCATGGGAAACCTGCTGTGGCTGCTTTTTTCCGGCGGCGAGATCTTCCTGCGCAAGGATCTTCCCGACCTGGTGGACGCTTTCTACCGCCACAACCATCCCGTGATCATAACCCTGCCGACCAACGGCCTGGCGCCGGACCTGATCCTGCCGCGGACCGAGGAGATCCTCTCGCGCAGCCCGGAGAGCGCGGTTGTCTGCAAGATTTCCCTCGACGGCGTCGGCGAGGACCACGACCGCATCCGCAATACCCCGGGCAGCTTCGACAAGGCCATGGAGACCTACGAGGGGCTGCGGCGGCTGGGAGAGCGCCACAAGAACCTGCAACTGGGCATAAACACGGTTTTTTGCCGTGAGAACCAGGACGACATGGACCGTATCATCGATTACGTCAACGGCATCCAGGGATGCGAGACCCACACCATTTCCATGATCCGCGGCAATCCGGCGGACGGTTCCTTTAAGGAAATCGACCTGGAGAAATACCGCCGGGCCGTGGAGCGCCTCGAAGACGACTTGAAAGGCGGCAACGCAAAGATGTACCATTTTACCCTGGCCCGGTTAAAGACGGCCCAGGACCTGGTGCAGCGGCGCCTGATCTACGAGACCATACGGCAGGGAAGGCGGCTGCTGCCCTGTTATGCCGGCCGCATCGGGGCCGTCATGAGCGAAACGGGGGACATCTTCCCTTGCGAGATCCTTGACGACAGGATGGGCAACGTCAGGGAGTCGGGCTATGACTTTCCCAAGGTTTTTTTCTCGGAACAGGCTGATGCTGTCCGGGCCAAGATCAACAGTACCCGATGCTACTGTTCACACGAGTGTTATTTCGTCACAAACATTTTATTCAATCCGCTAAAGTACGGACGGGTGCTCGGTCAGTACCTGGCCTTGACGGGGAAGAGCTAACCATCAAGCGCTGCGCCGCGTACGAATCGGCTGCCACCATCGAGCCGGCCGCGCCGTTGCCGCTCGCGGAGCGCGTCCGCGAGAGGGCGCCGCGGCTGGCGCTGGTCCTGAGCCTCGGCGCCATCCTGCTGTTCGTGCTGCTTATCACCCTTCCATTTATCAATCAGCCGTTCCACATGGATGACGGCACCTTCCTTGATTTCGCCAAGGTCAACCTGGTCCATCCTTTCCAGCAGCACATCCCCGACTATCATCTCATGGGGGTTGACATAACTGCTTTCCGTGATACCCATCCGGCGCTGGACTGGCTCTATATCACGGCCCTGATGAAGCTGACCGGCAGTGATTCCGAGCGGGTGCTGCACCTGGGCTACATTATCTTCCCGCTGACGGCCGCGGTCTCCATGTTCTTCCTCTCGCGGCGGTTTATCAGCAACGCCCTGCTGGCGACGCTGCTGCTCCTGGCGACGCCGGCGCTGATGACAGCCTCGCACACGCTGATGGGAGACATGCCGCTGCTGGCGCTCTGGCTGGCGGCCACCGCCATCTACATCTACGGGGTCGACCGGGACGACATGCGGCTGCTGCCGCTAGCGGGCGTGGCCACGACCCTCGCCATCTTTGCCGGATACCAGGGCCTGGCGCTGCTGGCGCTGCTGCCGGCGTATGCCTGGCTCAACCACAGGCTATCCTGGAGGACGGCGCTGCCGCTGCTGCTGCCGGCTGCCACTTTCAGCCTCTACACCATCTACAACTACATCGATTACGGCGGGCCCCCGCGCTTCACCCACGCCGGGGGGCTCAGCCTGCAGGAAGGAGACCTGTTCGGCAGGTTCCAGGGCGCGCTGCTGCAGGTGGGCGGCGCTTCGGTCTTCCCGCTGGCGCTGGCGGGCATTTTCTGTCTGCGCCGCCGGCGTTATTTCCTGCTCGTGGCGGTGGGGGCTACCGTGTCGGCCTGGGGAGCCTACCATTACCGCTATGACGCCTACACCGCGGCGGCGGCGGTGCTGTTTGTGATATTCATGACCGCGGTTGTGATGGCGCTGCTGTCGATCGCAACCGATGGCATCGGGCAGCTGCGCCGTATCGTCAAGCGGCTCGATTTCGACGCCGACTTTGTCTTCCTGGCGCTGTGGCTGATATCGATGCTGGCGGCCGTGATCGTGCTGCTGCCGCACTCCACCGCCAAGTACAGCCTTCCCTTCCTGGCGCCGCTGATTCTGCTGATCTTCCGCGAGGCGGAGGCAAGGATCGCGTCGCGGACCCCGCTGATGCTGATCATGTCCCTGGCCGTACTCTTCACCCTGGCCTCCGGGGTGGTTGTTTCCGCGGCCGATTACCAGCTGGCTGAGACCTACAGGGATTACGCCCTGAGCTTCAACCGCAGCTATCAGACCGGGGGCACCGTCTGGTTCGTGGGGGAATGGGGATTCCGCCATTACATGGAATCCCAGGGATACCGGTACCTGACAACCGACAGCACGGCGCCGTCTCCCGGAGACCTGATCGTCAAACCGAGGCTGAGCGAATGGCCGCTGGCCGGCCAGGTTACCAGCCGCATGAAATTGATCGGCACTACCGCCGTGGAGGGAACGCTGCCGGTGAGGGTGATGAGCTTCGAGGCTGGAGCCGGCCTCTACGGAAACTTCTGGGGGCCCCTGCCCTATTCGATCTTGGACGCGCCGATCGAACGGTTCGACGTCTACCAGGTATCTGATTCCTAGTCAAACATCAAGCGTATGCTTTTCAGGTAATTCCTCATCACGCGGACGGATGTCATTTTCCGCAGGTGCCTGAGCATGATGTTTGGCCGCAGGTAAAATCGGCGGTAGGCCCGCCTGGGAGCGTTGGCAAGCTGCTCCCGCGTCACGTGTTTGTGGCGATAGACCGGCTTGCCCATCACGTCGTAATCGTACCAATTTTCAGTGAGCAGCAAGCCTTCTGCCCGGTATCTCTCAAATTCCTGCGTGCCCGGGAACGGCACCATGACGCCAAACCCGGCGCTGTCGAGTCCGATCTCGCGGGAAAAATCAATCGTCTCCTGCATCGTTTCGGGAGTCTCGTCAACGAACCCAAAAAGGAAGTACCCATGTGCGGAAATGCCGGCCTGCCGGGTGGCCTGCACGGCCGTAGCCACCTTTTCCCTGGTGATGTTCTTGATCTCCTCGAGCATGGCGGCATTGCCCACCTCGATGCCATACTGAATGAGCCGGCAACCGGCCTTTTTCATCGCTGACAGCATTTCTGCATCGACCTCGTTGGCACGGGCGCTGCAGGTCCAGGCGATATCAAGGTTGCGCTCGTTTATCAGGCGGCAAATCTCCAGCAGGCGCTTTCGATTGCAGATCATCGACGGATCGCGGAAGGAAAATGTGGTCACGGCGTAATCTCGGTACAGCCAGGTCATCTCATCGACGATATTCCCGGCGCCGCGAAGCCGGTACCTCTTTCCCTGTTGAGCGGTTACGTCACAAAAACAGCAATTATAAGGGCAGCCGCGGCCGCTGATGATACAGGAGAAATTCCCACTTTTGCCCCACGCGGGAAACGGGTTGTAAAATGCCGGCTCGGGCAGCAGGTCGTGCGCGGGAAAGGGCAGCCCGTCGAGATCCATGTTTCTGTTCCTGGTTGCGGTCGTAACCGTCCCGGACTCGCCGGGAATTACCAGCCCGGGCACCGTTTCCAGGTCAACGCCGGCGGCGACAGCATTGCAGATGTCGCGCATGGTCTCCTCGCCCTCACCAATTACCGCGACATCGACGTCAGGTCCGCTCACGGCGTCCGCGGGCAGGGCGGTCACGTGCGGCCCTCCCACCACGGTCAGGACTTTCGAAGCTCCTTGCTTGACGATTCCGGCCAGCTTCCGGGCGTCGGGCCATTGGGGCGTCAGGGACGAGATACCGACCACATGCGGCTGAAAAGATTTGATCGTGTTGCGGATATCACTTGTGGTGGTTCCCATCGAGTAGGCATCGATGATGCGGACCTCGTGGCCTGCCTGGCGGGCCGTCGCAGCCACATAAGCCAGACCCAGGGGCTGCGTTGAGATCCAGGGACGCTCGATCTCGTCCTTCCAGAGGCCGCGAGGAGGCGTCATCAGAAGAACCCTGCATCCCGAATTTGTTTCCTTCATCCTGTTCCCGTCATCTGCCCGCACCGTCCGGCTGCGGGTGAATTACCGTTTTCCCCACGTATCCTGCTGCCGCGGAACAACTACATGTTCCGTGTCTCTCGAAAGGAAGATTGCTCGAACCCGCAGAGCTCTAGAAAGTCCAGAAAACCGTTGACTTAAAGAGGAAATCCTACCCACCCAAGCGCCCGAACTTAATAATCTGCACGCAAGGCCGCCGTTTCACTAGTGGCGTCTGCCCCATTATTCAATGTTACAATTATAACAATAACCGCGTCAAATGAGCCGGGAACCCGCTGGCGGCCGGCTTGCTCTTGATATAAATGTCCGTCTTGATCGGGCAACTCATCTGAACACCTGCCTCGCCGCTTGCAGGTAATTGAAGAAAATTTGCGGCGAAGCCATTTTCCTCAGATGCAGGGCCAGAATCCTCGGCCTCAGGTAAAATCGGCGGTAGGCGCGGCGATGCGCTCTCATGATCTGGTCACTGGTGACGTTCGCGTTCCGGTAAACCGGCTTGTTCATGTAGTCATATTCGCGCCACTCTTTCGTCAGCAACCGGCCTTCAGACTGGTAGCGCTCGAACTCGCGAGTGCCCGGGAAGGGAACCAGGATCATGAAGCCGGCGCTGTCGAGGTCCAGTTTTCTGGCGAAGACCGCTGTTTCTTCCATGGTCGCCTCGGTCTCGTCGGAAAAGCCGAACATGAAGTAACCGTGGGGAGAGATGCCCGCCCGGCGCGTGTCGCTGACCGCCTGCTCCACCTGTGTTTTTTCCATGCGTTTGATTGATTTGATCATTTCGGCATTGCCGACCTCGATGCCATACTTGATCAGATAGCAACCAGCCTGCTTCATGGCGACGAGCATCTCCAGGTCAACTTCATCGGCGCGGCTGTTGCAGTTCCAGACGATATCCAGCCCCCGCTCCCGGATCAACCGGCAGATCTCCAAGAGCCGCTTGCGGTGGCAAACCACAGAGGGGTCCCGGAACGAAAACATGGAAATGCCATAATCCTTGTTGAGCCACTCCATTTCGTCGACTATGTTTCCCGCGCTCCGCAGCCTGTACTGCTTGCCCTGCTGGGCGGTGACGTCACAGAAACTGCAGTAATAGGGGCATCCTCTGCCGCTGAGGATGCTGGAGAAGTGGCCCCGTCTGCCCCAGGTGGGCAGGGGATTGTAGGTGGCCGGATCCGGCAGCAGGTCGTGGGCAGGGAAGGAAAGGCTGTCCAGATCGGTGATTTTCGGCCGGGGGCCGGTTCGGACCACATTGCCGCCGATCTCCAGGGCTATGCCTTTGACTGAACTCAGATCGCCTCCGGCCGCCACGGTGTTGCAGATGTCCTGGATCGTTTCCTCACCCTCTCCGATCACAGCGATGTCGACACTCGGATCGGCGGCCGTTTCTTCCGGCAATGCGGTGACATGCGGCCCACCCACCACGGTGACAATTTTCTCATCCACGGTCTTGGCGATGCGGGCTGCGGCCTGTACATCGGACCACTGCGGGGTCAGACAGGAAATACCCACCACTTTTGGACGCATCGATTCGATCTTCTCGCGGATGGACTCACCGGAGAGTCCCAAAGCGTGAGCTTCAAGGATCTCGGCGGGATGGCCGCCCTGGCGAACCGCAGCCGCAATATAGGCGATTCCGAGAGGTTGTGTCGATTCACGCGGTTTCTCGACCGCGTCTTTCCAGAGACCCTTTGGCGGGGTCACGAGCAGCAGGCCGTTGCCGGATTTATCGCTCATGGTTAAAGCAGTCACGCCTTGGCGCGGACGACTTTGAAGAAACTCCTGACCAGCCGGTAATACCTTCTGATATCCTCCGGCCCCCTGATTGCCGACGCCAGCCGCATAAACTGCCGCGGCCTCACGAAAAAGTCGACGATGGCCTTGCGGTGCATCTCCTGGATATACTCCGCGGTCAACCCCCTGGGCACGAAACCCAGATTGCCCCGCTGGTAACTGGAGCCGATGTCGAGACTCATGTTGGTGGAGCCGTATTCGTGGGCGATCTCGCGCGCCTTCGAGCCGGGAGCCAGGTACATGACACTGATGTTCATGGAATAAAGCGGCAGCGACCTGGCGAAATCGATGGTCTCCTGGATGGTCTCCCTGGTCTCGATCAGGTGCCCGATCATGAAGTAACCGCGGATCCTGATGCCCTCGTCGCTAAGCCAGCCGAGCACCCGCCGCACCGTCTCCTTGTCAACCGGCTTGTGGATGAATCTCAGCACTTCATCGCTGCCGCTCTCGATGCCGCACGACACCAGCCAGCAGCCGGCGTCCTTCATCGCCTTGATGACTTCACGGTCGAGAGTTGTCAGATTGACCGTCGCCGTCCAGGGAATCCTGATGCCGCGCTCCTTCATCAGGCGGCAGATCTCCAGCACCCGGCGCCTGTTGAGGGCGAAAGTGTCTTCATGGAAGCTGACCTCGCGGGCGCCGAACTCTTCAATGACGTGCTCGACCAGGCCCACGACGTACGCGGCCGAGTTTCCCCGCCAGCGATGGGTCCAGACGGAGTTGCAGAAGATACACTGGAAGGGACAGCCGCGGCTGGTGATGAGCGTGACGACAGGCTTGCGCCGGTAGACCATCTGATGGGGGGCATAGGTCTCGATGCCCTTGATCAGGTGGAAAGCCGGATATGGCAGATCGTCCAGATTGTCAAGGAGCGGGCGCGGCTCGTTCTTTACGACTTCGCCGTCCCGGTGGAAATAGATTCCCTGCACCCGCTCCAGGTCGCCGCCGGATTCGATGGTTTCCACCAGCTCCAGCAGCGAATACTCACCCTCGCCGGTCACCAGGTAGTCGAAAGCGTCGCACTGGGCCAGGTCCTCGGGGAACACCATCACGTGAGGACCGCCGGCGACGATGGGGATGCCGAACTCGCTCTTGATCGCCGTGGCGGTCTCGATCGCCTGGTTGGCGCCGATCGAGTAAACCGAGAGGCCGATGAGTTCCGGCTGGAACTGCTTCACTTTTTCGGCGAGGGCCAGCAGGCTGAGCGGATGCCTCACCGAATCGATGATCATCACTTCATGCCCGGCCTTCTCCAGGACCGCGCCGAGGCAGCAGAGGCCGTAAGGAGGAAGATAGGAACCGATATCTTCCAGGTTGCCGTAACGTTTTACGCCGCTGACCGCGCCGCTTATCAGCAGTAACTTCATCGCCTGTCGCCATCGCGGCCGGTAAGCCTGCGGCAGACCGCCAGCGTGCTCTTGACGTCGGTGGCAAAACCGTCGACGCCGACCTCGCGCGCGAATTTCTCGGAGTGTGAAGCCCCTCCGGAGACGACCTTGACGCTGCCGCGCAGCCCTTCGGCTTCCAGCGCCGCCATGACGTCGAGCAGGGCCGGCTTGGTCGAGGTGGTAAAGGCCGACAGCAGCAGCAGGCCGGCCCCGGTTTCCCTGACCTTGTTTACAAATTTTTCCGTCGAGACGTTCACGCCCAGATCGTGGACCTCGTATCCGGCCGCCCTCAGGGCCGAGACGATGATGTTCTTGCCGATGTTGTGGATGTCTCCCCTGACCGTGCCCATGACCACCACGCCCGCCTGCTCGTGGCGGCTCTCGAAAAGATAGGGCTCGAGCACGGCCATGGCCTTCTCCACCGCTTCGGCCGAGCGCAGCATCTCGGGGATGAAATACTCGCCGGTCTGATAACGGCTGCCAACTTCCTCCATGGCATTGGAGAGGTGGGCGAAGATCTCGTCGGCGGTTGCCTGTCCCGCCGCCACAATGGCGTCGGCCAGGTCGGCGCTGGCGTCGGCGTTACCGGCGATGAGAGCCGTCTCGAATTTTTCCAGGATCTCTTCCATGTATTGCCGGGGTTCCTCCCGATGCGTTCTCTTAGTAGCTGCCGTACTTCCGGCCGTACTCCACCAGCGCGGCGATATTTTCCTCCGGGGCTGAAAGCGGGATCGAGTCGCCGCTGCTCAGGATGAAGCCGCCGCCCTTGCCGGCAGCCCCGATGGCCGCCTTCACGGCCGCCTCGACAGCGGCGATGCCGCCTTTCTCGATTACCGAGACGGCGTCGATGTTGCCCTTGAGGGCCACCTTGCCGCCGACCGCGGACTTGGCCGCCGCCAGGTCGACGGGCGAGTCGATCTCGAGCGCCGCGGCGCCGGTTCTGGCCATGTCTTTCAGGATCGGCATGCTGTTTCGGCAGATGTGCAGGATAACTGGAATCTCCTCCGCCAGCTCCGCGATGGCCTCGCGCCCGGATGGAAAAGCGAATTCACGGTAATGCTCGGGGGAGATCATGCTCGAGGAGGCAAAGGAATCCTTGACCACCAGCGCGTCGACTCCCGCCTTGATAAATGCCCTGCCGACCGCCATGGTCGCCGGCCTGACCGCCTCGATCAGGTCGCGCACCAGCCCGGGGTCACGATAGAAATCGGTCATAAATTCGATCAGCCCCCGGACGGTGGCCGCGTATTCGAATGGCGAGCGGACGCTGCCGAGGACGGCATAGCCGCCCGCGGCGGCCTCTACCAGCCGCTGGACCGGCTCCATCTTGCCGCCGGCCCAGGGATCGGGCATGGCCAGTTTCTCGAGGTCCTCGCGCCCGCCGACGATCGTCTCAACCACCAGCGGCACGTCGTTGCCCTCGATCTCGACCGGGCAGCCCAGCACGTTGGGGTCCGGACCCAGCCCCATCTCGGCCACGGCGCCGTCGTAGGCGAACTTCAGCTGAGCCGCCGTCAGGGCCTCGGCCAGGCAGGCGCCGTCCGCGAAACAATCATCGTTGGCGCGCCCGATGACCTTGGGCGCAAAGAAGCCGTCCACAACCGGCACAATCGGGACCCGGTCCGGCATCTCGCCGGCCAGGACCGCCAGGAACCTCTCACGGGAATTCACGAACCCACCCCTGCCGCCTTCATTCCATCGCCCTTAAGTAACCCCGGCCTCGACGCGCGGCGCTTCCTTCCAGAGGACCTCGAGACGGTAGAAATCGCGCGATTCGGGGGTAAAAATGTGCACGACGACGCTCAGGTAATCCAGAAGAACCCAGTCGCCGCGGGCTTCTCCCTCGATCCTCAAGGCGGGAATGCCCTGTTCCTTGAGCTTGCTGCGGATCCCGTCGGCTATCGCCCTGGTCTGACGCTCGGACCGGCCGGAACAGATAAGAAAGTAGTCGGTGTAGCTGACCACGTCCTTCATGTTGAGAATGACGATCCCGGCCGCTTTCTTGTCAGCGGCCGCCTCGGCAATCGCCCCGACCAACCTGTCGCTGCTAATACTCTTAGTGATCTAGTACCTCTCGGTGTAAGTGGCGGCGGTTATCATATTGGCGCGTCCGGCCGGCCAGGGCCCGGCGCTACCTTTTCTGCAGTTCCGCCAAAGTAATGTCTCTTCCCATGATAACAATGATCTGGCGTTTTTCCATGTAATCGTCCTTGATTATCGTTCCCACGCCCAGCGCGTCGCGCACGCGGTTGCCCGCGGCCAGCACGTCGCTGCCCACCCGGATCTGGGTGCTGTCGAAATTCACGCCGGACGGATCCGGCTGCTGGGTCATGGTGTAGCGCAGCGGCGCCAGCCTGTCGGCCGCGGCCTCGACCAGGCCGGGGGTCTCGGTGCCGTTGCGGACTTCCAGGGCGATGGAGGCGTCGCGCGAATTGCCGGTCATCAGTGTCTCGATCTCGGCGGGCACCGGCTCCAGGTACCAGTCCCTGCCGGTGACGGCGATCTTGACCGGCAGCGGCCAGGTGCCAAAGGGACGGCCCGGCGCGGTTATGCTGAGGATCAGGTCGGTGAACTCGCCCTCATCCATGTCGGTCTGCACCCGCTGGAAGACCAGCGCCGCCAGGCCCCGGCGCTCGACTTCGGTCTTTAGCGCCAGGGAATCCCTGAGCCCCTGATAGAAGAGCGACTGCACCCTGGGGCCGTCAAGCCCGTCGGCCGCGGAGGCCTTGAGATAGGTCATGGCGTTCTGGGCGCTGGTGGGATTGTCCCCGGCGGTCAGATGTACCGGCGGCGCCGCCGCGCTTAAGTCCTGGGCGCGGTCGGTCCTGAAGTTGATGGTGCCGGCCTGCGCCAGCGCCAGGTCCAGGACGCCATAGTCGAGGTTAATGTGGTACTGGATCGGCACCTGCAGGAGGTTGGCCACGGTCTGGTCCAGCAGTTCCTGGCCGCCCAGCGCCGTGATATGGTCGAGCTCCTGAAAGCCGTGGCCGGGTGTGTCGGAGACTGTCCGGGCCGGGATGGTGAAGAGGCCGAAGCCGCCGTCGCTTTCCGGGACCAGCACGGCCAGCTGGCTCAGCCTGCCCTCATCGTCGTTGCCGGTGATGATGACCGTGCCCGAGCCCGGGGAGACGGGCCCGGCGTCCGCCGTGGCCGCCGACGACCCACGGTTGCGCACGGTCATGAAGACAGTCACGAACATCAACAGCGATATCACCACGCCGGATATCAGAATGTAGCGGGTGGTGCGCCGCCGCCGGAGGCGGTGCTGCGCGGTCAGCCTGGCCTTGCGGAATCCCGACTCGCTGGGAAGAGAATAACCGCGGCGGCGGCGATCGCTACGCTTGAGGCTGTTCTTGAAGGTATAGTCGTTCTTTTTCAATGAATTTCTCGACGCCTTCGGGCACCAGGTATCTGATGGACTTTCCTTGGGACACCCTTTTCCTGATCAGGCTGGAAGACACATCGATGCAGGGAATCTCCATGATCCGCACCCGTTCCTGCTGAAGGAAGCGGCGCGTCTCCGCAGGCATCTGCTCCAGCGAGTAACCGGGGCGGCGGGCGGCGATCAGGGTCGCCAGCCGCAGGATCTCATCCGGTTCCTTCCATTGCAGGATCTCGGCAACGGCATCGGTGCCGGTGATGAAGAACAGCTCTGCCGAGGGTTTTTCCGCACGGAAATGCCGCAGCGTGTCCACCGTGTAGCATACCCGATTCTGGTCGATCTCGTAGCGGGAAACCTCGAAGCGCGGGTTGGAGGCGGTGGCGATGACGGCCATCTCGTAACGTTCCTCGGAGCAGCCGGAGCCGGTCTGCTTGTGCGGGGCCAGGCCGGTCGGCATGAAGATCACTTCGTCAAGGCCGAAATGGGAGACGGCCTCTTCGGCACAGGCAAGATGCCCGATGTGTATCGGGTTGAAGGCGCCGCCCATTATTGCCAGTTTCACGAGAGCCATGACCTTATGTCATTCAATGGCGGGGCCGCCGAATCCTGCGAATTCTCAGCCGCGCACCTGACCGTCACCAGTGATGACGTACTTGGTGGAGGTCATTTCCCGTAAGCCCAGGGGACCGCGGGCATGCAGCTTCTGGGTGCTGATGCCGATCTCGGCTCCCATGCCGAACTGGCCGCCGTCGGTGAAGCGGGTCGAGGCGTTGACGTAGACGCAGGCGGCGTCCACCCGCGCCGTGAACCGGCGCGAGTTCTCGAGGTCATCGGTGATGATGGCCTCGGAATGGCCGGTGCCATAGCGGGTGATATGTTCTATCGCCTCATCGACGCCGCCGACGATCCTGACGGCCAGTTCCAGGTCCAGGAACTCGGTGGCGTAATGCTCCTCGGTGGCGTCGGCAACGCCTTCGTTCTTGCCCTTGATCAGCGCGCGGCTTCCGGCGTCGGCATAAAGTTTTACCTTGCGTTCGAGCAGCTCCCTGGCGACCAGCGGCACGAACTGCCCGGCGACATCCTCGTGGACCAGCAGCGTCTCCACCGAATTGCAGACGCCCGGGCGCTGCACCTTGGCGTTGACGACGATCCTGACCGCCTTTTCGACGTCGGCGCTGGCGTCGACGAAGATGTGGCAGTTGCCGCCGGCGGCATAAATAACAGGGATCTTCGAGTTCTTGACCAGATACTCCTTGAGCGCTTGGCCGCCCCGGGGGATTACCAGGTCGATATAGTCGCTCATCTGCAAGAGCTGTTTGAGGTGGCCGCGGTCGCGCGACTCCACCAGGGACACCGCGTGCGCGGGCAGCCCGGCGTCGATGAGGGCGCCGTTGATTACTTCCGTGAGCATGCGGATGGAATGCAGCGAGGCGCTGCCGCCACGCAGGATGACGGCGTTGCCGGTCTTGAGGCAGAGGCCCGCGGCGTCGGCGGTCACGTTCGGACGCGCCTCGTATATGACCGCGACCACGCCGAAGGGGACCCTCACCTTTTTGACTTCCATGCCGTTGTCCAGCCGCCAGCCGTCGACTATCTCGCCGACGGGATCGGGCAGGGAAGCGATACTCCTGAGGCTCCAGGCCATCTCACGGATGCGGTCCTCGTCGAGCATCAGGCGGTCCATGAACGCCCCCGAGAGCCGCGCCGCCTTGCCTTCCTTGACGTCGTCGCGGTTCTCCCGCAGGATCTCGGCGGTGCGCCGCTCGAGCGCCACGGCGATCTCGTTGAGGGCGCGGTTCTTGGCCGCCGGCGTCAGCGCCGCCAGCTCCCTGGAGGCCGTTTTGGCGTTTATGCAAAGATCCTTGATCTTCATTTCCTCACCTGTCAGTTAATCCGCGAGCACAAAATAATCGCGGTGGATGACTTCTTCTTCCCCGTGCGGCAGCAGCTTGATCACCTGGCGGCTCTGCATCCCCTTGATGCGCCGCAGCTCATCGCTGGAGTAATTGCTGACGCCCTTGCCGACGCGGTGGCGCCCATCCTTCCGGAAGAAGACATCGACGGCCTCGCCGGCGGCAAAGTTACCCTCGACGCGCACGATTCCGGCCGGCAGCAGGCTCTTGCCGCGGCGGCGCAGGGCCGTGGCCGCGCCTTCGTCAATGACGATGGCGCCGCTGGAAGGACGCCCGTATTTCAGCCAGAGCTTGAAACTGCTCATGGAAGACTTGAGGGGACGGAACCAGGTTCCTACCTTCTCTCCAGCGGCAATGGCGCTGATCACACCCGGCCGGGAACCGTTGGCGATGACCACGCCGATATTGGCCGCCGTCGCCATTTCCGCGGCTACGATCTTGCTTTTCATGCCGCCGGAACCGATGGCGCTGCCGGCGCCTCCGGCTTCGATCTCGTCCAGCAGGGATCGATCGACAACCTCTTCGACCAGCCTGGCGTTGCCATCCACGGAAGGGTCACTAGTATATAACCCCTCCGTATCGGTGAGCAACATCAGCTCGTCGGCCTTCACCAGGATCGCGACCTGGGCCGCCAGGAAGTCGTTGTCGCCGTAACGGATCTCGTCGGCGGAGGTGGTGTCGTTCTCGTTGACGATGGGGACGATTCCCCATTCCAGAAGTCTAAGCAGCGTGTTGCGCGCGTTCAGGTACTGGCTGCGCGCCTCGATGTCGTAGGAAGTGAGAAGCACCTGGGCGGCGGTGACGCCCGCGTCGGCAAAAAGCCTGTAGTAGCGGTGGAAGAGGCGGCCCTGGCCGACGGCCGAAGCCGCCTGCAGGTCAACCGTGTCGGAGGGACTGCCCCCGATGGGAATAAGCCCGAGCCCGCAGGAGATGGCACCCGAGGAGACGACCACGACCCTGTTGCCGGCTCTGGCAAGCCCGGCGATCTGTGACACCAGGCCGGCCAGCACGCCGTCGCGCAGGCGGCCGCTCGTGTCGGTCAGGGTGTTGCTGCCGATTTTTACCGCGTAAGTCTTGGCTCTTTTGGGGACGTTCGTTTCCAATGTTTCCTAACTATTGAATGGCAGCCGCAACGGCACGAAATTGTCGTGAGTTAGGAAACATTGGAAACGAACGTCCCCGGTCAACTGACTAGTTGAAGGGCACGACGGAGTGGGAGCGGTCGCTGGTCTCGACCCGCTGGATGTCAGCGCCCAGCCCCTGCAGCTTCTGCTCGAATTCCTCGTAACCGCGATCGATGTGGCCGATGCGGCCGACCTCGGTGGTTCCGGAGGCCGCCAGGCCGGCCAGCACCAGGGCGGCGCCGGCGCGCAGGTCGGGCGCCTCGACGATGGTGCCCTCCAGCCGGCTGTCTCCATGCACTACCGCATGATGGCCGCTGACACGCACGCTGGCGCCAAGGCGGTTGAGCTCGTCCACGAAACCAAAGCGGTTCTCGAAAACATTCTCGGTGACGATGCTGTGCCCGTGCGCCAGCGACAGCAGGACGATCATCGGCGCCTGCAGATCGGTCGGGAAGCCCGGGTGCGGCAGGGTGGCGATGTCGGTGCTGCCGTACTCGCCGTCACCCTGGCAGCGGACGCGATGGTCGAACTCCTTGATGCTGACGCCGATGGCGCGCAGCTTGCTGATGAAAATTTCCAGGTAGAGGGGGTTGATGCCTTCGATCTCGATGTCCCCCTCGGTGACCGCGGCGGCGACCATGAAGGTGCCGGCCTCGACCCGGTCGGGAATCACGGTGTGGGCGGTTCCGCCTAGCTCCTCGACGCCCTCGATGACGATGGTGTCCGAGCCGGCGCCGCTGATATTGGCGCCCATCGAGGTCAGAAACTTGGCCAGGTCGATGATCTCGGGTTCACGGGCGGCGCTCTCGATCACGGTGCGGCCCCGCGCCATGCACGCGGCCATCATCACGTTCTCAGTAGCGCCGACGCTGGGATAGTCGAGGCTGATAACGTCGCCGGTAAGCCCGCTGGTGGCCACGTTGATGAAACCGTGGTCGGCATTGATGCGGGCGCCGAGTTTCTCCAGACCGCTCAGATGGAAGTTGATCTGCCGCGGACCGATGTTGCAGCCGCCGGGCATTGCCACCCGGGCGCGGCGCAGCCGCGCCAGCAGGGGGCCCATGACCACGATCGAGGCGCGCATCTTGCGCACCAGCTCGTAGGGCGTGGTGTGGGAAAGCTCTCCGGAGGCGTCGATCTCGATGGCGTCGGCGCCGATGTGCACCTCGGCGCCGATCTCCCTGAGCACATCCGCCATGGTGAAGACGTCCTTGATCAGGGGAACATTGTGGAGGGTGACCTTGCCGGAGGTCAGCAAGGAAGCCGCCATCAGCTTCAGGGCCGAGTTCTTGGCCCCGGACACCCTCACCGAGCCCACGAGGGGAAAACCACCGTTGATTACGTATTTGGCCATACTCACAGAAGGTTAAAGGTTTTGGGAGGCAATTTCCAGCGCCTGCCCTAACCTTCTACCACGCGGCCCTAGACTTTTCCTGCAACCTTGAGCCTGTTGGCGGCCCGGCGGCGGGACTGCTCGGCCCGGTGAATGTCGACTCCCGCTTCGCCGGCTCGGGCAAGGAACTTCTCGGCCCGCTCCAGTGCCGCCTTGGACCGCTCGACATCGATGTCGACGGCGTTCTCGGCAGTGTTCACCAGCAGCAGCAGCCGGTCGAACTGCATCTTGACGTAACCATTACCTACGGCCATGAATTTCCAGCTGTTGCCGCTCTCCTTGACCCTGACCTCACCGACGACCGTGCGCGAGACCAGCGGGGCGTGCCGCGGCAGGATGCCGAGCTCGCCCATTTCGCCGGGCACGACGACGACGTCGGCGCGCCCGTCATAGACCAGCCCTTCCGGGGTGACTATCTCGCATTTTAGGCCTGTGACTGTTTTTTCTTCTACTGCCATATGTTATGCGGCTTCCTCTTCCTCGCCGCCGCTGCCTTCAGCCGCCGCGGCCTGGCCGGCCATCTCCTGGGCGTTCTTGACGACTTCCTCGATGCCGCCGACCATGTAGAAGGCCTGCTCCGGCAGGTCGTCGTGCTTGCCGTCGATGATCTCCTTGAAGCCGCGGACCGTGTCCTTGAGCGAAACGTAAGCACCGGGACGTCCGGAGAAGGTCTCAGCCACGTGGAACGGCTGCGACAGGAAACGCTGCAATTTGCGAGCCCTGGTAACGGTGAGCTTGTCCTCGTCGGAGAGCTCGTCCATTCCCAGGATGGCGATGATGTCCTGCAGCTCCTTGTACCGCTGCAGGATCTCCTGCACCCGGGTGGCCACCGCGTAGTGCTCCTCGCCAACAGCCAGGGGTGAGAGAATACGCGAAGTCGAATCCAGTGGATCGACGGCCGGGTAGATGCCCATTTCAGAAATGGCGCGTGATAGTACGGTAGTGGAGTCCAGGTGGGCGAAGGTGTTCGCCGGGGCCGGGTCGGTGAGGTCGTCAGCCGGAACATATACCGCCTGCACCGAGGTGATCGAGCCGCTCTTGGTCGAGGTGATGCGCTCCTGCAGCTCGCCCATCTCCGAGGCCAGCGTCGGCTGGTAACCCACGGCGGACGGCATGCGTCCCAGCAGGGCCGACACTTCCGAGCCCGCCTGCGAGAAGCGGAAGATGTTATCGAGGAAGTAGAGCACGTCCTGGCCCATCTTGTCGCGGAAGTACTCCGCCATGGTCAGGGCGGTGAGGCCGACACGCAGACGGGCCCCTGGGGGCTCGTTCATCTGGCCGTAGACCAGGCAGGTCTTGTCGAGAACGCCGGATTCCGTCATTTCCAGGTAGAGCTCGTTGCCCTCGCGGGTACGCTCGCCCACGCCGGAGACGACGGAGACGCCGCCGTGTGAGGTGGCGATATTGTGGATGAGCTCCATGATGAGAACCGTCTTGCCGACGCCGGCGCCGCCGAACAGGCCGGTCTTGCCGCCCTTGACGTACGGGGCCAGCAGATCGATGACCTTGATGCCGGTCTCGAAGACCTCATCGGTCGGGGTCAGGTCCTCGAAGGCGGGAGCCTGGCGGTGGATCGGCCACTTCTCGTCGGCCTTGACCTCGCCGCCGTCATCGATAGCCTCGCCGATGACGTTGAAGAGGCGGCCCAGGGTGGCGTTGCCCACCGGCACACTGATGCCGCCGCCGGTATCGACGACCTCCAGGCCGCGGGCGATGCCGTCGGTGTTGTCCAGGGCCACGGCGCGCACCTTGTTGTCGCCCAGGTGCTGCTGCACTTCGGCGACCAGCCGCTTGCTGGTCCCGTCCTCCTGGGGTACCTGTACCTCCAGGGCGTTGTAGATGGCCGGCAGCTGATCTTCGAACTTCACGTCCAGAACCGGCCCGATGACTTCGACAATCGTACCTGTATTCATCTCTGTCTCCTGTTCAAGTTTGTCAAAAAAACTTTCTTTATCCCAGCGCCTCGGCGCCGGCAACGACCTCGAGGATATCCTGGGTGATGGCCGCCTGGCGCGCCTTGTTCATGTCGAGCGTCAGTTTGTCGATCATCTCCTCCGCGTTATCGGAGGCGTTGCGCATGGCGGTCATGCGGGCGCCATGCTCGCTTGCTGTCGATTCCAGCAGCGCCCGGTAGATGGTCGTGTCCACATACGTGGGCAGCAGGCCCGCCAGGATCCCCGACGCGTCCGGCTCGTAGATGAAATCGCCCTCGAGCTTCTTGATCGCGCCTTCCACTTCCGGCTCGGGAACGGTCTCCACCAGCTCCTTCCCCAGGGGAAGGATGACCTGTTCGGTCACGATCTGCTCCACCGGAGACTTGAAATGGTTGTAGACCAGGTGCACCTTGTCGAGATCGTTGGCCGCGTACATGGTGGCGATGCGGTGGGCGATGTCCTCGGCGTCGGTATACTTGGGCCGGTCGGTTATGCCCTGGATCGATTCCTGGACCTTGAAGCCACGGAAGCGCATGGTGCCGACACCCTTCTTGCCGATGACGATCCAGACCACTTCCTTGCCCGCCGCCACCAGCTCATCGTGCAGCACCAGGCCGTGCCTGATGATGTTCGAATTGAAACCGCCGGCCAGGCCGCGGTCGCCCGTCAGCATGACGATGCCGACCCGCTTGATCTCGTCGTGGACGTCCAGCAGGGGGAACTGGTCGCCCTCATTGGCGTGCTTGGCGACCTCCTGCATCAGCTCGAACATGCGCTCGGCGTAGGGCCTCAGGGCCTCGATGCGCGCCTGCGCCCGGCGCAGGCGCGCGCCGGCCACCATCTCCATGGCCTTGGTGGTCTTGCGCGTATTGGCGACGGATGCGATCCGGCGCGAGATATCTTTTAGCTTTGCCATGATCTATCGCGGCTGGGGCTGCTAGGAAGCAGCCGGGACCGCCAACTCCTCCTGGTCGGGGGTGAAGTCCTTGAGGAAGGCCTCGAGAGCCGCGCGCAGCTTGGCCTCGGTGTCGTCGCTCAGGTCTTTCTCTTCCTTGATCGTCGAGAGAATGTCGGCATGCTCGGCCTTCAGATGGTCGACAAGCCCCTTGTTGAACTCGGGCACGCGGCCGACATCGAGGCCGTCGAGATAGCCCTGGGTGGCGGCGAACAGCACCGCGACCTGCTCCTCGACCGGCATGGGCATGAACTGGCCCTGGTTAAGGGAAACAACCACGCGCTCGCCTCGGGCCAGCTGGGCCTGGGTGGCGGCGTCGAGCTCGGAGCCGAACTGGGCGAAGGCCTTGAGAGCGTTGTACTGGGCCATGTCCAGGCGCAGCTTGCCGGCGACCTTCTTCATCGCCTTGAGCTGGGCGTTGCCGCCGACGCGGCTGACCGAGATACCTACGTTGATGGCCGGCCTGACACCCGAGTAAAAGAGGTCGGGCTCCAGGAAGATCTGGCCGTCGGTGATGGAAATGATGTTCGTCGGGATGTAGGCCGAGACGTCGCCGGCCTGTGTCTCCACGATCGGCAGGGCGGTAAGCGAGCCGCCGCCCAGGCTGTCGTGCAGCTTGACCGAGCGCTCCAGCAGACGGGAGTGCAGGTAGAAGACGTCGCCGGGATAAGCTTCACGCCCTGGCGGCCGCCTCAGCAGCAGCGACATCTGGCGGTAAGCATCGGCGTGCTTGGTCAGATCGTCGTAGATGCAGAGTGCGTCCTTGCCGTTGTAACAAAAATATTCGCCCATGGCGGTGCCGACGTAGGGCGCCAGGTATTTGAGCGGCGCCGTCTCGGAAGCGGAGGCCATGACCACGATCGTGTAGTCCATGGCGCCTTCGGCTTCCAGCTTGGCGACGACGCTGGCCACGTTGGAGGCCTTCTGGCCGATGGCCACGTAGATGCAGATGATGTCCTGACCCTTCTGATTGATGATCGTATCCACGGCGATGGCGGTCTTGCCGGTCCGGCGGTCGCCGATGATGAGCTCGCGCTGGCCGCGGCCGATGGGAATCATTGAGTCGATCGATTTCAGACCGGTCTGCAGCGGCACGCGCACCGGCTGGCGCTGCAGCACGCCCGGGGCCTTGAACTCGACCGGACGGTATTCACTGGTCTCGATGGGACCCCTGTCGTCGATGGGACGGCCGAGAGCGTTGACCACGCGGCCGACGAGGGCTTCGCCCACCGGCACGCTCATGACTCTGCCGGTCCTCTTTACCAGGTCGCCTTCGGCGATGAGGGTGTCTTCACCCATGAGCACCACACCGACGTTGTCTTCCTCCAGGTTGAGGGCCAGACCGACAACATCGTGGGGAAACTCGAGCATCTCGGAGGCCATGGCGCGCTCCAAGCCGTGGACACGGGCGATGCCGTCCCCCACCTCCAGGACCCGGCCCACCTCCTCGACTTCGACTTCGGCCTCGTAGTTCTCAATCTGGCTCTTGAGAACCGCGGTAATTTCTTCAGGACGCAGTTTCAAAACTATTCACTCCCTATGTTGGCTTGGGCAAGCCTGACGCGCAGCTGTTCGAGCTTCGCCTGCAGGCTGCTGTCCACGATTACATCTCCGAACCTAAGAACGAGTCCGCCGAGGATGTCAGCGCGGACGGTCTCCTTGATATCGACCTTCTTGCCGATCGCATCCTCGATCCGCTTCCGAATTCCAGCCCTCGTCTCTTCCGGCAGCTCAACCGCCGACGTGATCTCGACCTCCACGATCTTGTTCTCTTTCTGCAGGAGCTTCTGAAAACGCTCGTTCAGATCGAAGAGCAGGTCCGTGTGGCGCTTGTCGATGATCAGGTTGACGCCGTTGACGAAAATACGGTCACCGCCCCCGGTCAGCTCCGCCACCACTTTTTTCTTGGTCGCGGAATCGATGCGGGGGTTGAACATGACCGCGGTCAGCTCACGGGAACCTGCCATGGCCTCGCTAAAGGCCGACAGATCGGCAGCTGTGGCTTCCAGCGTGCCGGCGTCCCGCGCCGCCTCAAAGAGCGCCTGGGCGTAGACATTCGTTATATTGGACTCGCCCAAGCCTTACTGCCCTCCGGCGCCGAGCTGATCGAAATCGACTTCTGACAGGGCTTCGTTCACCAGGCGCAGATGATCCTCACGGTTCATGGTCTTGCCTGTGACCTTGCCGGCAGCCAGGATGGTCAGGTCGGCGACCTGGTCCTTGATCTCCTGGATGGCCTTGCGGGTCTCGCGCTGGATCTGGTCGCGGGCGCCTTCTACTTCCTTCTGCGCCTGCTCCCTTGCCTGGCCGACGATTTCGGATTTGGTGCTTTCCCCCACCTTGTGGGCGCGATCGATGATCTCCTCAGCCTCGTGCTTGGCCGCGGCCATGCTCTCACGGTACTCGGCCAGCATGCGCTCGGCCTCGAGGCGCGAATGCTCCGCCGCCTTGATGCTCTCCTCGATGGAGTCGCGGCGCTTGTCAATCATGTTTTGTATGGGACCAAAAGCGAACTTCTTCAGAAAGAAGAACAGAATCAGGAACGTGATAATGGTCCATATGGCTAATCCGGGTTCAGGATTTATCATCTTGTTCTGGTAAGCACCTCCCGAAGCGGCCTTGCTGACACGGGGCGGCGGCGCTGATTGGCGCCGCGGCCCGCATCGGCTGGCATAATGCCTGGCCGCTTATGAATTAAGCGACAAAGATAAGCAGAATTGCGATAACCAGGGCGTACAGAGCGACGGCCTCGGTCACACCAATACCGATGAACATGGTGGTCCGGATGTCGCCTGAAGCCTCCGGCTGCCTGGCGATACCCTCGACGCTTTTGCCGACCAGGTAGCCAATGCCGATGCCGGGACCAAGGGCACCAATACCCATGGAGATGCCGGCGGCTAAAAGAGCTAACGCTTTATTGTCCATGAACTTACCTCCCTTCCTTTAATCAAGATGACAGATGCAAACTCAGGTTCGGCGGGTCAAGCGTCCCGCGTGTCCTCACCGATTCCTCGGGCCTAATGCTCCTGCTTGATCGCCCCGCCGATGTAAACCGCCGTGAGGATGGCGAAGATATAAGCCTGGATCGCCGCCACGAAGATCTCGAAGGCGCTGATGGCGAACACGCCGGCCTCGATCACCGGCGCCAGGATGACGATCATCGCCACCGACGACAGCATGAAGATCAGATCGTAGAACACCAGGATCATGATGTGCCCGGCCAGCAGATTGGCGAAAAGCCTGACGCCCAGCGAAACCAGGCGGAAGATCTCGCTGACCACGTGAATCAGGAACAGCACCGGTTTCAGCACCGCCGGGGCGGTGCCCGGCACCCAGCCCTTGAAATAGCCTATGGGCCCATTGGCGCGAATCCCGGAAACATGTGTCAGGACAAAGGTCATCGCCGCCAGGGCGACCGTGACGTTGATGTTGGATGTCGCCGCATAAGTGGCGATGGTGGGAATGCCGCGATGATCGAGGCCCAGGAAGAACGGCACCAGGCCGATGAGGTTGCTGATCAGGATAAACAGGAAGAGCGAGATGATATAAGGAAACCAGGCGGCCGCGGTCTGGCCGTGCATAACGGCGCCGACAAGGTTGTCGCGGACATATTCGTAGAGGGCTTCGAAGGCCATCTGCTTGCGATCGGGCAGGACACGGGCGCCACGAGACACCAGATAGCAGAAGATCCCGACGATCAGCGCCGCGATCCAGAGGTAGACGACGGCCTTGCTGATGGAGAGATCGATCGGGCCAAGCTTGAAAGCCAGCTCGTGGCCGCCGAAAACCAGCGGCTTGACGGCTTCTTCGAACTCCGCCGTCGGCGAAAACTTCTCAGGGGCTTCAGCGACTGCCTGGCCCGCCTCGGCCGCCTGCGCGATCAATCCGATCACATCTCACCGCCCGTGGCCGTGGAGTTCGAAACCGGGCGGCTCTTGAGGCCGACGGCAATCTCCAGTCCGAGGAACAGGGTATATACCAGCAGGAAACAGATGGCGGTGGTCAGGAAGTATTCCCTTAGTCCCAGCGCCACGCCGATGAGCCCGATGGCCATCAGGCCAAAGCGCAGGAAGAAGCTGACGAGGGCGACGCCGGTGGCGGCGGCCGTGGAGAGCCGCGGAATGGCCCTCATGAAGAAAATCGAGATCGCGTAGTTAAGGATGAAGAGGCAGGAAGCCAGGAGCCAGGGAACCAGGAGCGGCCGGATAACAACACCGGCCGCCAGGCCGGCGGCGAGAAAGACCATCATCAGGGTTGTAAGCTTCCTTACGATCGGTACCCCTCTTTTTTGCTAAAAAATTCGTTGCGGTCACAGGCTCTTGTAGATGCCGTAAAGGCTGGCAGCAAAGCCCGCGAACACTCCTACGATGAGGAAGAGCGGTGTGGTGTGGAGAAGGTAGTCCAGACCCAGCCCGCTGATGGTGCCGAGTGCTACCCCTCCGACCAGGTATGAAGCGATCCATTCCCAGCCCAGGGGGTTCCCCCCTCGACCACCATTCGGTTTTGCCTTCTTCTTCTTCTGATTGTCAGGCAAATTAAAAACCGCGTTAGCATATCGCGGCGTCAGAAATTAGTCAAGAGCCCCCGGGGGTATTATTTGCGGCAGGTGGGAGCAGGTTTTCTTATGGAATAACTGCTAACGGGTGTCGATGCCCCGGCGGCTGCGAACCTGCAGGATATCCAGCAGATACACCAGGTAGAGGCTGACGCCGACGACCACGCCGGCGAGGATGACGGTGACGAAACCGGGCGCGAATCTCATGGAAAGCGCCAGCGAGCTCATGAGCGTGCACCAGGCGTAGAGCACCAGCACCGCCTTCCTTTGCGAGAAGCCGATGTTGAACAGCCGGTGATGCAGGTGGCCGCGGTCCGGGCGGAAGATGTTCTGGCGGTTCTTCATGCGCCGCAGGATGGTCAGCGAGAGATCGAACATGGGCACACCCATGATCAGCAGCGGGATCACCAGGGTGACGGCGGCGACGCTCTTGAGGACGCCGTGCACGGTGACCGCGGCGAGGATGAACCCCAGCAGCATCGAGCCCGAGTCCCCCATGAAGATCGAGGCGGGGAAGAAATTGTGCCGCAGGAATCCCAGGGTGGTGCCGGCAAGGATGGCCGCGAGGATGCCGGCGCCGGGCCTCCCCAGCGAGATGGCGATGACCGCGAAGGTGCCGGCGGCGATGGTGCAGACGCCCGCGGCCAGGCCGTCCATGCCGTCGATGAAGTTGACGATGTTGATAAGAGCGACGACCCATATCAGTGTCAGGGGGATGGCGAGAGCCGGCGCCAGGTTGACCGTTCCCACGTAGGGCAGGGTGAAATAGTCGATGTGCAGGCCATACCAGACCAGGCAGCCGGCGGCGATAAACTGGCCGGCGAACTTGACCAGGGGTGAGGTATCGTGGAAGTCGTCAACCGCCCCGAAGAGCGTGATGATGGAAGCTCCCACCAGCACACCTTTCATCTGGTCGGTCAGCTCGAGGAACAGCAGCGCCGGGATGATGAAGCCGAAGTAGATCGCCAGGCCGCCCAGCCGCGGCGTCGGGTCCTCGTGGATCTTGCGGGCGTTGGGCTCGTCCATGGCGCCCACGAAACGGGCGATCGATCCCACGGTCGGCGTCACTATGAAAACAATGGCCGCCGCTACCACGAACGCGATCAGGGCAACCTTGGTGCCGACTATGGGATTTTCGACGAAGTCGTCCAACTAACCGCCAATCCGGTGGATCTTGATGCCGGCTTCGGCAAAGAATGCCGTGGCCAGCTCGTCCGGGTAGCCCTCATTGAAGTAGACTTCCACAATTCCGGCGTTAATAATCATCTTGGCGCAGAGTACGCAGGGCTGGTGCGTGCAGTAGAGGGTCGAGCCCTCGATCTTGACCCCGTGCAGCGCCGCCTGGGCGATGGCGTTCTGCTCGGCGTGCAGCGCCCGGCAAAGCTCATGCCGCTCGCCCGATGGCACGCCCAGCTCCTCGCGCAGGCAGCCGACCTCGATGCAGTGGCTGATGCCGCGCGGCGCGCCGTTGTAGCCCGTCGAGAGGATCCGCTTGTCCTTGACCAGCACCGCGCCCACGCGCCGCCTCATGCAGGTCGAGCGCGTGGCTACAGTCTCGGCGATCTGGAAAAAGTATTCCTCCCAGGAAGGCCGGCTGATTTTTTCGGGAAGCGGAACCGCGGCGAGAATATCTTTCTTTTCTTTCTTGTTTTCCATGATCGCAGGTCCCATGTGGTTGGAAAAAAACCTTTAACAGCCTATCCGCCTATGCCGTTTTTTGCAAACGCCAAACGGGGACGTTGGTTGCCATTGTTTCCTAACGGCTAGTAAAAATGGCCACTAATTGCTGTTTCTGGCTTTGCAGACGGTTTCCTGCATGGCCTGGAGATGACCGCCGTCCCATGCCGGTCCCGCAGACCCTTTCCTACAGGCCGCAAATTGTATATTATGATTTTTATGTACGTAGTGTACGTTTATGGTGCCATTGGAAGGAGGGGCTTTGAAGGAAATCGGGATAGCTGAGGCCAGACGGCGGTTGCCGGAGTTGGTTGAGGAAGCGTTTTTCCGCGGAGAGCTGTGGGCGCTCACCAAGTCCGGCCGGCCGCGGGCGGTTCTCATCGGTTTTGACGAGTACGAGGAACTTGCGGCCAAAGCCGCCATGTATGAGGAGACCAGCGACCCTGTGGCTGCCAAAATGGACATGCTGGCGGATGCTGACGTCGAGGCGGGCAAGGTATACGAGCACGACGTGGTCATGGCAAAGCTGCGCGAATCGCGACGCAAGCGCGCCTGATGGCTGAAGCCGGGCGGTTGTACTGGAGCGCTTTCGCCACCAGCCAGCTCCTCGAGATGAAAACGGGGGAGCAGGACCGCGTCAGCGACTGCGTGGAAATGATCAGACAGTTCCCCCTTATCGGCGTGCGGCTCATTGCTCCCGGCGACGAGCATCGTCGCCGGTTTGTCTGCGGCGGTTTCCGGATTGTCTACAGCCTTGCGGAACATGGCGATGATGTCATGATTCGGCAATCGGTAAATACCAGAGCCGAAGAATCCGGGCAGATCGTTGAGATTACCATCCGGCGATTCGCGCCCGCCTGAACCAGGGATTATAAATGCGGAAGATCCGCTGTTGATCTTACGACCTGACTGATTCTTGTCTGGCAAGTCTGGCTAATCAAAGAGGGGCGGGCCGCTTTCGCGGCCCGCCCCTCGCCTCTATTATGATCACCCGGTGACGTACCAGACGGCAACGTTCTATCACGCGGTGATGTTCTTCCTAGCTTAGATCCATCCCCAGGGTCTCGTTGAAGAAGCCGTTCCAGAGCACCCGCTGGGAGGCCATGACCTGGGCCGGGGAACTGCAGCTGCCGTCGCCGCCAAAGGCTGCCGAGCAGCCGTCGACTTCCACCGGTCCGCCGATGAGGCCGTTAAACATGGGTGTCACCTGCTGCCCGGCGTTCAGGGTTCCCTGGGCCCGGACCGCGCCGGCTACCTTGATCTGGTAGTAGATCGTCGAGCTGGTGGGATTGCCCACGAGCACCCAGTTGCGAACCCCCGGCCCCTCGGCCTGGTCATACCAGGTCCAGTGATGGCTGGTGGGCAGGGTGGAGGCCGGCGAGCCGGGGACTTCTTCGAAGGAGGGGCCCCAGATGACGCGCTGGGAGGCGATGGCGCGCTGGGGCACGGTGCGGGCCGCATCGGAGTAGGTCTTTACCTCCACCGGTCCGCCGACCCGGCCGCTGTAGATGGGCGTTACCTTCTGTCCCGGGGCGATGGGGCCCCCGGCGTCCACCGGGGCGCCGGCGATGGTGACCGTGTAGTAGAGATTGTCCGTGTTCTGGGAGCCGTCGGCATTGGTGGCGGGGTTGGCGATCAGCACCCAGTTACGGCCGCCGACGTTGTCGTACCAGGTCCAGAGGTAGTCGCTTGAGAGGTCGCTGTCGGCGATGCCGGGCACCTCGTTAAAGGCAGAGCCGCCGTTAGAGAGCACCCGCTGGGAGGCCATGACGTTGCGGGCGTCGGCCGGATTTGTCTCCGAGCCGCCGTTGACCCAGGCCTGGACCTCCACCGGACCGCCGATGACGCCGCCGAACACCGGCGTCACCTTCTGGCCCGGGGCAAGGAGGTTCTGGTCGTAGGTGGTCCCGCCTATCTTGATCCTGTAGACCACGGTGTCAGTCGTGCTGGGGTTGGCCACCAGGACCCAGTCCTTGTAGCCGGCGCTGGCAGAGTCATACCAGGTCCACCAGAAGTGGCTTGAGAGCTTGCCGGAGTCGGTGCCGGGCACTTCCTCCAGGGAGTTGCCCGCCCAGAGGATGCGCTGGCTGGCGATGCCCTTGGCACCTGTAAGCGAAGTGGCGTCGACCGGGCCGCCGATGACGCCGCCATAGCGCGGGGTGATCGTCTGGCCCGGCCCGACGTTGCCGCCGTTGGGCAGGCCGAAGGGCGTGCCGCCGATAGCCAGCTGCCAGCTCTGCGTCACTCCCGAGCCGAAAGGATTGGCCATCAGTATCCAGTTGGCCCCGTTGATGTTGTCATACCAGGTCCAGAGGTAATCCCTGGGCAGGCCGAAGGTCCATGAGTAAGCCTGCACCAGATGGTTGCCCGCGGAATCCGTCACCGCGGTGCTGATGGCGGCGGTATAGGTCGTGCCTTGCACCAGCGGCGATGCCGGGGTGAAAGTGGCCCTCCTGTTCGGCCCATCGTAGGCAACCGTGCCGCCGATCGGGCTTCCGCCCTGCGGCGTGATCGTAAAACTGGTCGCCGGGGAACTGATGGTCCCGGAGCTCAGATCCTTGCTGAAGGTCGCGGAAATGGCATCCCCGGGATTGACCCGGACCCCCGCCGTGCTCACGGAAGTGACTTCCGGCGGTTGCGGCGAGCGCAGAATTGCGGCGCTGTCGCCGGCCGCGAAGGCGGCATAACCCGAAGCCGGCCAGGCCGCGGGCACCACCGAGAGGGTGTACAGGCGCACGCCCGTGCCGGTGCTTTCCAGGGTCCAGGTGGTGCCGCCGTCAGTGGTCTTGAAGAGGCGCCCCTCACCACCGGCGGCATAGCCGGTGTTGGCGTCGACGAACGACACGGCCGACATGACGTGCGTGGTCGAAAGCGAAGTATTGTTCCAGGTGACGCCGCCGTCGGTGGTCTTGTAGACCTTGCCGTCGCCGTAATTCGACCCGGATGGCGGTCCGTAGCCGGCGGCATATCCATTCGAGGCGCTCACCATGTCAATCGACTGCAGACCGTTTAGTTCTGCTTTTTCGGTTACAGTCCAGGTGCCGCCGCTGAAACTGGCGAGCACGCCTTTTCCGGTGAGTGTATTTTGTCCGACAAGCCAGCCGTCGGCCGGGGTGGTTGCGTCAACAGCGTAAAGCTGATATTTGTCAGTTATGCCGCCGGCGTTGCGGGTCCAGGTCGTGCCGTCGGTAGTCTGGAGCACCGCTCCTAGACCCGAACCGGTATTAGTGGTGGCGAATCCGACCGCCCAGCCATGGGTCGAGTCGACCATGTGGATGCCCCACAGCTGGGATATCCCCGTTCCCGTGATGCCCGACAGGTCCGCCGCCGTCCAGGTACCGCTGGAATACTTGTAGATCACGGCGTTACTGCCGGAATATCCCACCACGAAGCCTGTCGTGGCGTCAAGGAATTGAACCGATTGCAGAA
>JAJZQT010000080.1 GCA_021803005.1 Actinomycetes bacterium
ATTTGACTCACGCCCCTTTCCTCCGATAAACTACCAATTGCTCGTGCAACACCCTTTAATTCACGCCCAGAGAGGCTGACAAGGGAGACATATGAACCCGAAGCAGGTTTACATCTTCTTTTGCCGCCGGCGTGTGTCCATCCGGACCCGCGTGTGAGCGGCGTTTTTATCAGGACAATCGTTCCCGCCGATCAACTCGGACGCACCATCGTCCGTATCGCCCACGAGATCCTGGAAAAAGACCAGGAGATTGGGCAGCTGGCGCTGGTCGGCATCCATACCCGCGGCGCCCATCTGGCCCGCCGGCTCGCATCGCTCATGGAAGAGTTCACCGGGCATGAGATGCCGGTCGGCGAGCTCGATATCTCACTCTACCGCGACGACGTCGCCGCCCGCGGCAGCCTCACCGTTCGCCCCAAGCTCCTGCATCCGGAACTCAAAGGCACCAATCTTCCCTTCAGTATCGACGGCATGACCATCGTGCTGGTCGACGACGTTCTTTTTACCGGAAGAACCATCCGCGCCGCCATCGACGCCCTCTTCGATTACGGGCGCCCGGCGCGTATACAGCTGGCGGTGCTGGTAGACCGCGGCCACCGCGAGCTGCCGATCCGGCCCGACTACGTCGGCAAAAACCTTCCCACTTCCCAGGACGAGCGCATCAACGTGCGGCTCGAGGAGGTTGACGGAGTGGATGAGATCGTCCTCGAGGCGATCGAGGATGCAGTTGAATGATGAACTGTAAATTGACATTCACACAGGCGGTGCGGCCATGAACCGGAACCTGCTTTCCATCAACGACCTTTCCCGCGAGGAGATCGAGTCGGTGCTCGGCACCGCCGCCAAGGATTTTCTGGAACTGTCCAAGCGCGACATCAAGAAGGTGCCGACCCTGCGCGGACGCACCATCATCAATCTTTTTTATGAAAAGAGCACCCGCACCTCGACCTCGTTCGAGCTGGCCGGCAAACGGCTTTCGGCCGACGTCGTCAACGTCAGGGCCGGCTCCAGCGCCGCCGGCAAGGGCGAGTCGCTCAAGGATACGACCCTGACGCTCAACGCCTACCGCCCCGATATCATCGTGCTCCGCCACCCGCATGTGGGGGCGCCGGCGTTCGTCTCGCGCTACACCGGGGCGCACGTAATCAACGCCGGTGACGGCAAGGGCGAGCATCCGACCCAGTGCCTGCTCGATATCTTTTCCCTGCAGCGGGAGTTCGGCGACCTCAAGGGCCTCAAGGTGGCCATCGTCGGTGATGTTCTGCACAGCCGCGTGGCGCGTTCGAACATCAGCGGCTTTAAGAAGATGGGGATGAAGGTGATCCTGGTGGCGCCGCCGTCGCTGTTGCCGCGGGGGGTCGAATCCCTGGGCGCGAAAGTGGCGCACAGCCTCGACGCGCTTGCGGGTATGGACGTCATCTATCTGTTGAGGATGCAGCGGGAACGCCACGAGGGCGCCAATTACCTGCCCTCGATGCGCGAGTATATATCCAATTACTGCGTCGGCCGGCGGCACGTGGCCAAGGGTCAACGGGTGCTGCACCCGGGACCGATAAACCGTGGAGTCGAGATCGAGAGTGCGCTCGCTGATTCGGAGGAGAACATGATCCTGCAGCAGGTCGAGGCCGGTCTGGCGGTGCGGATGGCGGTCCTCTACCGGATCATCGTCGATAACGCTGTGCCGCTGGCGGCGGGCGAAGCTGAAGTGCGAAATATCCAGGCAGTGGGATGAGATGACGGCGACCGTAGCAAAACGGGGAGCCAAAGCCACGCTGGTCATCAGGGACGCGCGGGTCTTCGATCCGGCGTCGGGAGTCGATGCCCGCGCCGATGTCACCATTGAAAAAGGAATCATCACGGCCGTGGCTCCGGCAAAGGGCAAGGGGACCGGCCGCCTGCTGCTTCCCGGCTTTGTCGACCTGCACACGCACTTGCGTTCCCCCGGGCGCGAGGACGAAGAGGACATCGCCAGCGGCACCTTGGCGGCCGCCGCGGGCGGGTACGTCACTATCTGCGCCATGCCCAATACCGATCCGGTCGTCGACAACGCGGCGGTCATGGCTTCGCTGGCCGAGGTGGCCGAAAGCGAGGCGCATGTCAGGGTGGCCTTCATCGGATCGATCAGCCGCGGCCTCAAGGGCGAGCACTTAAGCGATATGTGGGATATGGCCGCGGCCGGCGCCGTGGCGTTCAGCGACGACGGGCAGCCGGTGTTCGACGCCGGACTGTTGCGTGCGGCTTTCCAGGCCGCCCTAACCTTTGACCTTCCCTTGAGCCTTCATTGCGAGGACCTCGACCTTGCCGGAGCCGGCGTCATGAACGAGGGCGGCGTCTCCGCCCAGCTGGGGCTGGCGGGCATTCCCTGCACGGCGGAATCCGCCGACGTGGCCAGGGCCCTTGAAATCGCCCTGTACGAGAGAGGCCGCGTTCATATAGCCCATGTGAGCTGCGCCCGGTCGCTGGCCGCCATCAGGGCCGCCCGCGAGGCCGGGGCCGCGGTCACCTGCGAGGCCACGCCGCATCATTTGCTGCTTACCGATGAAGCGGTGCGGAGGCTCGATGCCAACTTCAAGATGAACCCGCCGCTTCGTGGTGAGGAAGACCGCCAGGCGCTGGTGGCGGCGCTGGCCGCCGGAGAGATCGATTGCATCGCCACCGATCACGCCCCTCATGCCGGGCAGGAAAAGGAGGCCCCGTTCGAGGAAGCTCCGTTCGGCGTCATCGGGCTTGAATCCGCTTTCCCCGTGCTTTACACCGGTCTGGTCGAGCCGGGCGAAGTATCGCTTGAAGCACTGGTGAGCGCCATGTCAACAAATCCCGCCCGGGCCTTCAACCTGCCGGCGCCGGCGATCGCCGAGGGCGAGGAAGCCAACCTCTGCCTGGTCGACATCGATGAGGAATTCGGCATCGAGCCGGAGCGGTTCCTGAGCAAATCGCGCAACTCCGCTTTCGCCGGGAGCAGGGCCAGGGGCCGCGTGCTCATGACTATCGCCGCCGGCCGGACCGCCTTCAAACACGAGAAACTCTAATTTTGGAATTTTGGGGACACATAACTTAATTCATAGTTTTGGGGACACATTACTTAATTCCTAATTTCAGGGACACATTGCCAAAATCAGATAACAAACTGCCAGAAAGTACTCCTGCCGCGGTCCTCCTCGAGGACGGCACCATCTATCGCGGCCGCGGCTTCGGCGCACCCGGCGCCGTCTTCGGCGAGATCGTCTTCAACACGGCCATGACCGGTTACCAGGAAGTGCTCACCGACCCTTCCTACCACGGCCAGATGGTCACCTTCACCTATCCGCTGATCGGCAACTACGGGGTTAACCGCACCGCCAGCGAATCCGGCGAGGTGCATTCGCGCGCCGTCATCGTCCGCGAAGCGCACAACCTGGCCCGCAACTGCAGCGCGGAGCAGGGCTGGACCGACTGGCTCGCCGAGCAGGGCGTCACCGGTGTCGCCGGCATCGACACCAGGGCGCTGACCCGCCGCATCCGCAGCCGGGGCGCCATGCGCGCCAGCGTCTACTGGGGAGATTTCGCGGAGGAAGAGATGGCGGCGCGGCTGAAGGACACGCCCTCGATGGCCGGCCTGGACCTCGCCGGCCGGGTCACCTGTGCCGAGCCCTACGAGATTGAATTCATCAACGGCAAGCACCGGGTCGCGGTCATCGATTATGGCATCAAGCGCTCGATCCTGAAGCGCCTGGGCGCGGCCGGATGCAACGTCATGGTCCTGCCGGCATCGGCCACCGCCAGGGATGTGCTGGAGCTGGAGCCCGATGGCGTTTTCCTTTCGAACGGGCCCGGCGATCCGGCGCCGCTCGATTATGCGGTGGAATGCGTGCAGGGCCTGCTCGGCAAGCTGCCCGTGTTCGGCATCTGCCTGGGCCATCAGATACTCGGCCGGGCGTTGGGGCTTAAGACCTACAAACTTAAATTTGGTCACCGTGGAGCAAACCACCCGGTGAAGAACCTCGATCTCAATCGTGTCGAGATCACTTCCCAAAACCATGGTTTCGCGGTCGAACTGCCCGAAACGCTGGAATCGCGGCTGAAATCGTCGCGCACCGCCGAGGGTGAACCCGCCGGTCAGGCGCAGCCCGCCGCCGCCACCTGCCAGCCCACCACCGCCGACCAGCGCGCCACCGCCCCGGCCAGGACTTTCTTCGAGGCTCCTCCCGCGGAAGCGCTCATGCTCGGCACCGGTTACGGCCAGGCCCGGATCAGCCATCTCAACCTTTACGACGGCACCGTCGAAGGCATCCGCTGCCTCGACGTCCAGGCGTTCTCGGTGCAATATCACCCCGAGGCCAGTCCGGGGCCGCACGATTCCCGCTACCTTTTCGAGGAGTTCGTCAACGACATGGTCGTCAACAAAGTGAAGAAATCCTGATGCCGCGCCGCGATGACATCCACAAGATCATGCTGATCGGCTCCGGGCCGATCGTAATTGGCCAGGCCTGCGAGTTCGACTATTCCGGGACGCAGGCATGCAAGGTGCTGCTGGAGGAGGGCTACGAGGTCATCCTGGTCAATTCCAATCCGGCGACGATCATGACCGACCCGGATTTCGCCACCCGCACATATATAGAGCCGCTGGACGTGCCCACCGTCTCCGCGATCATCGAGAAGGAACGCCCCGATGCCCTGCTGCCGACGCTGGGCGGCCAGACGGCGCTCAACCTGGCGACGGCCCTCCATGAGGCTGGCGTTCTCGATAAATACGGCGTGCAGCTGATCGGGGCCGATTACGAAGCCATCCAGCGCGCCGAGGAGCGCGACCTCTTCCGCCAGGCGATCGAGCGCACCGGCCTCCGGGTGCCGCAGAGCGACCTGGCCAAGTCGGTCAAGGAGGCCTGCGAGAAGCTCGAGCACCTGAAGCTTCCCATCATCGTGCGGCCCAGTTTCACCCTGGGCGGTTTCGGCGGCGGCGTCGCCCGCGACATCGATTCCTTCTGCCGCATCGTCGAGGACGGGGTCACCGCCAGCCCGATCGGTCAGGTGCTCCTGGAGGAATCCGTGATCGGCTGGCAGGAGTTCGAGCTCGAAGTCATGCGCGACCGCGCCGACAACGTCGTCATCGTCTGCTCAATCGAGAATGTCGATCCCATGGGCGTGCACACCGGCGACAGCGTCACCGTGGCCCCGGCGCAGACCCTTACCGACGTCCAGTACCAGCGGTTGCGCGACGCTTCGCTGCAGATCATCCGCGAGATCGGGGTCGAGACCGGCGGATCAAATATTCAATTCGCGGTCAATCCCGAGACCGAGGAGATTGTCGTCATCGAGATGAACCCGCGCGTGTCGCGCTCCTCGGCGCTGGCCTCGAAGGCGACGGGTTTCGCTATCGCCAAGATCGCCGCGCGCCTGGCTGTCGGCTACACGCTCGACGAGATCCCCAACGACATCACCCGCAAGACGCCTGCCAGCTTCGAGCCGACCATCGATTACGTGGTCGTGAAGACGCCTCGCTGGGCCTTTGAAAAGTTTCCACAGGTCGACACGACCCTGACCACGCACATGAAAAGCGTGGGGGAGAACATGGCCATCGGCCGCACCTTCAAGGAAGCTTTCCTGAAATCGATGCGCTCGCGCGAGCTTGATGTCGACACCGATCTGAGTCTTACGACCGGTGAGCTCATGGAAACTATCGCCACTCCCTGTGCCGAGCGCTACGACCTGATCCTGGAGTTGCTTCGCCGCGGTGTCGAGGCCGATAAAATCGAGGCTGCCACGGCGATCAATCCCTGGTTCCTTGGCGAGCTGGCCCAGATCGCCCGCCACGAGAACAGCCTTCGCGGCTGCGCCCTCGCCGATCTCACGGAAGCAGACCTGCGCGCAGCCAAACAGACCGGATTTTCCGACTACGAGCTGGCCTCTTTCACCGGCTCGAGCGAGCAGGAAGTCCGCAACGCGCGCCTCGCCGCCGGCGTCATCCCCGTCTATAAATCGGTGGACACCTGCGCCGCTGAATTCGAGGCCGAGACCCCCTATTTTTATTCCTGTTACGACCAGGAGAACGAGGCGCTCGACAGCGGCCGCGAGAAGGTGATCATCCTGGGCAGCGGACCCAACCGTATCGGTCAGGGCATTGAGTTCGACTACTGCTGCGTGCACGCGGTCATGACCAGCCGCGAGTGCGGCTACGAGGCGATCATGGTCAATTGCAACCCGGAGACGGTGTCAACCGACTATGATATCTCCGACCGGCTCTATTTCGAGCCGCTTACCCTGGAAGACGTCCTCAATGTTGTCGAGAACGAGCACCCCAGGGGAGTCATCGTCCAGTTCGGCGGCCAGACGCCGCTAAAGATCGCCGACGGCCTCGAGCGCGCCGGCGTGCCCATCCTCGGCACTCCGCAGGACGCCATCGACATTGCCGAGGACCGGGGCCGCTTCGGCGAGGTGCTGCGCAAGCTCGGCATCGCCCATCCGCCCTTCGGCACCGCCCGCAGCCTCGCGGAGGCGCTGAAGATCGCCGGTGGCATCGGCTATCCACTGCTGGTGCGCCCCTCCTACGTGCTGGGCGGCCGGGCCATGGAGATCGTCTACAACCAGGAAGACCTGGAGCGCTACATCGAGACGGCGGTAAAGGCTTCCCCCAAGCACCCGATCCTGCTTGACAAGTTTCTGGAAGATGCTATCGAGATCGACGTCGACGCGGTCTGCGACGGCGAAGATGTTTATATAGGCGCCGTCATGCAGCATATCGAGGAGGCCGGGGTCCATTCCGGCGACAGCGCCTGCGTCATCCCGACGTTTTCCCTGGCGGAACGACTGGTGGAGCGGGTGCGCGAGCACACCGCCAGCCTGGCGCTCGAGCTGGGAGTCATCGGCCTCATCAACATCCAGTACGCGGTCAAGAACGACGAGGTCTACGTGCTGGAAGCCAACCCGCGCGGCTCGCGCACGGTGCCGTTCGTCAGCAAGTCGACTGGAGTGCCGCTGGCCAAGGTCGCCACGCGCGTGGTCCTGGGCCAGAAGCTCGCGGAAATGGACCTGCCGGCCGGTCCGGTGCACCCGCACGTGACCGTCAAGGAAGCGGTGCTGCCGTTCTCGCGCCTGCCGGGCGCCGACACCACGCTCGGCCCGGAGATGAAGTCGACCGGCGAGGTCATGGGAGTGGCCACCACCTTCCCCATAGCCTTCGCCAAGGCCCAGGAGGGAGCCGGCCAGACGCTTCCTTCCCGGGGAAGTATTTTCGTGAGCGTGTGCGACTCGGACAAGCCCCAGGCGACCGTGCTCGCCAGGCGACTCTACAGGATGGGCTTTCATATTTTCGCCACCGCCGGCACGGCGGCGGAACTCAAGGATGCCGGCGTTCCCGCCGAGCCGGTGCGCAAGTTCACCGAGGGCAAGCCCCACGTCGTCGACATGATCCTCACGGGAAAGATCGACGCCGTGATCAACACGCCCCGCGGCCGCGGGGCACGCGCCGACGGCTACGAGATCCGCCGGGCGACGCTGCGCACGGGCGTTCCCTGCCTGACCACCATGGCCGGAGCCGAGGCCGCCGTGGCCGCCATCGAGGCGAGCCGCG
>JAJZQT010000011.1 GCA_021803005.1 Actinomycetes bacterium
TATTAGAACTCAGGATGAGGCGCATTTCCATGTGGTGCGGCTTAGGAGGCGAAATGAACATTAGGGGAAAGTGCGGCAGGTTTTATCCAAACCTACAAGGTATACCTGTGCGTCAGGAGGTGGTGGACCTTACCGGTAGCTATTCGAACCTTATAGTCCTAAATCAGCTTGAAAAAGTGGTAAATAGGCTAACTGCTTAGAAGCCGAACAGAGCACTCCCTTTAATAGGAAACTCTATTGACAAACATCCGCTTATGCGGATATATTGTTTATATGAAAAAGACCGCACAACTTTTTAAGGCCCTTTCAGATGATACGCGTCTGCGGATTCTCGGTCTTCTCCTGGCGGGTGAACTCTGCGTTTGTGACCTGGTCGCAATTCTGGATATGCCTCAGTCAACCGTTTCCCGTCACCTCGCGTACCTGCGCAATGCCGGTTTGGTGAGTGATAATCGACAGGGCGTGTGGATGCATTACCGCCTTGCGGATGATGCGACATCCATATATCAGAACATTTTTGATTTGCTGCGTAAGGATTTTGCCGGATTACCGCAAGTTATTGCTGATCAGAAAGCCCTTCGCGAATACATGTCAAAGAAGCAGGCCACCTGCAGATAATTTTTTTTAGTTATAATATCCGTTTATCCGGATAGTATAGAGATATTCAAGGAGTTCATATGAAAAAGAAGGCACTATTTCTTTGTACCGGCAATTCCGCACGCAGCCAAATGGCTGAAGGGTTGGTCAATCACGATTTTGCCGGAACGATTGAGGCATTTTCAGCCGGAACCGATCCCCAGGGTTTAAATAAATACGCTGTGCAGGCTATGTCTGAGCTCGGCATCGATATCAGCAGCAGCGCTTCTAAACATATCAGCAAATATGAAGGCCAGACCTTCGATTACGTCATCACCCTTTGCGACGATGCCAATGAGAACTGCCCGGTCTTCTTCGGGGGCGTCAAACGTCTTCATATGGGTTTTCCCGACCCTGCCAAGGCAACGGGGAGCGATGAGGAGATCCTGGTGGAATTTAGCCGTATTCGCGACAAAATCCGCGCGCGGATGAACGGCTTCTTCGAGAGTGAGCTAACAACTGATTTCAGAGGGAGATGATATGACTTCCGGTGTGAGCAAAAAGCTTTCGTTTCTCGACACCTATCTGACCCTGTGGATCTTCACGGCCATGGCGGTTGGTGTAGGGGCCGGCTACCTTATTCCAGGGGTAGAAGATTTCATCAACTCTTTTTCAGTGGGTACCACCAACGTTCCCATAGCCATCGGTCTGATTCTGATGATGTACCCGCCTTTTGCCAAGGTCAGATACGAGGATATGGGTGAAGTATTCAGGAATAAAAAAATACTAGGGTTGTCCCTATTTCAGAACTGGGTTATCGGCCCTGTCCTGATGTTCGCGCTGGCGATTATATTTCTGCACGGTTACCCGGAATACATGGCTGGAGTGATCATGATCGGCCTGGCCCGCTGCATCGCCATGGTCATAGTCTGGAACGAACTGGCCAAGGGCGATACCGAATACGCCGCCGGGCTGGTGGCCTTGAATAGCGTTTTCCAGGTACTTTTTTATAGCGTCTATGCCTGGGTCTTCATCACCATACTGCCGCCCATATTTGGTTTTGCGAGCACGACAGTCGACATTGGCATCGGACAGATCGCCAAGAGTGTCTTGATATACCTGGGCATTCCCTTCGCTGCCGGGGCTATCACCCGCCTTATCGGAGTTAAGTTGATGGGCCGGGAACGCTACCATGCCGAATTTGTACCTAAAATCAGTCCGATCACGTTGGTGGCGCTGCTGTTTACCATAGTTGTGATGTTCAGCCTCAAGGGAAATCTGATTGTGCAGATACCTTTGGACGTGTTGCTGATCGCAGTCCCACTTGGAATTTACTTTGTAGTGATGTTCGTCGTCTCGTTTTTCATGGGCAAGAAGGTGGGAGCCGACTATAGCAAGTCCACCACCCTGGCCTTCACCGCCGCCAGCAATAATTTCGAGCTGGCGATCGCCGTATCCGTGGCTGTCTTTGGCCTGAGTTCCGGGGAGGCGTTTGCCGGAGTAGTCGGCCCGTTAGTGGAGGTGCCGGTCATGATTGGGTTGGTCAATGTGGCTTTCTGGTTCCAGCGGCGGTATTTTCGCGAGTCTGCGCTCGCTTTTACAAAGGAGGGATGACAAATGTTTGAAAAGATTTTGATTGCTACTGACATGTCGCCTGCAGCTGACTGCCTTGTGCAGTGTGCGGCGGAACTAAAAACGCTTGGGCTAAGGAAAGCAGTCCTGGCCCACGTAGTTTATGTGGCCAACACTCCCGGCCTGGAGGAACTTCTCAAGGAAAAGGCCAGTCCACAACTTGAACGTCAGAAGAAGCTGCTTGAAAAGCAGGGCATAGCAGTTGACATTGCGCTAGAGCTGGGTATTCCTGCACACGACCTGGAAGACCTCGCGGACCGGCATGGCGCAGACGCCATCCTCATCGGCTCTCGCGGCCACGGCCTCGCCCGTTCAGCACTTGGAGGTGTCTCTTTCAAGCTGCTGCAGATAACCAGACACCCTGTGTTCCTTTCTCGTATCAATGTGGAAGGTGAAGGAGACCAGTGCCGCATCTCAGTCTGTATAAGACCGTTTGAGAAGATACTTTTCCCCACCGACTTCTCTGATACCAGCGAGCGGGCGTTTTCATATCTCTTAAATATTTGCAAAGAAGGTGTTCCGGCTGTGACCCTGATGCATGTCATGGAAAGTCAGCATGCTGTTCACCTTCCGAAGAAATCGTTGGAAGAGCAAAAGACACTTGACCTAGAGCGCCTCAGGTCTATGCAGGAGCAGTTGGAGCGACTGGGCTGCCGGGTGTCGACCGAATGGGTCAGCGGTAGCCCGGGAGACGAGATCGTCGACATGACCAAAACAGGCAACTATTCCCTTGTAGTCATGGGTAACCATGGCAAGGGATTGTTTCGTGAGGCGCTATTCGGAAGCGTAGCCAATGAAGTGGCGCGTGGTGCTGAAGTGCCAGTGCTGTTTATTCCGGCGATACGATAAACAACAAGAAGCAAATTAGTATCTAAAAACGAAAGGAAGAAATCATGAAGATTGAACTATTCGAACCAGCAATGTGCTGCTCCAGCGGCGTCTGCGGACCGTCCGTCGACCCAAAGCTGGTCAAGTTGCAGGAAACGCTGAGATTAATCGAGGAAAAGGGTGCAGGGGCAATAAAGGTGAACCGCTACAACCTCTCAAATGATCTTGACGCGTTCGCGAAAAACGCCGCCATCGGCGAGGTGCTGAAAGAGCAGGGACCTCACGCTCTTCCGATGATATATATTGACGGCGAGGTCATCGCCGAGCACGAGTATCCGACTACCGATGAGTGGCAAGCAGCCCTAAAGGCACGGGGTGTTGAAATCGATCTTAACTCTCCATCAAAGACCGATAATCCCTGTTGCCCGTTACCATCGTCAAATGATGAATCTTGCTGCCCGCCATCGTCGGAATCCTCGGATTGTGGGCCGGGCTGCAACTGTTAAGGGGCTGTTTATGGAATTCCTAAAACAACCCACACGCAATCTGTTCTTCACTGGCAAGGGTGGTGTCGGCAAGACGACCACCGCCACGTCTACGGCCATCGCCTTGGCCGACCGCGGACTCAAGGTACTTTTAGTCAGTACCGACCCGGCCTCCAATCTGGATGAGGTGCTGGGAACGCCACTGTCGCAGGGAGGTACCGAGATACAATCCGTGCCAGGACTGATCGCTATGAACATCGAACCGGCAGAAGCGGCTGCCGCCTACCGTGAGCGAGTTGTTGGCCCATACCGCGAATCGCTGCCAGCCGAAGCTATTGCCAGTATAGAGGAGCAGCTATCCGGAGCCTGTACTGTCGAGATTGCCGCCTTCGATGAATTCGCCAAGCTGCTTGGCGGTCCTGATGATGGAAGCCGCTTCGACCACATCGTATTCGATACTGCGCCGACCGGCCATACATTGAGACTCCTGGAGTTACCAGCCGCCTGGAGCGATTTCATTGCCGAGAGTGTCGGCGGCACCTCTTGCCTTGGCCCATTATCCGGCCTGGGGGCACAGAAGGAGATGTACGCTAAAACCCGCGCCGCCCTGGCGGACGCGGCGCTGACCACTATCATCGTCGTCAGCCGCCCGGATGAAAGCTCGCTGACGGAAGCAGCTCGAACGTCAGGGGAACTTGCGGAGCTCAACATCATGAATCAGGTGTTGTTGCTAAACGGCCTTTTCGTTGCCGAGGACACCGGCGACCCCCTGGCTACAGCCCTGACCGATCGCTGCCAAGCTGCAATTGACTCGATTCCGGCTGTTCTGGCCGAACTGCCGAGAACCGAACTGCCTCTTGCACAGGAGGCCATGCTTGGTGTCGATTCCCTACGCCGATTCCTTGGCGGTGAAAGCTCCGCAGCGTCTTTGGTAACGACTGCTTCATCCGCAGTCAGCCTTAAGACAAAGTATCCATCACTAGATGACCTGACTGCTGAAATCGCCGGCGGCGGCAAAGGTGTCGTTATGACTTTGGGGAAAGGTGGCGTCGGTAAGACAACCCTTGCCGCCGCCATTGCTCTCCGGCTGGTCCGGATGGGCCACGCGGTTCATCTAACCACGACCGACCCGGCGGCCCACGTTGAAGCAACCGTAGGGCGCGATGTAAAGGGACTGACCATCAGCCGTATCGACCCCCAGGCCGAAACCAAAGCCTACTCAGACGAGGTTATGGCTACGGCCGGTGCCAATCTCGACGAACAGGGCCGAGCGCTGCTGGAAGAGGACCTGCGTTCCCCCTGCACTGAGGAGATAGCGGTCTTCCGTGCCTTTGCCCACACGGTTGCTGAGGGTCTGGATGCCTTTGTCGTCATTGACACGGCACCTACCGGCCATACATTGCTGTTGCTTGACGCTGCCGAGGCTTATCACCGCCAGGTGTCACAGACCATGGCGGAACTTCCCGAAGCAGTGCGCCAGCTGCTACCACGGTTACGCGATCCCGAATTCACGAAAGCGTTGGTTGTGACCCTACCGGAAGCAACACCGGTACATGAGGCTGCCGCCTTGCAGGAAGACCTGCGGCGGGCGGAAATCGAGCCATACGCCTGGATTATCAACCAAAGCCTGGCGCCGCTTTCTATCAGCGATCCCGTTCTTGGTAGACGGAGAGATCAGGAAACCCGTTTTATAGAAGAGGCACAGAATCTGGCCGCTCGCAGCTTCCTGGTTCCTTGGCTGGCTGAGCCTTTGCTTCTGAAATAGAGCAATAAGAAATCGGCTCCGTGTTTGCCGTGATGGGATGAGTCGTTGAAATATTAGGAAATATCAGGGTAAGCGAACAGACCCATAAAGGATGATAATATGGCCGATTCCGAGAACGCCAAGGTGTCAGTCGCAGCAAAAATATCGGTCCTCGACCGGTATCTGACGCTCTGGGTACTTGCCGCGATGGTACTCGGCGTCAGTATCGGCTGGTTGTTTCCGGGCATCGACTCCCTAGTCAAGCGCACGGAGATCGACGGGGTATCAGTACCCATATTCCTCGGACTGCTCGCGATGATGTATCCCGTCTTCCTGAAGGTGCGTTACGAGCGCGTCCGGCCAGGAACGATTCGGCTCTCGGCATTGGTCCTTTCGCTTGTCCTGACGTGGGGCGTCGGCCCTCTCATCATGTATGTGGTTGCCCATGCCATGCTGCCTGACCTCCCACACTATCGAACGGGCTTGATTCTTATCGGCATCGCGCCGTGTATTGGCATGGTTCTCGTCTGGAACATGTTGGCGGAAGGCGACAACGAACTCGCAGCTGTCCTCGTGGCGCTCAACTCGGTCATCCAGGTCTTCTTCTTCTCCGTCCTCGGCTGGTTCTATTTGACGCTGCTGCCTCGTTGGACCGGCGGGGAGTCGGCACAACTGCAGGCGTCGACTTGGGAGATCGCAAAGAGCGTTGTCCTCTTTCTGGGAATTCCGCTCATGCTTGGCTATACCACCCGCAGAATAATGCTCCGACGGCGCGGTCAGTCTTGGTACGAAGAGCGTTTCCTCCCGCGCATCGGCAAGATCCCACTTGCCGGTTTGCTGTATACGATTGTCCTCACCTTCGCGTTGCAGGGCCAGAAGATTGTTCAACTACCGCTCGACGTTCTCCGCATCGCATTGCCGCTAGTGACCTTTTTCTTCGTTGCGTTCTTTACCGCATTCTCCATCGCCAGGCTGCTCGGACATCCGTATCGCGAAAACGCGGCGATCGCGTTCACCGCGTCGTCGAACAATTTCGAGCTGGCGATCGCAGTAGCTATCGCCGTGTGGGGAGTCACCTCGCCCGAAGCGCTGGCTACGACCGTAGGCCCACTCATTGAAATCCCAGTTCTCATGTCGCTGGTTTATGTGAGCCTGTGGCTTCGGAGACGATTCTCAGACGACCCGCCTGAAAGAGAAATGTAATTTTGACCTTTTCACAACATTGACACAACCATAAATCGAGCACGAAAGCTCGAACTTCGGTAAGGCGTCATCGATATAGCAACAAAAATATGGCTTAACAAAGCCATTTCTGAGGGGTAAATAGGTGGTGGGCGTAATCGGCACTTATTCGAACTTATATATGCTGAATCAGCTTGAAAAAGCCGTTATGGCGGCGGTGGCTTGATGTTGAGTTAGGCCATTGTCGCTGCGTGAGCCAGCACAGAGCGTGTGCGGTCCTCCGCGGGATAAACGGTATCAGCGATGTCGGCAATTTCCTGCCACGATACGTCCGGCTTATACTTGGCCAACCCTAGTTTAAGAACCTGGACGTTCGGCGGGCTAACAAATCCAAGATCTTTGAATAGCAATTTTGCCCAAACCTTGGCGATATTCTTTGTTCTTTCCATTTGTTCGCGATCAAAATCCAAGGTAAGCTTTGCTTCATAAATTAGCAGATCGTCATCGATGCAGATCGCTAGGTCAGGTTTTGCGTTGAACATTCCCTGTAACGCGCCGTATACACGTCCTTCATCCCGACTCAATACATTACCGGCTTTTTGGCGAATCTGCTTTGGGTGGGTCATTGAGCTGTTATTTAGACCTTCGGGAAGTTCGGTATAGAGACGGCATTCGAATACGTCCTCTTGCGCCATAAGCATGCGAACAAGTTCGTCTAGGAATTGGCCAGTGTTTGGTTTTCGTGCATAGTAGGCGTCTCGCAGGAGCGCTACTTCTGCATAAATTCGGTACGAGTACTGTTTAATTGGACGCCGTAGATACGTGCTGAGCGCATAGTTATCATCCATCGGTTCATGAAGCAATCTAAAAAGGTGGGAACAGACATATCTTTCTTCTCGATTATAGACATCGTAATCCATTTAGAGGCTCCTTATCTGGACCTTACTTCTTACAAATAACTTGCAAGCAAGTTCGGCAAATAGTGGACTTATAATTTTTTAATTTTACTGACGCCAACCCTGAATCATCAGTATGTTGGTAGGATCGAGATAGTTTTGAGCAAGTTGCCGGTCTATATGATTCAGCAATACATCGTTCCAAAACTTCTTTAGTACTTGATAACCTTTGAAAGCTTCCGAATGACACTCGCTAAAAGGCCTAAGGGAACCACACGGGCAAATCACGGAGTAAGGATTGGTTTTTGAATTGAGATAATGGTCTAGCAAACTAGACTGATGGCATATCTTATAAAGAACATCTAATTTTTTATAAAAAGTGATGTGCTTTTCAATATTTGCAAATGACTCAAGGAGACCCAAAACACCATGTGAATACTCACCCCAGGGCCAATGATCATATTTCTCATGGAAACTTTGACTGTAGAAGTGTGGTACGACAACTTTTGTCATAAATTCCCGAAGGTTGAAGCCGTTCTGTGAGTATATTACTTCTTCGAAAGATGTCGTCAAACACAGATTTCCATCACCATAACAGTGAAAATCTTGCTTCCTGGGAATGCGCTTTCCTGTTTCATATACCTGAGGCCATATTGAATCTCTCGTTTTCTCCAGATTTATTTCAATCTCGTATTTGTCATGTATAAGATTATTTCTCGACTTCGATTTTTTTGAAAACTGATAAAGATCAATCCTTTTTTTATCAGGAATGTACTCCATGCCAAAAGCAAGTATGCCAGATATTTTGCCAGGATTACCCTCTTTATAGGTCAGGTCAGGAAAGTTTTCCCGAAGCCACTCTAGATCATCCTCTTCGATTAAGAACTCACTTGTTTGCGTCATAATACGGTTTTGGTGGTGTAAAGCTCACACTCGCGATCAATTTGCCCTTCTTTCTTCCACTACGCTTGGTGACATTTTCTGAAAGAGTCCGCTCGAAACCTCCGTCATCGCTTATTTCGTAAATGATATTTCCATCACAGGTAAGAAGGATCTCGTCAGCATGTTCCTCGTATATGCTCATCGCGTCCTCATGAGGTGGCCAATCCTGATCTTTTCCACCTCGATCTTCGCTTTCATCCATGCTTAGCGCTGAAACTATTACAACTGACGGATCAATTGCTTTAATTCCTTCAAGGTATGGTTCGTCATCTTTCTTTTCCATAAAGAAGCTTCTTGACCCATGATGACTTGCATGGAGATAATCAGATGTAAGAAGATTATCAAGTGTGGTACCGTCAGCCAGTTCACGCTCTGCGTAATACTTAACAACTTTATTCTTCCAACATTTATGGTTCGAATCGCCCGCAAAAAGAACAGACGCATCGCCGTACACCATTCTTAGAACCAAGCAATCATAATGAACGTCGTTGTTTTCGTCCTCAGCATATTTTGATGAACTAAAACAGTAAAAAGTTGCTCCGCCTACTTCGTAGGGCGTCCTGCTCGCGCGAAGCTTAACTGAGCCAATTTTCTTTACTAAGGATAGGAAGTCATCGTAATGCGGCCTGTCATTACCATCTTCAAACCGAAAGCCAGACTCCCATATTTTTCCTATTTTGAACTTTTCAGATAGGTCCTTGATCCCACAAAGATGATCTTCATCGGGATGGGTTATAACCAAATAATCCAAAACTTTCTTTTCGTCATCTGTTTTAGTAATGTGCCGGTCAAGATATTCGAGAATATCTTCTTCGGCTGAATCGGTGTAATTGCAGTCAATAAGCATTGTCTGACCGTCGGGTAATTCGATAAATGTGGTGTCGCCATGACCAACATTAATGTGATGTACTTTTAACATCTTTGCCTCCTGATTTTGTTAAATGATAATAGGCGCAATAGATTACTTCCTTCGCGAAATAGTAGCCTCGCTGTCTTGTTCGAAAGAATTCGATGGTTGCCGAAGCCCAACCCAGAATCATCACGATAGCAATGGCAGACCCGTTTTCATTTAACGACAGCTCATTCAGATAAGCGAGAATCAGAATGATCGTAAGCAGGGAAGACAACATCCAGGTGCTTGTTAGCAGTGCGCGATGAAAGGCATATGAGGCATTAAACGCTTCGACCCGTCCAATCTTTTCAGAATTAACGACAGCCATTGCCCTGGAAAAAACCTCTTTGTAATCACCACCTGCTTCTTTAGAGCTTCCAATGTCTAATGCATCTTTTAATTGCTTTACGATCTGACCTCTATATTCACCCAGCATATTACTCTTGCCGGACAGAAGATTGTCCGATGGGATACCGCCCCACAGAAAGTAATATATTGGCTGGACAAAACTTGAAATCGCTTGAATCACATGGCCAAGGGAATATGCGACAGCTAATCCAATACCAACGCCAAGAATCTCAGCTGTTTTGAACTCGAAATTGATTTTCAAGACATTGAATAACCAAATCAGAACCGATAGCACGAGCAGGCCCGGAATTATGTTTGCTAAAAAGTCATAATATGAATATTTGTCGTTCATTTTTCCCTTGAGTGATTAAGGCGATATTTCTTCTTGTTTGATGACAGTTCTTACAACACCCTGAATTATAAAATCTGCTGTCAGAATTATGGGTTTATGGGATGGGTTGCTAGATTTTGGCACAAGGGCAATATACTTCGCGCTGGGTCGATAAATCTTGATGGTTGCTTCATCTCCAATCAGAGCCAGGACCGTGTCGCCCGGCGAAGCTTCCGATCTACTTTCAATCAAAAGTAAATCTCCATCGTCGATGCCAGCTTGATTCATCGAATCACCTTGAGCAGTCAGAAAGAAATATTTCTTCAAATCCCGCACCAGCCGCTCATCAATAGCAACAAAAGCCTCAATATTTTCTTCAGCTAGAAGTGGAGTACCGCACGCAACGCATCCGATTAGGGGGACGCTGACGGTGCGTTGGGACTCTTTTTCCATCACCACACCCCGACGTTTATTTTTTTCAAGCTCGATATAGCCTTTTTTTGAAAGTATTGTGAGGTACTGCTGAATTGAATTTACTGATTTAAACCCTAGCGCGTCAGCGAGCTCCTGCCGTGTAGGCATACGATCGTTTAGCCTAGAGAGCTCTTTGATTGCGTTTAAGACTCGCTGCTGTTTGCCTGTCAATGGTTCCATACATGTATTTTAACATGCGATATGTAAATGTAAAGTAAAAAATTTTGTACTACATTCAACGTCCATGAATTATAGCCAAGGTTGATTAATCTATATTTGATCTATTTTAGTCATTAACTTCTCCGTCTCGATTAAGACTTTGATTATTTTCTGATAATGATCAATATCTTCGTTGCTTAGCTTTCTGCCCTTTCGATCTTTAAGCCATTTTTGGGCGGGTTGGTAGCCGCCTATATAGAAATTCCATGCTAATTCAGGCACGTTTCCAAAATATTGTTTGGCATTAATCCAAATTTTTTGTTCCTCATAACGATTTCTTTCTACTTCATCGCTTCCTGATATTGGATATGAGGTTTCATAATCGTTTAATATCTTAGAATTCATCAGATGAAGCTCTTTTAACTCATTTCCTAATTTTCCTAGCTTTCTGAACGTAGTATCATCTTTAGGAATTGGAATACGCGGGAAATCGATTTTCAGCAAATCTTGGTACTTTGAGCGATACTTTGGCGAATACAAGACGGCATAAATATAATCCAGGATTTCCTCTGGGCTATTTTTCGATGTCAGATTTTTAGTAAACTCCTTTAGCACATCTGGCTTGAAGTTCGGTGTGCGTGTACCATCATCGTGGTAGAGATAGAGAGGGAAAATATAACCCCACTCTTTTGTTTGCAATGATATCGCGCCGCTTTCAATCATATTTGCTGTGACTAGAGCATGCTGGAACTTAAAAGTGCTTTGTTGACGAACTGTAACTAGCCCAATGTTTTCGTGGTCAATGAAGTGCCTAAAGGTGGATTCGCGAGGATATGCGATAAACCCCTTTGACTTTCCCGTATACGCAGTTTTGCGTATATCAAATGGGCGGTATAGCACTTTCTCTAGGGCAAATCCATTTTCCAGATCACTTTTTGCCCAATCTATTCGCCAATCTCGCCCATCAGCTGGCAATGCATATTTTGTCCTGATCTGAGGAGCATCAAGTTCCTCAAAATCGTTGGTGATCAATGTTAGCTCTTTGTTCGTCAATGGAAAGCAAATCTTGTCTCTTTTTGATTGGATGCCCGAATTCTGGTGGATAAAAAGGTCATCGACCTTAACTCCAGCTGAGTATTCTTTCTCTTGGCTTTCATTTCTGGGCACAAAAAAGTAGTTTGGCGCAGAACTCGAAATCTTATGCCACTTTACTTCCATCCCTAACTTGTCAAACTTATTGTGACGCGTGCCATAAAGCTCTGCAAAAGAAACTTCGCCAAGTCCTTTCTTATTGCTCCTTTTTACAAAGACACTTATCGCGACGCCTTGCTGAATAGCAAAAACATTCTCGTCCTTCGTGCCGTCAGGAGAAACTTCGTTTTTCTTTGTACTGCCATGTAGATCTAAAATGTATAATTGATCGAACGTTTCGAGCAGATGCTTACGCATTTGGCGGTGGGTTATGCCATCGATGTAGCTGTTGTTTGTTATCATCGCCACAATTCCCGCCCCATTTTTTAAAATCATTTCTTCAGCAAAGCGAATAAACTTTATGTAGTCATCATCAAGATTGATCTTTCGCTCGTTAAGGGCCTTTTTGTAATCCTTTAAGAGATCTAGAATGTATTCGCTCTTATTATTACTACTAATGCTGTATGGTGGGTTGCCCATGACCACCATAATTGGACGCTCATGCTTTATCTTGGCGGCCTCTTCGGCCTCATGACTTACCACATCTGCAAGACCGAAGCTAAAGAGATCTGGCTGGCTCGGATTACCTTCTTCTAAAGTATTTGTGAGATATACACCGATACGCTGTTTCGGTTTTGCACCCATTTCTTGAAGAGTCATACCTAGCTTGAGGTGTGCAATGGTATATGGAGCCATCATCAGCTCAAAGCCGTAGATCCTTGGAAGAAGATCATCCTCAACATAACCTGGCCAGCGGCCTTCTTGACCCTTAAAACCCTGATAAATATGCTTCATGACTTCGTTTAGAAAAGTTGCTGTTCCTACAGCGGGATCGAGGATCTGAACGCGGTGTAGATCTTTTTTGTAACTTTTGCCCTGACTAGTGAGTGTAACTTTTTTCTTACTGGTATCGGCGAGACCTTTGGGCAAACCAAAGTCTCTTTTCAGTATCTCATCCACATTTTTGATGATGAAGCGCACCACAGGCAGGGGCGTATAGTAAGCACCCATTTGCTTGCGTATCGCAGGGTCATATTCCCTCAGGAAATCCTCATAGAAATGAATGATGGGGTCTTTCTCATCACCAACCTCAAACAACTTTAGATGTTTGTGAACTAGCATATTCACATCACTGACGGAAAATACCTCACATAACTCATCCACGATGTATGCTAGTCGCTTATCAAAACGGGGACCGACTATATGGTCGAAGAATTCGCGTAGGAAAGGATTACTGGCAGGAACGAGGTCACGCGCTTCCTTGCGATCAAAGTTCTCTGGGGTTGTGTCATTATAGCGAGCTACAAAGAGGCCGTAGACGAGCGTCTGCGAATACATGTCTGCAAATTTCTCTGTCGTGAGATCATGTACAAGAAGCTCTTTCATCATGTTGTACATTTTCTCTAGCTCTTGGTTCCTCTCATCATCTTCATGCGCTAGATATAGCTGGACATTATCGCGAATACGCCTGGCTTTAGCCCCCATAATTTCGGCCAAACGTTTGCCACTTTTTATTGACTCTGGTTGGAGCTCTAAGAACTGTGCTAGCTCGTCAGCCAGCTGTCCATACATCGCGGGGTTTAGATGAAGTGTTCCATGCTTCAGTTCACCAATAGTGATGGTTCGATATTTGCTGCCATTTTGAAAAAATCGAAATTCTATGTAGTTGGTAAGAAAGAGATTCTCATATCCACCATAGCGCCGCATCTGGTCGGTCTTCTCGGTCTTATCAAGAGAAACATCAATATCTTTTGCCTCAGCGTATCCACGGATAATGTCCTTATTGGATCTGTTCAGGAATACGAAGTCGGGATTTCCGTGAGCCGAACGTTTTGGGTCATTGATTGCCGTGACACCTTTGAAGCTTGACATCAGTCTCTCAAGTGCCGGACGATAGGCATGTTCCTTAGCGTGACCACTTTTGTACTGGGTCAGCACTTCGCCAACATACTGTTCAATTATTTTTATGGTTTCACTACTCATAATTTATCCAATTATAATGCTAAAAAATTGATATTTAAACCTTTATTTGTTATACAAAGTGCCTAAACCTCCATATGCCACACTTGAAAAATCTTTGACAGAAAAAACTACTTCGTGATAGATTTCCCAGCTGATGAGCCAATTTGACTATCTTGGTCTTAAAAGCGATTCTGCTTGGCTATCATATCGCTTCTAGCTGAAAAGCTCATCTTCTGGGACATTTCCTGCTCCAATAGTGAAAGGGTCGTGAAATGCTTTCTTTAACTGGTATTTTTTGGATTTTGATAATCGTGCTCATTGTTGCAACAATCCTCAGACTCACCAAGAATCTCAAAGAGGAAAACGTAGTGCAACGCTGGGGTGCTTACCTCCCAGGCCAGAATCAAGCGGGCGAGGAATATTTAGCTCTTGCCGAGCAAGAAATTGCAAAGAGAAACACAAGCTTCAGCAAAGAGCGAATCAATTTCGGTATGACGGGTCAGGGTGGGCCTGCTTTAAGAATCGTCTATAGCCCTACTTATTCGAGCTACATCACCTATGACATAACTGGTGATGACCTCTTCCTCCATTACGTCCTGTACCGAAGAGGTGATTGGTTCTACAGTATTCCTTTTCTCGGCAAGATCTTATTTCGGCTATTTAAGAACGTTTACGTCCATGACCATAACAAGCTGATTGGCTTTGCCTCCGTAACCATCGACTGCGCCAAGGAAGCCGCCGGCAATCTCATGGATAAGTTCAGTATGGACAAATCGAAGCGAATTAAGGAATCCAGTGGCCTGCTTGGTCCGCTTTAGTCTAGGAAGCTATAGGGCTCGTCCTGCTCAGCAGCAATCGGATCAGGGAATGTGACAACCTCTGAATCGGGGAAAGTAACTTCTTCGTCCAGTTTGGCTAAGCTGATTGTTCTTCCCGATTCCTTATTAAGGCGTCTAAGCGTTGCCTGATTCTGTTCCAGTCGCCAGCTTTCTTCCAAATCGAAGGTTCGGAACGTCATCTGATCTTTGCCCTTCGTTTTTAGAATGGCGACCTGAGTTGGAAGGGCGATTAGTTCGCTTATGCCTTCCTCCCTCTGCTCGTCCTTCGTGAAATAGGTATATGAGTCCTCATTTCTGATCTTCCAGTCATACGGGTCGTAATCTTTGATGTACTTTACGATCAGTTCAGCGTCCTGCCTGTCGCATCTGTAAATAACAAAGTTCTTTGCGTTGCCGAGAATAATATCCCGTAATTGCTGGTCGAGCTGAACAAGACTCTGATGAGCAAGGATAAGAGAAAGGCCATATTTTCTGGCTTCGCTCATGATCTCCGCAAAGCTCAACGTTGCGTAGTTCTGAAACTCGTCCACATACAGATAAAATGGCTTCCTGGCTGACGGCGGTAAATCAACTCTCGACATTGCCGCCATTTGGATTTTGGCCACGAACAGAGCTCCAAGAAGAAAGCTGTTTGTTCTCAATACTCCCTTAGCCAAATTTATGAGGACCACTTTCTCTTCATCCATAATCTGCCTGAAATCAATCGTTGATTTCTTTGCTGAGAGCATAAGACGGATTCTTGGATCGCTTGTAAATGAGGAAACTTTATTGAGTGTAGATTCGATGTTCGATATTCGCTCTTTCTCTTCCCACTTCTCATATCTGTTGTGCCAGAAGGAATCGACGGCCTCATAAGTTACGTGCTTCATTTTTTCTTTGCGGAATTGCTCGTTTGTGAGGAGCGGTTCAATGTCGAGCATCGTTCCGCCCGCTTCGATGAGGGTCAAAACAGCATTTCGCAATATCTCAATCAGCCTGGGCGTCTTGTCATCTGAGAGGTTCCAGATTTTCCTGAAAACCTCGATGAGCTCCAAGGTCTGGGTGTATGGGTCGATTCCTTCTTGCTGTTCGAGAGGGTTGAAACCAATTATGTTGTCGGGGTCGGTCATTTCGACCAGGGTGACGTTTCGAAAGTCGTCAAGATTTCCAACTATGTCATTCACTAAATCGCCGTGAGGATCAATAACCCCACATCCATTGCCGTTCATGATATCGCCGAGTATCCAGGTCGCCAGACCCTTTGACTTGCCAACACCTGAACTGCCAAGTACATAGACGTGTGTGGATCTGTCCTCTTCGGGCAAATAAAAACCGACGACCTCGTCGGCATCGTCATAGGTCATACCAATTTTCAGAGCTGAATCCATATTGAATGATTATATTCCGAGCCTTAATCATTGCTCAAGAATAATCAGAACTCTTCTGCTCAATCCAGTCCATCAAGCTTTTCATCGGAATGCGGATTGAGCATTCACTAAGTCTTATCGCGATCTTGCCCCATTCGCCGTTATAAAGCATCTGATAGGCGGTCGAGCGGGACATTCCGCACAAAGCTCCTGCTTCAGTAATCTTGAGAAGTAGACGGTCTTTGTACAGATCCGTGCAGGGTGGTTCGTAAACAGCGAATTTCTCTGGCTCTGTTTTTAGAACCTTTGCGACCTCACGTAATTTTTGTTGGCATTCTTCAACAAGTTCCAGCGCCTGTTTGCAGTTTTCACAACCCATCGTTCCTCCTTCAGTTTCGATTATCACTTTGAAAGAATAAAGGCACAGTTTTGAGCTGTGCCTTATTTTGCGCAATTTTAGCGCATGATACTTTGAACCTTTCCTCCCGACGCTATGACAACCGAATCAAGAAGCTGTATGCCCAAAATCTCTGATGATTTCCTGAGCCGTTCGGTCAGATTCATGTCTTCCATGCTTGGTTCGGGACTGCCACTCGGGTGGTTGTGAACAGCAATGATGGCCACTGTGCCGTTTATGACGGCTTTTCTCATCACGTCTGCCGGTCTGACTATGCATGAATTCACACAACCGATTGCGGTCAGCTCTTTCTCGATCACCTGATTCCTGGCGTTGAGGTGGAGAATCCAGAAGCACTCGCGGTCGGCCATTGCTTCCTCGCTCATGTTTCCCTGAACGAACTTGGCCACGTCATGCGGAGAGCGGATAGGTTCACCCTTGGCGATATCCCTGACCTTCAGAAGTTCAAGATTCATGGCGTCCAGCACCCGACCCTCTCGAACCCCTGCTCAAGGATGTATGAAAGCCACTGGTTCAGAAAGACGTTTAAGTCCTTCTTGGCCTTTAGATACACCTGACTGGGCGCAGGATAGACTTCGCGGTAGCCGAAGCTGTCCTGATAGGTCAGGGCCTCAGCCATTTTCATTTCCGGGTAGATTCTTACTTCCATGTCCGGGTCGGGAATCATGTCGCCGTTCTGCTTGAAGTAGTGGCTCAGGGCAATGGTGACTGATTCTTCGTCTTCGTGAAGAAGATCAACGTTCAGCTCCATGAAACCGCGAGCCCGGAACTGCTGATATTGCGGTATGTCCTCCATGTCCTCCCCCAGAATTTTCTCCAACTTTGCGAAAATCCGTTCGTAGATTGTCAGGGTCATGACTTCCTCCTTGAATTGGTGTGCGGGCATGCAGAGGCCAGCACAGGTTTTGGGAAACGCATTGGGGGGTGGCGGTACTTTGAGCCTTCAGCCCGATTCAGGGACGCTTACCCGCAGCCTGAACCGGGCCTTCCGAAGCCGGTGAAGAGCAGTACCTACCGAATGTTCAAGGTGCGTGGTAAGTTTTCGAAAAAGAGCCTTGTCCTTGTGGGATCTAACTCCGAAGGCTCTTGCCCTGGCGGGCTATTCCAACAAAGAAGTTGGTGAATCTGTGAAGGGAGAAAGCCAAATGCTTCCGAGGGGGCTCTTTCTCTGAATCTCTGAGAAGGTCGTAAACAGAAACATCTGCCTCCCCCCTGCTTTCCCTGTTGCCTGGATCAGGTTGGCCAGGCGTCTTTCACTTTCGGCGACCGTCAGGACGCGAAAGTGATTAAATCCGTATTCCTCTGTGTACTGACGTGATTTCCAATATCTTTTGTAAGCTGTCACCTTCTCAGCGAACCGTGACAGCGTTTCCGTTCCCATATCTACTTCCAAGAAGAAGATATGTTTGCCTCTCCCGCTCTGTATTCCAAAGAATGCGTCAGGTGCGACGACGAAATACTTCTTCTTGGCTCCCGTTACGGAAATCCGGCGCAGTTGCGATTTGTCGCCCCGCTGATAGAAAAAGATCTCTTCCGGTCTTCCAGCAAGCGCGATATCAAGACAAACCTTGAACTCCGAAACCCCGAGCGTGTGATCCATGAACAGCCATTCAACGCGGTTGCTGGCGCGGTTCCATCTAATCTTGTGGCGATCCACTTCAAGCGAAGTCGCCACAATGTCAGCTCCACGCTTGTCGAGGGCGTAAACTGCCTGTGCGATGACGGAAGTTGCCGGACGCTCAAGGCGATCCACAAATCGGTGCTCGTTGAGTTTCTTGAGGCGCATATTGCATGCCACCAATGAAGCGTTGGGGAAAAAGAGCCGCTGGATCTGGTCGCGCTTCAAAAACCGGTTCTCGTAAACGCTCAGGATTATGGATACATCCCGAGTAGTAAGAACCATAGGCGATATTCGATTGTTCTCTCTTTTTCTTGTCATTGGTTTTCGTGTTTTTCACCAGGGGAAATTAAGCGACCGAAGGAAGCGCCGTCTGGCTGTAAGCCAGACTTCCCGCGCCTCGACGTAGTGAACCCGTAGGGCGAGGGGCGGGAAGTCGGGCTTCGTTTCGACCTACAAACGAAGACAGACGGCGCAGGATTGAAGTGGGCTAAATGCCCCGCAAATCCTGTTAATTTCCCCCTGGTGGTTTTAATGTTTTCAAGATTTTGGGTCTTATAATTGGGTCTTACAGCGGTTGTAAGTATCAATGTAAGACCTATTGGGTGGGTTTAGGCGCTGTATCTGCCGCTTTCAGGACTTCTCTTTCTTTGTCGAGCATCTCCTCGGCCGCATCCAAAAAGGCGGTGACCAGCTTATCCAGCTGGCGCTTGACCCTCTCAGGATCGATCTTTTTGGGATAGACCTCGATCATTTTTGCCTCTCCAAAGCTCTTAAATCGTATGCTTACGATATAGTGAGGGAAAAAGAAACGGGATTTCTTTCCCGTTAGCTCTCTGCCCTGCTATATGTATTAAAATAATATCGTAGTCTTACAAGTGCCGTCAATAGGAAAGTTTTCCACAGATTGTGTATAAAAAGGGTCTTGCCAGAGTTCTGTTTCTGTTCTATATTAGGAGAAATTAGCGTAAGGAAACGATAAATGGCCAAACATTTTGGCGACAAATTAAGACAATTGAGGCATGAGCGGGGCATCGGCCAAGAGCAGATACGGGAAGCTCTGGGCTATAAGACAAACAGCTACATCTCCGATGCCGAGCGCGGCAAGTTCATTCCCCAGGGCGACAAGCTCTACAAATGGGGCGAAGTCCTCGGACTCTCCCCCGAGCAAATGGACGACCTCCTTTTGGAATACAAGCTTGAGGCATTGGGATTGGATGATCCTGCGTTCACGCTGATGTTCAAGGAAGTCCCGAACATGACCCGCGAGGAAAAGCAGTCTTTAATCAGGTCGTTTGAGAACGTCATTCATTCCCGAACGCCCAGAAAGAAACGATCATGAAGCGAGTAATCGACAGAGCCAATCATATATACGAAAACTACGGGACCGATCTTGACAGAATTGCAGACGGTCTTGGTCTTTCGGTGATCTATGATGACAAACTAACGGGAAGAATGCGCGAGTACTACTTTCGGGGCTCTATTGTGATTCGTCAGGATTTGCCCGTTCGGGAAAAGCGGGAGCTCGTCGCTCACGCGGTCGGGCATCATCTCTTTCACGCCGGAAACCATCTCGCTATGCAGAAGCGAATCTACTCCTTCGGCAACTACCATGAGAAGCAGGCTAACGTCTTCGCCGCCTGCCTGCTCATTCCGCTTTCTTCGCTTATGAGACTGATGGCTGACAAGGCACGCCTTGATGAGATCGCCGAACACTTTCAGGTCCGCGAGGAACTGGTTCGGCTACGGCTCAAAGTCTGGGCTAATTTTGAAAAAGGGTTAAGCGGCAGCAGCGCCAGGGTGGGTTAAAAATGAACTGTGTTATTTATCTCCGAGTATCAACTAAAGAACAAGCTCAAAAGGCTGATAGCAATGAGGGCTATTCTATTCCTGCCCAAAGAGAAGCGTGCGTAAAATATATCGAGGAAAAAGGCTGGAAGCTTATTGATGAGTACACTGACCGGGGCGAATCGGCCAGGTCGAAAGACCGACCACAGCTTCAAGAAATGCTCTCAAGAATCAAGAAAGAAAAAGATGTTCAGGTAGTCGTCGTTCACAAGATCGACCGGCTCGCCCGGAACATGGAAGATCACATCACTATCAAGGCGATTCTAAAACGGGCCGGAACCGTCCTGGAATCTGTCATGGAGAATATTGAAGATTCTGCCTCTGGCAACTTGGTTGAGGGTATTCACGCTCTCATGGCTGAATTCTATTCCGCAAATCTCGCAACTGAAGTAAAAAAAGGGATGGCAGAGAAAGCCAAGCGGGGCGGTTGGCCGTTTAAGGCCCCCGTTGGCTATAAAAATGAAAGAAAGGGTTTCAGAAAAAACAGCATTTCCAAAATCGTAGTAGATCCTGAAACTGCTCCTCATATCAAAGAAGCTTTCCAATTATACGGGACAGGTAATTATTCAACTCACGATATTCGAGAATTCCTGGTTCAAAGGGGCGTTACTAATCGGAGAGGCGGTAATAATCCGATGGCTCTTTCCAGCGTCAATGCTCTTCTCTTGAACCCTATTTATATTGGTCTTATCCCGTGGAAAGGTGTTAATTACCCGGGAAACCACGAGGCGCTGATTGACGAAGATACTTTCGAAAAGGTTCAGGAAGTGATGAACGTTCACAATGTTGCCGGTGAACGCACACGCAAACATCCCCACTACCTTAAAGGCACGCTTTATTGTGGGGAATGTGGTTCAAGAATGTCTGTCGATGTCGCCAAGAAAAAATATGTCTATTTCTACTGCGTAGGCCAGAAAAAGAAGTTCACAAAATGCAAAGAGCTATATGTGAACACAGTGGATATTGAAAAAGAGATTGAGCAGATGTATGAGAATATCCAGCTGACCCAGGATCAAATTGAAAAGATAAAAAAAGACTTCAATGAGAAGCTGATTGGCCGTCAGTCAAACAACGCTATGGAAGAACAATTCCTTGGCAAGAGAATCACCAAACTGGCTGATGAAAAGCTGAAACTGATGAAAGCGTATTATGCTGGAGCAATCGAGCTGGACGTTCTCAAAGCAGAGCAAGACAGGATTTCGGCTGAAATGAAGTCCTCAGAGAAACGGCTAAAAACGATAAGGGGCGGTCTGGATCAATACAGAGTGATTCTAGATAAGGCGGCGCACCTGGCTTCCAACTGTTCCGAGGCTTACAAACAATGCAAACCTAAAACAAAAAGGCTCTTTAACCAAGCCTTCTTTGAGAAGCTCTACGTGAAGGATCGTAAGATTTATAAGGTTGAATATACCGACTTATTCGGTGCTCTCTTCGACGAAAGTTCGAATAAGGATGATTTGGTGGGCGATGGCGGGCTCGAACCACCGACCCCCTGCTTGTAAGGCAGGTGCTCTCCCAGCTGAGCTAATCGCCCACATAAAGTGGAACCGGCAGATGACGCGAGTGGCAGTGCCATTCGCCCGGCATGGCGCCGCGGCGGTTTTCATCATGAGCCGGCGTTGAATCAACCGCCATCCGCGGTGTGAAAATTGGTGCCCCCAGGGGAATTCGAATCCCCGCCGCCGCCTTGAAAGGGCGGTGTCCTGGGCCACTAGACGATGGGGGCGTGATAATCGCGCTCGGTTCACAGGCCTTGCGCAATCCCGCGGACCGTTGCAGAAAATTGGTGAGCCGTACTGGGCTCGAACCAGTGACACCCGGATTAAAAGTCCGGTGCTCTACCAACTGAGCTAACGGCCCACGCCGGGCCGGGACACGGTCAGCAGCAGCGGGACAGAAGCCCGGCACTACCTCATTCTAGACCATTTGACCCGGCCAAAGGACAACATAGTGTACTATAGCCCCCAGAAGCGGGCAAATCTGCGCGCCGGTTCTGCGCGCTCCCGGCGGCGGCCGCTGTGTACGGTCGCGCCATAAGACTCAACCGCCTCATCGGCGCCCGGCGGGGCGGGCAACCGCGTTGATTGACTTTCCCGCAATGCGGGCAAAATAAAACAGCCGCGGCGCGACCCGCGTGTGCTTCCGTGGAGCGCAGCTTTGAGGCGCGGTGCGCGACACGCGGCCATCCTGACAACCCGACAAAACGAGGCGGAATTGGCTGAGAATCATGAGCTCGACCAGCAGTGTATCAACACGCTCAGGTTTCTGGCGACGGACGCGGTGCAGAAGGCCAACTCCGGGCATCCCGGGATGCCGATGGGCGCCGCGCCGATGGCATATGTCCTTTGGACAAGGTTTCTGGACTTTGATCCCACGGCTCCGGACTGGCCGGACCGCGACCGTTTCATCCTCTCTGCCGGCCACGGTTCGATGCTGCTCTACGGGCTGCTTTATCTGACCGGATATCCGGACATGACCATGGAGCAGATCCGGAATTTCCGCCAGTGGGGCAGCCGCACTGCCGGGCATCCGGAAAGCCTGCTGGCGTCCGGCATCGAAGTGACCACGGGTCCGCTGGGCCAGGGCTTCGGCAACGGCGTCGGCATGGCGATCGCCGAGCGTTATCTGGCCAGCCTGTACAACACGGCCGAGCATCCGCTTGTCGACCATTATATCTACGCGATCTGCAGCGACGGCGACCTGATGGAGGGAGTTGCCTCCGAGGCCGCCTCCCTCGCCGGACACCTGGGCCTGGGAAGGCTCGTCTACCTCTACGACGACAACCGCATCTCGATCGAGGGCAGCACGCAGCTGGCGTTCACCGAAGACCGCGGCGCCCGCTTCGAGGCATACGGATGGCATGTGCAGCATGTCGAGAACGGCAACGACCTGGATGCGATCGAGGCGGCGATCGAGGCGGCGCGGCAGGAAGAGGAGCGGCCCTCGATCATCATGGTGCACACGCACATCGGCTACGGCGCCCCGCACAAGCAGGACACGGCCGCCGCGCACGGCGAGCCGCTGGGGGTCGAAGAGGTAAGCCTGGCCAAGGCGGCGCTGGGCTGGCCGCTGGAGCCCGATTTCTATGTTCCCGAAGAGGCGCTGGCGCATTTCCGCGCCGCCGGCGACCGGGGCAGGGCGCGCCACCAGGAATGGCAGCGGCTGTTTGAAGCCTATCAGCAGGCTGAGCCGGCCCGCGCCACGGCTTTCATGGCCGCGCTGCGACGCGAGCTGCCGGACGGCTGGGAAGAGCTGCTGCCGCGCTTCGGGGAAAAGGACGGTCCGATGGCCACGCGCGTGGCCTCCGGCAAATGCATCAACGCGCTGGCGCCGGCACTGCCGCAGCTTTTCGGCGGCTCGGCCGACCTGGCGCCGTCCACGATGACGCTGGTCGACGGCGGCGGCGATTTCGAGCGGGGCAGCGTCGGGCGCAACCTTCATTTCGGCGTGCGCGAGCACGGCATGGGCGCGATCGTCAACGGGATGGCGCAGCACGGCGGCATCATCCCCTACGGCGCCACCTTCCTCATTTTTTCCGATTACATGCGCGCCTCGATCCGCCTCGGGGCGCTGCAGCAGGCGCCGGCGATCTGGGTGTTCACCCACGACAGCGTCGGCCTGGGCGAGGACGGGCCCACGCACGAGCCGGTCGAACACCTGATGTCGCTCCGGGTGATGCCCGACCTCGTGCTCATCCGCCCCGCGGATGCGGCGGAAACCGCGGCTGCCTGGCGCGCGGCGCTGGAACTCTACCGGCAGGACACGCCGGTGGCGCTGGCGCTGACGCGGCAGAAGCTGCCGGTGCTTAAGGGCGCCGACGCCGGCGGAGTTGCCCGCGGCGCCTACGTGCTGGCGGAGGCCGGCCGGGGCGTTCACAGCATCGACGCGATCATCATCGCCAGCGGTTCGGAGGTGCACGTGGCGCTGGCCGCGCGCGAGCAGCTGGAGCAGAAGAAGATCTCGGTGCGCGTGGTTAGCATGCCTTCCTGGGAGCTGTTTGACCGGCAGGATGAGGAGTATCAAAAGGCGGTGCTGCCGCCGGAGGTGCATGCGCGCCTGTCGGTGGAAGCCGGCGTCACGCTCGGCTGGCGCCGCTACGTCGGCGACAGGGGCGGTTCGGTGGGGATCGACCGGTACGGCGCTTCCGCCCCCGGGAACGTGGTGCTGGACAAGCTGGGGATCAACGCCGGCAATGTCGCCGCCCGCGCCATGGAGCTGCTGGCGCACGAGCCGGGAGTCGCCGACTGGGATCTGTAGAGGGGCGCCCTAGTGCAGAAAGTGCCTCACGCGGGTGAAGATCATCGCCACCTCGTGCTCATCGCAGAGCTTGATCGCTTCCTCGTCGCGCTTGGCGCCGCCAGGCTGGATGACACAGCTGATCCCCCTGGGGATCAGCAGGTCCAGCGCGTCGGTGAAGGGGAAGAAGGCGTCCGAGCCGCACGTTGCGCCCTGCAGCTCCGTCTGTGATTTCTGCAGCGCGATGTTGGTGGAATCGACGCGGCTCATCTGGCCGGCGCCGATACCGGCGGTGGCCAGGCCCTTGGCGATGACGATGGCGTTGGAGCGCACATGCTTGGCCACCCGCCAGGCGAAGAGGGCGTCGCCCCATTCGTTCTCGCTGGGATGCCGTTTGGTGACGACCTCCATGTTCTCGCGCTCGTCCAGTCCGGAATCCTTGTCCTGCACTATCAGGCCGCCCATCACCCGCTTGTAGTCCGGTTCGCCGGTGACCGCCTTGCGCCGTTCCTCATTGACAAGCAGTCTTATCCTTGGCTTTTGGGTGAGGATCTCCACGGCTTCGGCGGTGAAGCCGGGGGCGAACAGCACCTCGATGAATTTCTTCGCCATCATCTCGGCCAGCTCTTCGTCCACGATCCGGTTCAGCGCCACCACCGAGCCGAAAGCGCTGATCGGATCGGCCGCCCACGCCTTCCTGTAAGCGCGGCTGATGTCCTCCGCGACGGCGACGCCGCAGGGGTTGTTGTGCTTGATGACCACCGCCGCCGGCAGCGAGAACTCGCGCAGCAGCTCGCGGGCGCTGTTTAAATCCAGCAAATTGTTGAATCCCAGCTCGATGCCGTGCAGCTGCGTGACGCGGCTGAGCAGATGGCGGCGGGAGCCGACCTCGGTGTAATACGCGGCGCGCTGGTGGGGATTCTCGCCGTACTTGAGCGACTGCACCTTCTCGAAGTCCAGCAGCATGAACGGCGGGAAGTCATCCACGCCCTCGCTGAACCAGTTGGCGATGACGGTATCATAATGGGCGATGTTGTGGAACGTCTGCGTCGCCAGATCGCGCAGGGTACCGGCGCACAGCTGGTTGTCGTTCGCGCGCATCTCCTCGACGATCTCCGGATAGCGGCGCGGGTCGGAGACGACAGCCACGCTCTTGAAGTTCTTGGCGGCGGCGCGCACGATCGTGGGGCCGCCGATGTCGATGTTCTCGATGACTTCGGCCTCGGAGACGCCGCGGCGGCTGGAGACTTCCTCGAAGGGATACAGATTAACGACCACCATGTCAATCGGCTTTATATTGTGTTCCTTGAGCGTGAGCATGTGCTCGTGCTTGTCCCGGTCAGCCAGCAGCGCCGCGTGAATATTCGGGTGCAGCGTCTTGACCCGGCCGTCGAGGATCTCGGGAAAGCCGGTGACGTCGCTGATGGGAACGACCTTGATGCCCTTTTCCTCCAGAAAGCGGGCGGTGCCGCCGGTGGAGATGATTTCCACCCCCAGCTCTGACAACGACTCTGCAAATTTGTCAAGCCCTATCTTGTTGGAGACCGATATTAATGCCCGTTTGACTTTCAATCTGTCCTCCCGAGACGGCTCAAGCCCATAAAGCTGCTTTAATGTCTATTCGATTATCACCTTGCGGGGATTATCCCTGTCGAAGCGGACGCGCCCTGCCGCGATCAGCTCGATCGCGCGCGGCAGCAGCCGGTGCTCCACCTCGTGGATCCGGGCCGCCAGACTTTCAACCGTGTCATTATATTCTATGTCCACGGCTTCTTGAAGAATGACCGGACCGGTATCGACGCCCTCGTCCACCAGATGGACCGTGACGCCCGTGATGCGGACACCGTAAGCCAGGGCGTCCGCGATGGCGCTGCCGCCGGGAAACGAAGGCAGCAGCGAAGGATGCAGGTTCACGACCTTATAAGGGAAGCGGTCGAGGAACGCCGGCGTCATCACGCGCATGTAGCCGGCCAGCACTACCAGGTCGGCGCCGTGGTGCTCCAGCACGTCGGCGACCGCCCAGTCATGCTCGACCCGCTCGGCGTAGTCCTGCGGACGCAGCACCGCCGTGGGGATGCCGGCTTTCTCCGCGCGCTTGAGGCCGTAGGCGCCGGGCTTGTCGCTGACGACCACGGCAACCTCGATGTCTCCGGAGCCCTCGTGCAGCCGCTCGATGATGCTCTGGAGATTAGTGCCCGACCCTGAGACCAGGACGCCGAGACGGAAACGGCTCAAGCGATTCCTTTCACCTTTTGATGAATTCGATCCGGTCTGTTCCGGAAACGATCTCGCCGAGCCGGACGGCACCGGGGACGGCGTCCTGCGCTTTGCCGGCATCGCTGGCGGCGACTATGGCCACGAAACCGATGCCCATGTTGAATGTCCGCAGCATCTCGCCGGAGGCGACATTGCCGAGGCGCCTAAGGCTATCAAATAACGGCGATGTTCGCAACCGGGAGAGGTCGATGCGCGCGGTCCGGCCCGCGGGGATCACCCGGGGGACGTTTTCCGGCAGCCCGCCGCCAGTGATGTGGGCCATGGCGCGCACGTCGGCGGCCTGAAGCAGCGCCGCCACATCCCGGGCGTAAATCCTGGTCGGCTGCAGCAGCGCCTCGCCGGCGGGCCCCACACCCGGCAGCTCGTCGCCGTAGCCGATGCCGTTGACCTCGAGGATCTTCCGGACCAGAGAGAAACCGTTGCTGTGCACGCCGCTGGAGGGCAGGCCGATGACGGCGTCACCGGCCTCGATGCGGCTGCCATCGATGATGGCGTCCTTCTCGACCACGCCGACGGCGAATCCGGCCATGTCGAAGTGTCCGCCGGTGTAAAGGTCAGGCATCTCCGCCGTCTCGCCGCCCAGAAGCGCGCAGCCCGACTGGCGGCATCCCTCGGCAACTCCTTCCACCAGCTGGGCCGCCTTTTCGGGGTCCAGCCTGCCGACGGCGAGGTAATCAAGGAAGAATAGCGGGCGGGCGCCCGTGGTGATCAGATCGTTGACCGACATCGCCACCAGGTCGATGCCGACGGTATCGTAACGGCCCAGCGCCTCGGCGATCAGCACCTTGGTGCCGACGCCGTCAGTGGCCGAGACCAGGACGGGATTCTTCAGGTGTGGCAGTTCGACAAGCCCGGCGAATCCGCCGAGGCCGCCGATGATGTTGAGCTCGCCGCGGGTGGATCTGACCGCGCCGCGGATGCGCTCCACCACCTCGGCGCCGGCGTCGATGTTCACGCCCGCTCCCGCGTAAGTGAGACGCTCTTTCGCGTCTCCGCTTATGCCACCGGCTCCTTCTTGGTCTTGCGCTTCGGCGCCGCTTTCCCGCCATTGCCGCCGGCGTCCGGCGCCGCTTTTGCCTTGGCCCGGCGCTTCTTTTCCCCGGCCGTTCCCTGCTCGACCTGCTCGAAGCGGTGCTTGCTGCCCTTCACATCTTCAGGGATGTCAACGGGATATTTGCCGGTGAAACAGGCGCGGCAGAAGCGCTCCTTCGGCATGCCCACGGCCCGCTGCAGGCCTTCGAGCGTGATGTACTCCAGCGAGGTGGCGCCGACGTGCTTGCGGATCTCGTCGATGCTCTTCTCCGAAGCGATCAGCTCCGTGCTGGTGGAAGTGTCGATGCCATAAAAACAGGGATGCGTGATCGGCGGCGAGCTGATGCGCAGATGCACCTCTTTGGCGCCGGCGTCAAACAGCATGCGCACGATCTTGTGCGTGGTGTTGCCGCGCACGATGGAGTCATCCACCACCACCAGCCGTTTGCCCCTGATCAGCTCCGCCAGCGGGTTGAGCTTGACGCGGACGCCGTGCTGGCGCAGATCCTGGTCGGGCTGGATGAAGGTGCGGCCGACATAACGGTTCTTGATCAGGCCCTCGCCGTAAGGGATGCCGCTCGCGCGCGCGAAGCCGATGGCGGCGGGGGTGCCGGTGTCGGGCACGGGGATGACCATGTCGGCATCCACCGGGAACTCGCGCGCCAGTTCCTCGCCCATGCAGTTGCGCATGCGCGAGACCGTCTGGCCCTCGATCACCGAGTCCGGCCGCGCGAAATAAATGAATTCGAAGATGCAGAAACCCTGGTCTTTCGCCGGCGGGATCACCTGGGTGACATCCATCCGCCCCGGCGTCAGCACTACCATCTGCCCCGGCGCGACCTCCTGGACAAGCTCGGCGCCGACGATGTCCAGGCCGCAGCTCTCCGACGCCAGCACGTAGTTGCCGTCCTCGAGGCGGCCGACCGCCAGCGGCCGCACGCCCCAGGGATCGCGGAAGCCGACGACGATGCCCTGGCTCAGCAGCACCACCGAGAAGGCGCCCTTGATCTTCGGCATCACATCGGCGACGGCGTCGCGGATGTCCTCCGCCGGGTTGGTGGCGATGATCGCCGCCAGCAGCTCGCTGTCGCTGGTGGAGGTGAGTTTGATGTCGTGGCCGTTGAGCATCCCGCGCAGCTCGCCGGTGTTGACGATATTGCCGTTATGTGCCAGAGCCACGGTGTGGCCGTTGCGGATGTGGCAGACCGGCTGTGCATTGCACCAGCGGGTCGAGCCGGTCGTCGAGTATCGCACGTGGCCGATGGCCGCCTGGCCAGAGAGGCTCCGGAGCGTCTCCTCCTTGAACACCTGCGAGACCAGGCCCATCTCCTTGAATACCGTCAGATGGCCGTTATCGGAAACGGCGATGCCGGCGCTTTCCTGCCCGCGATGCTGCAAGGCGAAGAGCGAGAAGAAGGCCAGCCGGCTGACGTCCCGCCCGGGAGCGCTCAGCCCGACGATGCCGCAGGCTTCCTCGGGCTTGTCGTGCTCGATGTAATCGTTTTCGACGATTGGTTCCACAGTTCCCTTTACCCGGTAAGACGGGAAATTTCTCTGCCCTTATCTAATGATTCTAGCGGTTTTGGAGACGCATGGCATGGCTATGTCCCCTGCATCATCTTTTCCAGCGCATTTTCCCAGGAGGCCGCCGCATCGGAGACCGGTACGCTCAGCAGCTCGCGGCCGCCTGATTTGATCACGAGCCGCTCGCCGCCGGTGCGGCCGATTACCCGCAGCGGCACATCGCCGGCCATCTGGCGCAAGCGCTCCAGGTCGTCGCCGGCCACGGTGGCCACGACCAGGCCCGGCGTCTCGCCGAACAGCATGATGTCAGCGCGCGGCCCGGATCCATCCGCTCCATCCCCGGCATCGTCGAGCTCCACCACAGCGCCCCGGCCGCCCTCGATCGCCGATTCGGCCAGGCAGCAGGCCAGGCCGCCGTCGCTGACGTCGTGGACGCTGATGATCATCCCTTCACGAATGGCTTCCCGCACCAGCGCCTGCAGCTTTTTCTCCAGCTCGAGATCGACGTCGGGGATGCGCCCGGCGACCTCGCCGTGGATGCGCAGCTGGTACTCGGAGCCGTCGACCGCCGGGCGGCCGCTGCCCAGCAGCAGGATGACGTCGCCGTCGCCGGCGAACCCGTGCCGGGCGATGCGGTCCACATCATCGACGACCCCCAGCATGCCCACGACCGGATTGGGATAGATGGCCTTGCCAAAACTCTCGTTATAAAAACTGACGTTGCCGCCGGTGACCGGCGTCTCCAGCGCCTCGCACGCCTCGGTCATGCCCTCAACCGCTTCCTTGAACTGATGGTAGATGCCGCCCTTCTCGGGATTGCCGAAGTTGAGGCAATTGGTGATCGCCACCGGCCGCGCCCCGGTGCAGGAAAGATTGCGGGCGGCTTCTGCCACCACGGCCCGCGCGCCCCGCCGGGGATCGAGATAGCAGCGGCGGCCGTTGCCATCAGTGACCAGCGCCACGCCGTCGCGGCGGCCCTTGAGTCTGAGCACCGCCGCCTCGCCGCCAGGCCAGAGGGCGTTGTTTGTCTGTACCATGTGATCGTACTGCTGGTAGACCCAGCGCCTGGAGCAGATGTTGGGCGAGGCCAGCAGCTTTAGCAGGACGGCGGCCGGGTCTTCCGGCGGCGGGTAATGATCCTCCGCCAGCGGCTCATCGACCTCGTGCCGGGGCCGGACAGGCTCCACCAGATAAGTCGGCGCCTCGTCAACCAGGGCCGCCACCGGCATGTCCCCGATCATCTCCTCGCCGCGGAAGATGCGCAGGCGGCCGGTGTCCGTCACCTTGCCGATCACGGTCGCGTCCAGGTCCCACTTGGCGCAGACCGCCAGCGCCGCCGCCTCGTTCCCGGGCGTGACGCAGGCCAGCATGCGCTCCTGCGACTCCGAGATCATGATCTCGAACGGCTCCATCCCCGCTTCCCGCAACGGCACTCTGGCGATGTCCATGTCGATGCCGGAGCCGCCCTTGCTGGCCATCTCGCTGGCTGAGCTGGACAGCCCGCCGGCGCCCAGGTCCTGGAGGCCGACCAGCAGGCCGCGGTCGCGCATCTCCAGGCTCGCCTCCAGCAGCTTCTTCTCGGTGAAGGGATCGCCCACCTGGACGGTGGGGCGCTTCTCCCCGGCGCTCTCGTCGAACTCGGCCGACGCCAGGATGCTGGCGCCGCCGATGCCGTCGCGGCCGGTCGTGGAGCCGAACAGGATGATCAGGTTGCCCTCGCCGTGGGCGGAGGCCTTTAAAATCCCGTCGTGCTCGACCTGGCCGACGCACATGACGTTGACCAGGCAGTTGCCCTCGTAAGCATCCTCGAAATGGATCTCGCCGCCGATCGTCGGTATGCCCATGCAGTTGCCGTAGGCGGCGACGCCGGCGACCACGCCATCAAGCAGGAACTTCTGCCGCGCCTTCTCCAGCGAGCCGAAGTGCAGCGGATCGAGGCAGGCGATCGGCCGCGCGCCCATGGCGAAGATGTCGCGCACGATGCCGCCGATGCCGGTGGCCGCTCCCTGAAAGGGCTCGATCGCCGAGGGATGGTTGTGGCTCTCGATCTTCATGGCGATTGCGAGCCCGTTACCAATGTCTATGATGCCGGCGTTTTCGCCCGGCCCCTGAAGGATGCAATCGCCGCCGACGGGGAGCCCCTTGAGCAGCGGCCGCGAATGCTTGTAGCCGCAGTGCTCGCTCCACATCAGCGAGAAGATCGCCAGCTCCACGTAGTTGGGCTCGCGGCCCAGCCGGGCGCAGATGTCGTCATACTCCCTGGCCTTGAGGCCGAGCAGCTCGTAGGCGGGCTTCGCCGTCATAAGGTCAATGAATCCGGGGACGAGCCCGGGGACGCCTGACAGATTTTTCGCATCATCTTTTATTCACCAGGAAATCCATGATCGATTCGAACACGCCGCGGCCGTCGGCGCCGCCGACCACCGGATCGCAGACACGCTCCGGGTGCGGCATCAAGCCAAAAACGTTGCCATCCCGGTTGCAGACGCCGGCGATATTGCCCAGCGAGCCATTGGGATTGGCTTCCATCGTTACCTCGCCGGCTTCGTCGCAGTAGCGCACCACGATCTGGTCATGCTGTTCCATTTCCGCCAGGCCCTCGGCGTCGATGAAATAATTGCCTTCCATGTGGGCGATGGGTATGCTGATCCGCTGGCCGGGCGCGTAGGCCCGCGTGAACGGGGTGGCGGCGTTCTCCACCCGCAGATTCACCAGCTTGCAGACGAATTTCAGGCCGGCGTTGCGGTGCATCGCGCCCGGAAGCATGCCGGCCTCCAGCAATATCTGGAAGCCGTTGCAGATGCCGATCACCAGGCCGCCGTCCTCGGCGAAGCGCCTGACCGCTTTCATGATCGGCGAGAAGCGGGCGATGGCGCCGCAGCGCAGATAGTCGCCGTAGGAGAATCCGCCCGGCAGGATGACGCAGTCCAGCCCCGCCAGCTCCGTATCCTTGTGCCAGAGGTAGCGGGCTTCGGCGCCGGTAAAAGAGTTGACGGCGTCGTGGCTGTCGGCATCGCAGTTGGAGCCGGGGAAGACGACCACGCCAAAGCGGGCCGTGCTGGCTTTGGTTTGGCTGGAAGCGGTCAAGGATCTATTCGGTTTCGAGCTCGAACCGGAAATCTTCGATGATGGGATTGGCCAGCAGTTTATGGCACATCTTGTCAACTTCGTCAGCGGCGCCATCGCCCGCGGGCAGTTCCAGTTCGATGTATTTGCCCACGCGCACGTTGGCCACACCCTCGAAGCCAAGCGCCGGCAGCGAACGCTCGATGGCGACCCCCTGCGGATCGAGAATGCCCTGCTTTGGCGTTATGTAGACTTTGGCCTTCATGCCACCTCTCTATTTGGTTTCTACCCGCTTCAGCATCTCTTCATATGCCGCCTCGACGTCGCCCAGATCGCGGCGGAAGCGGTCCTTGTCCAGCTTCTTCTTCGTGCTGGCATCCCAGAACCGGCAGGTATCGGGGCTGATCTCGTCGCCGAGGACGATGTTGCCGGCGCTGTCTTTGCCAAATTCCAGTTTGAAATCAACCAGCATCACGCCGCGATCGGCGAAGAACTCCGACAGGATGGCGTTGATCTCGAGCGCCAGGCGCTTGATCTCGTCGCGCTCCTCCGCGGACACCAGCTCCAGCTCCTCGATGTGGGCGTCGGTGACCAGCGGATCGCCGAGCGAATCATCCTTGAGGAAGAACTCCAGCAGCGGCTGCTTCATCCGCGCGCCCTCCTCGAACCCCAGCCGTTTGCAGATGGAGCCGGCAGCGTAATTGCGCACGACTACCTCGACCGGGTACATCTGAAGCTTCTTGCAAAGCAGCGTGTCCTCGAAGATCTGGTCCACCAGCTGCGTGGCGATGCCGTTCTCCTCCAGCAGCCGGAAGAGGATGGCAGAGATCCTGGCATTGCGCACGCCTTTGTGCGCGATCTGCCCCTTCTTCTTGCCGTCGAAGGCGGTGGCGTCATCCTTGAACTGCTGCGCGACCTCGTCGGGATTCTCGGTGGCCCAGACGATCTTCGCCTTGCCCTCATATAGTTTGTTTTCGTTTGTCATGCTTTTCTCGGATTAATGTTGTGCTTATTTGTCAGGAATATTACGTTTTAAGGTGTCCCGGGTTTTTTCATTCACACTTCCAGCCCTTCCAGCCGCTCGAAGACCACGTGGATGTTCTTGAGATAGCGGAGGGGATCGAAGCAGCTTTCCAGCTCCGCTTCGGTGAGTGATGCCCTGACGGTCTCATCTTCAAGCAATAGCTGCCTGAAGCTGGTCTGGTCCTGCCAGGCCTTCATGGCACTGGTCTGGACGACGCGGTAGGCTTCCTCCCGGGAGAGCCCCCTGTCAATTAATTTTAGCAAAACCGACTGCGAGAAGACCAATCCGTAGCTGGCCCAGAGATTTCGGGTCATGTTGGCCGGATAAACCATCAGATGCTCCATCACATCAGCCCACTTATAGAGCATATAGTCAAGTAAAATCGTGCTGTCGGGCAGGATGACCCGCTCCGCCGATGAGTGCGAGATGTCACGCTCGTGCCACAGGGCGTTGTTCTCCAGCGCCACCAGCGCGTTGGCGCGGATGATGCGCGCCTGGCCGCACATGCGTTCGCTGATGATCGGGTTGCGCTTGTGCGGCATCGCCGACGAGCCCTTCTGCCCCGGCTTGAAGGCCTCCTCCGCCTCCAGCACTTCGGTGCGCTGCAGGTGGCGCACCTCGGTGGCCATCTTCTCGATGCTGCTGGCGATCACCGCCAGCGTCGCGGCGAAATCCGCATGACGGTCGCGCTGGACCACCTGGGTGGAGGCCGGCGACGCCGCCAGGCCCAGCTTGCGGCAGACTTCTTCCTCGATATCCGGCGGGATCATGGCGTAGGTGCCGACCGCGCCAGAAATCTGGCCGACGGCGACGCCGGCGCGGGCGCGCTCCAGCCGCTCGATGTTGCGCGCCGCCTCGAAGCACCACACCGCCAGCTTCAGCCCGAAGGTGATCGGCTCGGCGTGGATGCCATGGCTGCGGCCGATCATCACCGTATCCTTGTGCTCGAAGGCGCGCTTTTTCAGCACGCCCAGCAGGTGCCTGAGATCGCGCAGGAGGATGTCGCTCGCCTCCACCAGCTGCAGCGCCAGGCCGGTATCAAGCATGTCGGAGGAGGTCATGCCGTAATGGATGTACTTGGAAGCCTCGCCGACGTGCTCGCCAACGTTGGTGAGAAAGGCGATGACGTCGTGACGCGTCTCCTTCTCGATCTCGAGCACGCGCGCCACGTCGAAAGCCGCCTTTTCCCTGATCTGGGCCAGGGCGCCGGCAGGGATGAGGCCACGCTCGGCCCAGGCTTCGCAGACGGCGATCTCAACTCTAAGCCAGGTGGCCATCCGGTGCTCGTCGGTCCAGACGGCTGATATCTCAGGGCGTGAATATTTGGAAATCAAACGGCCTCTTGTCCGGTCGCGGTCAGTTGAATCGACCGCCTTATTATTTAACGAACCGCACGGGACGTCCACCCCCGGAAGGCAGATAAAAGCGATAAGGAGCGATGATGCGGCCGGGAGCGGCATCCGCGGAATAGTTCATTACAAGTATCAGTTCCGGCAGAGAATTTTCTTCTGGCGGGTATAGACAATACATTGCCGGGCGGCAGGCGCGAGCAGCGGCTGAATTCCCGGACCGTTTTTAAGACCGGACGAGGGAAGGAGGAGCCATGGCTCCCGCAAAAGCAATGTTCGGCGCCGGATGTTTCTGGGGCGTGGAGGAAGCGTTTCGCGCCGTCCCCGGCGTTATCAATACGACTGTGGGCTATGCCGGCGGCATGATCGAGAATCCGGGCTACGAGGAAGTCTGCAGCGGCGAAACCGGCCACGCCGAGACCGTGCTGGTGGAATACGATCCCGACCGCATCTCATATGAGGACCTGCTGGCGAAGTTCTGGGAGATCCACGACCCCACTACCAGGGACCGGCAGGGACCCGATATCGGCTCGCAGTACCGCTCGATAATCTTCTATTTTACGCCGGAGCAGGAGCAGGCGGCGCAGAAGTCGATGCAAGAGCTGGAGGAGTCGGGTAAATACCGGGTCGGCAACTACCGCCGGCCGGTGGTCACCGAGATCCTGGCGGCAGGCCCGTTCTATCCGGCGGAGGAGTACCATCAGCGCTATCTCGAAAAGAGGCAGAGCCGGTTGAGCTGGCGGTAGCAGCCGGCGCTGCGTGGGCGGCGTTAAACCGCCAGAATCTTCCCCGCCATGATGGCCGCGTTTTTGGCGCCGTTGATCGCCATGCAGGCGACGGGTACGCCGGGCGGCATCTGTACGATCGACAGCAGCGAATCCAGGCCGCCGAGGTCGCTGGTATGGATCGGCACGCCGATCACCGGCAGCGGCGTCAGCGAAGCGATCACGCCAGGGAGCGCCGCGGCCTTGCCCGCGCCGGCGATGATGACCCTGATGCCGCGCGCCGCCGCTCCTTCCGCGTAGGCTGCCAGCCCCTTGGGGTCGCGGTGGGCGCTGATCACTTTCACTTCGTAGGGAATCTCGAGCGCGTCAAGCTGATCGCTGGCGGCCTGCATCACCTCGCGGTCGGACTCGCTGCCCATGATTACACCCACCAGCAGATCGCCGCCGGGAACCTTTTCCAGCAGCGGCTCCAGCTCTTCCAGCGGTTCAAGTCCTTCCAGCGTCTCGTTCATCGGATCCTCCAGTTGATTACGGAGCTCGTCAGGGCCGGTCCGCGGATTCAGCCGCCGCCGGCTCGGCGGCGATATCACTGCGCAGCTGCATGCCATCGAAGCTGACCCGCGAGGCGGCGTCGTAAGCTTTTTGGCGTGCTCCTCGAAACGTGCTATCCAGGGCGCTGATCGCCAGCACGCGGCCGCCAGCGGTGACGAAACGGCCGTCCGTCTCGGCGGTGCCGGCATGGAACACATCCACTCCGGGAAGGCCGCCGTCCGGGTCCAGCCCTTCGATGACATCGCCCCTGCTTGACGAGAGCGGATAGCCGGCCGAAGCCAGAATCACGCTGACGCAGCGCTCCTGGCGCCAGGTCAGCCGCTGGCGGTCCAGGGTGCCATCGGCGCAGGCCAGCATCAGCTCGACGAGGTCGGTTTCCAGCCGGGGCAGGATCGCCTGCGTCTCCGGATCCCCGAAACGGACGTTGAACTCCAGCACCCTGGGGCCGTCGGCGGTGAGCATCAGCCCGGCGTACAGCACGCCCTTGAACTCGATGCCGCGCCGCTTCAGCTCAGCGATCACGGGCCGGTGTACCGTTTCGATGATCTCGTCAACCAGCTCGGCGGGCATGCGCGGCACCGGGCTGTAGCAGCCCATGCCGCCGGTGTTGGGGCCGTGGTCGCCGTCATGGATGCGTTTGTAGTCCTGGGCCGGCTCCAGCGGCACGATCGTCTCGCCGTCGCACAGCGCCAGCACCGAGCATTCATGCCCGATGAGGCATTCCTCCACCAGCACGTCCAGTCCGGCGTCACCGAAAGAGCGTTCCACAAAGCAGCGCGACAGCGCGTCCTCGGCTTCCTCCATGGCGGTGGCGATCATCACCCCTTTGCCGGCCGCCAGGCCGTTGGCCTTGATCACCACGGGAAAGGAGATCGCCGCGATATGCGCCCGCGCGGAGGCATATTCCGCAAAGCGGGCAAAACCGGCGGTGGGTACGCCCGCGGCCAGCATCACTTCCTTGGCGAAGCCCTTGCTGCCTTCCAGCAGCGCCGCCTGACCGTTGGGGCCGAAAACCCTGAAGCCGGCGGCGGCCAGCTGATCCGCCAGGCCGGCGCAAAGCGGCGCCTCCGGACCAATCACCACCAGCGAAGCGTCGATCCGCCGCGCGAGCTCCACCAGCCCGGGGATGTCCGAATCCGCCACAGGATGGCAGACTGCCTGCCGGGCGATGCCGGCATTGCCGGGAGCGCAATGAACCTCGGAAACCAGGCCGCTGGCGGCGGCCTTCCTGACGATGGCGTGCTCGCGGCCGCCTGAACCGATCACCAGAACTCGCAATGTTTCTCCTTTGCCGTGCCGGCTTTCCCCGCACGGGATTCGTGCCCGCGGAAGCCGTGCCTGCATGCTGCCGGCGCTATTCTGGTAGTGTCAAATATCTTTCGCACTTTCTTCCAGCGGCCTCGTTCTGATCATTGTCAGGCTATCGCCAGTTCCCTTTCCGTTTGCTGCGTGAGTAGCTCCATCGTCAGATAGCGCCGGGTTCCCCAT
>JAJZQT010000081.1:0-5195 GCA_021803005.1 Actinomycetes bacterium
GGACGGAAAAGAGCCTCAGGAAGACAGAAACAAGCGTATGTTGATAGATCAACGCCGATTATTCATGAAAATGTATCTCGTTAACCGCAGCCCGTTTGTTTTGGTCGGTTGTTCAGAGGTTCCCTAGTAGGGATAAATGTAAGTCGTTCCACAGACGTCGGCGGCGCTGCCCGTCACAACGGCCCTGAACGAACCGACTCCTGCCGGGACGTGGAACCTGACCCCGAACCCGGCGCTGGCGCCACTGGTGATATCGCCCATGTTAAATGGCACCGGCGAAGAGAGGGTAACACCATTGGTGCAAGTGGCTCCTGTCATGGTCACACCGTAGGCGGTGCCGGTGCCGTTATTGCTGAATATCGTCTGGACTGCAAGTTCGCGCGCCACATAATCAGCGTAACTGGCCCAAAAAGCCCTGTAGGCCAGGGAAAGGGCAGGCCTGCCTCCCTGGCAGTCGCGACCCGGCGGGGGAACCAGCTCAAAGGCGCCGATATCCCATTTCGCCAGGTCGTCGCTGTCGCCATCCTGTGGTCGGGAAGTCCCCCGCTGGTCGGTTGCGGGAGCGCCAGTGCTGATTCCCGCATCGATAGCCGGGCTGCCGGCGAGCAGGGCGCGGGTATAGGTCGCGCCCCCGTTGTTCTGCAGAGGGCCAAGCAGCGGGGCGGTATTCCTGAGGTCGGTCCCCAGGGAAAAGCCGCACGTGTTGCCGCTGTCCAGGTTGCCGCCGGAAGAAGCCGTGGCCGGCGCGGGGTCCGCGAGGGCGCCGCAGTTGGCCGGAACGCCATCAGCCACAAGTGTGTTGAGAATATTCAGAGTTGTGCCATTACGGTAAAGGTTGCCGCCGGCGCCCGTACCCCCTGAGCCGGCGCCAGCGCTTGTACCCACGCTTCCATTAGAACCGTTGGGGCCATCAAGGTTACCCCACGTTCCCTTTCCGCCTAAGCCGCCAAAGCCCGGCCACGGGCTGCCGTACCCGCCACTGCCCGCGGAACCGCCCGCAACCGTATTGCCAACAATCGTGCTGTTAGCCAAGTGAGCGCTCAACTTTTCAGAGACGAACGCGCCGCCGTCAGCGTTGCCGCCGCTGCCGCCCGTCCCGCCGCTGCCGGCGTTGCCGCCGTTGCCACCGGCGCCACCCGAACCACCCGGTGCGGAAGACGGGCCGGAGTTACCCGAAGCGGCATTCCCTCCGTTGCCGCCGTCACCACCCGCGCCGGCTGCGCCGCCGTTGGCGTTATTGCCAGAAAGGGTGCTGTTGGTGATATTCACCGCACCCCTGGCGGCGCCTCCATTGCCAGAGCCGCCCCCGCCTCCAGGGCCGCCGTTGCCTGCATCGCCGCCGTTGCCACCACTCAAACCGCTCATGGTGGAATACCAGCCAAGGCCCCCGTGGCCGCCGTTGCCGCCGGTCCCTCCCGGGCCCCCGCTGGCATTATTGCCCGAGAACGTACTGCCTGAGATGCTCGCAGATCCGCCGACGCCGCCGCCATAGCCACTGCCACCGGTGCCGCCCGCGCCGCCATGCGAGGCGTCGTTGTAGTAGGTGTATCTCAAGCCATCGCCTCCACGGCCGCCGTTGCCGCCAGCCCCGCCGATGGAGCCGTTATTGGAAAATGTGCTGCCCGAAACCGTGCCCTCACCGTCAAGGGCGCCACCGCTGCCGTCACCGCCATATCCACCAGCGCCACCGCACACCCATGTGTAATAAGTGACATAACCTTCCGCGCCGTCTCCGCCGCGGCCGCCCGAGGCGATGTTGCCGTTAAAGTTACTGCCCGTGACCGCGCCGTTGCCGCTCACACCCGCGCCACTGCCGCTGCCACCCATTCCGCCAGATGCACCCGCACCGCCAGCCGGTCCGCCGGTTCCGCCGGTAGCGTTCTCACCGGTGAATGTGCTGCCCGATATCTGGAAAGTGCTGCCGATGTCCGCGCGGATGCCGGCGCCGGCGCCTGCGCCACCGGAGCCGTTGACCCCACCGGCGCCGCCCTGGGCGCTGTCATTGGAAAAATTACTGCCGGAAACAGCCAGCGTGCCGGCCACGATGCAGATACTGCCGCCAATGCCATCACCGCCTTTGCCGTCATCAGCGCCCTTGCCTCCGGTTGCCTTGTTGCCAGAGAAAGTGCTGCCCGTCACCGAAGCGGAGCCGCTGAGGACGAAGATTGCTCCACCCACGCCCGGGTTTCCTTCACCACCAGTAGTGGCCGGACCGCCATCGGCGCCGGTGGCTTTATTGTCAACGAAGATGCTGTTGCTGACCGTCAGCGATCCGGTGCTGTAAATGGCCGCGCCCGACGCGGCTGAATTGGCGAGGAAAGTGCTGTCACTGATGTCGAGGGAGCCCTGGTTTTCGATGCCGCCGGCTCTGGCGCCGCCAATCCCGTTGCTGATCTGCACTTCTTCGAGGGTAAGGGTGACGCCTGGATTGACCAGGAGTGTGCCACCAGGTCTGGTAGCCTCTATGGCGAGGGTGCCATTGCCATGAATGTGGAGATCCTGGCCGATGGTCCTTCTGGCGTCGATCGTCAGTGGCAGCGTGATGTCCACGCAGTCAAAATCCACGTTGCCGCCCTCCGCGATAGCCTGATCGAGCCCGGCCTGGTTGCATGCGTACGTCGTAATTGGAGCCGCCTGCGAAGTTGATGCGGGCAGGAGGACCAGAACCAGCATGAGCGTTCCCAGCAATGCGGCTACCAGTAGCGTGGAACCCGATGGCCTTTCAGTTGTCTGCAATTTTCCACGACCGTTCTGATATTTGAAGCAATATGGGCAGGATGCTTAAATTCTGGGGCGGTCAATTGTACAACGAATTTTTTGGATAGTAAAGAAAGGTAGTCAACAGGGTTGATGTCTTGAAGAAGATTTCATAAAGGGATTTGAAGTACCCTTTGTGACACTATCGCCGGGACCTGACCGCCGATGGCATCGGTCCAGGTTTCCGCCTCCACCGGCCCGCCCAGCGGCGCTTCATAGCGGGCATACCAGGTGCCGCCCGGCGATACCGGAAGCTTTTTCCTTCCCCCCATCTTCATCCGTCCGGAGCGCCTGTTAGCCTGTAATCCAGCTAGAAAGGAGCTAACTGATGGACAGGCGGTCATTCATCAAGAGTATGTTCGCGGCGGTTCTGCTGCCTTTTTTACCTAGAGGGCTTTCGTTCGGAAAAGAGTGCCAAGAAGTCTGCCTGCAGAGGTCCCCGGGCGCCGGGTTCCAGTATTACGATGGGGAGAAGGTCTGGCAATCCCTCAAAGCCGGAGACCTGCTCGACCTGTCAAGGGAACCTGACAACCCACATGATAACCAGGCAGTAGAAGTGCTATGGCGCGGTCACAAGCTGGGGTATGTCCCCCGCCACGAAAACGGCACCCTGACCATGTTGCTGAAGCATGATGCGCCCCTTCGGGCCAGGATCTCAAACCTTGATGAAGCCAGAAACTCCTGGAAACGTACGGAGTTTGATGTTTATCTGCTTGTTAATGATGTGAACTGAAATCTCAGACCCTCCATCCGTCAAATGGAGCTCCGAACGCCAGTGACTGGTCAAAGTGAAGTTTAAGCGTCCGGCGGGTACTCGTGCTTTCCCCGTCTGGCCTGCTAGGCGATGCCCGGTTCTTCGTGCCCGTCCTCCCGTTCCATATCCCTTGCCTTCACCTCTATGACGGATTTCGGCGGCCAAAAGTTACGATAAAAGCGGATGAAAAAAGGGACATCCCCGGATCAGTATCCGGGGATGTCCCTGATGCGAAGGGTTGAGTTATTTTTTCGCTGTCAGCGGGCGCGCCTCACCGCGAACCGGCGGACTCCCAGAGCTACCGCCGCCAGGGTCAGTCCCAGGGCGGCGAGAAGAACCAGTTGCGTTCCCGTGTTCGGCAGTTTCGTCTCCGGAACCTGGGTAGTCTTCGTGGTCACTGGTGGCTGTTCGGGGGTCACCGGCGTATCGGGGTTATCAAAGTTACCGGGCTTGTCGGACGTCCCCGGCTGTTCCTCCGGCTGGCCCGGGCCATCGTCGAGACCATCGTCGCCGGGATTTTCAGGAATAATGCCGTCATCTTCCTCCGGCGGAACCTGCTCGTCATCGCCCGGCTCTTCTTCGGGGGGCACAACGAAATCTTCATCGCCTGAATCCGTAGTGGCATCCAGTTGGCCGTTATCGATCAGGCTCTGCACCGCTGCAAGGGTCTCAGGGTCTATCTGCACTGCATTATTGTGAGAATAGATGCTGCCGGGAGCTGCCAGTGCCGCACCGGCCGGCAGAGCCAGGATCGCGACGACGGCTGCCACTACGATCATGCTTGTTCTGAAAAAAGCCTTCATTGAAACCATCCTCCCTGTGTATTGGACCGGGGTCGAATCCGCCGGCTCCGTTGCTGTTACATTTATGACGGGTTTGCCTCTGGAGACTTACGCTGGGCGATGAAAGAATTTTGCGGCCGTCTTGCTGTGGAGCAGGCGGGTTCCGCTGCCAGCTGTTCCCTCGCTAGCTACCACCGCTCGCGGGCAGGACCTCGACGAGCTCGCCGCGGACGACGATCCGCTGCTTGATGTCCCAGGGAGGGTCGCAGGTGAGCAGGGTTATCGCCTCGTAACCAACCGGTTGCAGGACCGAGATATCATCCGGGGTGACGATGAAGCTTTCCCTGACCCTGTAGACGAAGGTGGCGTAAGGCATTTTCACCCTGATCTCGTCGCCGGTCCCGACCTCGTCGAGGTTGAGGAAAGGCGCTCCATAGAGCACCCGGTCGCCAGCGACGACGAAATTGCCGCCAGCCCCGGGAAGTTGGGTTTCCTCGATGTGCCCGGGGCCTTTCTTCAAGGCTTCCTTGTCGGATCCCTGGACCACCATCCAATCGACGCCGACGCCGGGAATCGAGATCTCGCCCACCGGGTCGAGGTGGCCGAGCCGCCGCTCCAGCGCCACCGCTTCGCCGCGAAGGTATTCCGGGTCGACGGAGCCGCTGCCGCTAATTGAGAACAGTGACCTGAGGTCCGCCTGGCCCGCCCGCGCCTCGACGTACCCGAAGCCGAAGACCCAGGCCGCGTAGGCAACGAGCAACAAACCAGCGACAATCGCCAGCGAGGTTGTCTTTTTTATCATCCAGACGCCGGAAATGCGCCGGTTGACGGTCCTGCTCCTTGCGCCATTCCCGCTGGTCCTGTACCTGGTGTAGGTCTGGGTTTCCACCTGGCCTCCCCGG
>JAJZQT010000081.1:5295-6856 GCA_021803005.1 Actinomycetes bacterium
TTCCTGTATCTTGGAATGCCGGAGGGGCGGACTCCTGGCCGCCGAGCGCGCCCCAGGCCAGCACGGAAGCGGTGGCCAGCATCACCACGGCCACGCCGGCTGCTATCCAGATGGCCTTGCTTCCAAGCAGACGTGAGAGGCCCGAGCCGCCGCCCCGGCCCTGAGGAGATTCTGGCGTGGGGTCGCCCGCGCCCTGCCCGGTCAGTTCGGCCAGCCAGCCGGTGAACGCCTGGGCCACGCCCGGCGGCGGTACCACCGGGAGGAACATCCGGAACGACCTTGAGGCTTCTTTCATCTCCTCCAGAGCGGCCAGGCAAAAAGTGCAATCCTCGAGGTGGGCTTCTACCTTTTCATTAGCCGCGGCTTTAAGCTCTCCGTCGATATACGGCGAGAGCATAGCGATGACCTCCTCGCATCCGGAAGGGCATTGATCTGTCGATACCTGAGCCATCCTCAGCTCCTCTCTAAACTTTAGACGGGCGCGGGAGAGAAGCGCACCAACCGCGTTACGGTTGGATTCCAGAACATCCGACATCTGGTCGTAATCCAGTTCCTGCAGCTCCCGCAGGATCAGGGCCGCCCGCTGTTTCTCGTTGAGCCCCCTTGCCGCGCGGCGCACCGTCTCCATCTGCTCTCCAAGGAGCAGTGCCCGTTGCGGGTCGGCATAAATGTTGGGATCCTCGGGTAACAGCATCTCTTCGTCGAAGTCCGCAAAACGGGCACGGCGGCGCATCTCGTCATAGGCCAGGTTCTTGGCGGTACGGTAGAGGTAGGCGGAGAAATTCTGGATCTCAGTCGCGCCCAGGACAGAGTAAATCCTGATGAATGCGTCCTGGACGATATCCGACGCGTCCTCGGCATTGTCCACCAGCCGGTACACGAAGTTGTACACCGGTTTCCGGTAACGATCGAACAGCCGGCGGTATGCTTCCGGGTCTCCCCTGCCGGCCAGAACGGCCAGTTCGTTATCGGATAGCTCCATACCAGGCATCTCTGCCTCCTCTGCCCTTATAACGGAGAGGAACCGGCAAACTTACGGTCGAGTGGAGTGGATTACAGCATTCGTGAAATTATACATCGGCGCTGGCAGAGGAAATGAAGAAAAACAGATGAGAGTTGATCCTCTCCTTACGCTCCCGGCCACGCCCCCGGATAACTGAACGTATTGCCGCAGGGGTCCTGTGCGGTTGCGTAAACGGTGCTCCGGAACAGGGTCACGCCTTCCGGCACGTTGAACAGTACGGTAAAGCCTGCGTGCGCGCCGGCGGGGATGTTCGCCGACGGCGGCAATGGACCAAGATTGAAGACTCCGTTGGTGTTCATGGTGCCGATGACGCGGACGTTGTACGCGTCGATGCCGGAGACATTAGTGATGCGGAAATCGACCGTGAGGATCCCGGCCACGTAGTCGGCATATGAAGCCCAGTAGGTGCCGGTCCTGGTGAGACTGAGAGTGGGCGCCGCCCCGCTGCAGAGGATGTTGAAGTTGCCGGTGGCGTCACCGATCATCTGGTTGCCGTCCACGACTGAGACCGTGGCTGTGTATGTTCCAGGTTGCAGC
>JAJZQT010000082.1 GCA_021803005.1 Actinomycetes bacterium
GCCCGCGCAAAGCGCGGGCCGCCCCCCTAAGTTTTCAGATTCCGTTCCAGCCGCTGCCAATTCCGTTCCAGCCGCGGTTCAGATTTCCCTTAACCCCAGCTGACGATCGCCTGGTGGATGAACTCCACGGCGATCGCCGCCAGCAGGATTCCCATCACGCGCGTGAGCAGATCGATGCCCGTTTCCTTAAGCAGCCTGACCAGGCTCCCGGCGGCCAGCAGCGCTGCCAGAACCACGGCCAGCGCCGCCACGATGCCGGCGGCGACCAGCGCCTTGCCGCCCGCCGAGCCCGACCCGTTCATCAACAGCATCGCCGCCACGACCGCTCCCGGACCCGCCAGCAGCGGCGTGCCCAGCGGCACCAGCGCCACATTGACGCCCCGCGCCCGATCGCCGGCGTCTACCTTCCCCTTCATCATGTCCAGCGCCACGATGCCCAGCAGGATGCCGCCGGCGACGGTGAGGCTCTGCATCGAAATACCCAGGTAATCGAGCACGTAGCGGCCGAAGAAGGCAAAGACGAAGATCACGATTGTTGCCGCCAGGACCGCCTGAACAGCGAAGCGCCGGCGCCTGCCGGGGCCCTCCCCGCCCGTAAGAACCAGGAAAACCGGTGTGTTGCCCACGGGATCGATGATCACGACCATGGTGATGAACGCGGTTACCAGCATTTTCCAGTCCATTTTGCTCCATTTCTGCCGTTGAACCAGTTTTATCTGCCGTTTGAACTGGTTCCGATTCGAAATTCTGATAAGCAGGCGCATCCTGCTTCGCGCCTCGCCGTACTTCCCGAGTTCTAGCGGCATGCCCCTTCCCCTTCAAACCGAAACCCCCGGGAAGGCTTGAGACAATTGTCACAATATAACTTGCATACCATTTTTGGGGATGCTATAGTCGCACTTCGGCCGGGGTCCAGAACCCAGTGGTCAGCGAAAAGTGGGGAAAATAGCGGAAATTGCGACATTTTCTGGTAACCACGGCCCTCTTTTGCGGGCATTTTTGGCTCTGTAGTGGGGATTCGAGCCGGATGGGCGAACTGTAAGCAAATATTGGAGGACGTTATCCAAGCGGGCTCTTTCAAAAAGACCGACAAACACAAAACATCATTCCTGCCAAAATTAATTTTTTTACTTCCCGTTCTCATCATCCCGCTTCTCGCTATTCCTTCCGCTTTGGCGACTCCCTCTGAGTTGGACTCAGCCAATCAGCAGGTCGGTGACCTGCAGGCGCGGTCACAGGAACTGGATGCGAGCTATCAGCAGGCTGTCACGGACCTTGTGGCCGTAGACAGCGAGGTGTCCCGTTATAACAACGAGATCACCGATACCGGCGCCCGCCTCGGGGAAATCAAGGCTTCCATCGCCGAGGAGCAGCAGCACCTCGATGAGTACCAGGCCCAGCTCGCCGAACGCCGGGACGCTCTGGAGAAACGGCTGAAGGGCACTTACAAGAGCAATGACGTCGGCTATCTGGAGGTTGTCATGGGAGCCGGCGATTTCTCCGACTTCCTTAACCGCGTTGACATGATCAATTACATCGCCGACGAGGACCGCACACTTATCAGCTCCTTCCAGGACGCCAAAAACGGCGTCGAGGAAAAGATCGCCACCCTCTCCGACAAACAGAACGAACTAGCCGCGACTATCGATCAGCTCAACACAGCCCAGTCCAACCTGGTTGCGGCCAAGAGCCAGCAGCGGGCGACGGTCGATTCCCTGAAGAGCCAGAAACTCGCCAATGACGGCCAGCTGGCGTCGGCGCAAGCCGAAGCGGCGACCATCGAGGCCAACATGAATCAGATACAGCAGCAGGCGATGGCGGCTCCGGCGCCCGAAGCCGGCGGCGGTTACGATGCCTCACCTCCCGCGGCGGGCGGATCGAGCTACACCATGGAAGCTACGTCCTATTGCCTGAGCGGCACCACGGCCACGGGCATGCGGGTCGGACGCGGCGTCATCGCCGTCGATCCCAGAGTGATTCCCCTGGGTAGCCGCGTGCATGTGTCCGGATATGGCAACGCCATAGCCGCCGATACCGGCGGCGCCATCCAGGGCAACCGCATCGACGTCTGGCTTCCCTGTGGTGAAGCATATGCCTGGGGGGTCCGGACGGTGACAGTGACGGTCTACTAGGCGGCGCTGAACTGAATCGAACTTCAAGGCCCGGCTTGCGCCGGGCCTTTTCTTTTCCCCAGGACCTTTCCCCGAGAGAGCCTTTTCTTTTCCCCTCCATGGAATTAATATATGAGCATGGGTTCATCTATTCATAGTTCAAAGAGGGCTCCTCTGCCACGGCACCAGCGCCAGGAACCAGAATATGTCTGCGACGTCGAGTGCATCCATCCCGATCTGGTCGCAAAGCTCGAGAAAAACGCAATCGATTGGGAAACGGCCGTGGAGCTTTCCCAGATCTTCCGGGTCATGGCCGATCCCTCGCGGCTGAGGATCATCTCACTACTGGGGGAAGGCGAGCTTTGCGTCTGCGACATCGCCTCCGCCCTCAACATGACCCAGTCGGCGGTCTCGCATCAGATGCGCGTCTTAAGAACCTCGCGGCTGGTCCGCTATCGCCGCGAGGGACGGGTTGCCTGGTACGCTCTCGACGACGATCACGTGCTCAAGCTGTTCACCCAGGGCCTCGACCACCTGCAGCACACGTCGGACGAAGAGGACTGAACATGCACGTGCATGCCTCTGAGAGTTCCCCTGACAAGTCTGCCGGCATCACGCGCGGCCTGGCCGCGGGCATCGGCCTCAACCTGCTGATCGTCGTGGCCGAGGTGGCCGTGGGGCTCGTGGCCGGCAGCCTGGGGCTCATTAGCGACGCCGTCCACAACTTCACCGACATGGCCGCACTGGGCATCACCTGGTTTGCCCTGGTGCAGGCCAGAAAGCCGCCGACGGCGGAAAAAACCTTCGGTTACCACAGGACCGGCATACTCACCGCCCTGATCAACTCACTGGTGATGGTTGCCGTGACCGTCTGGATTTTTTACGAGGCTTACCAGCGCTTTTTAAATCCGCAGCCGGTCGGCGGGGCCCTGGTGATTATTACAGCGACTCTGGCTCTTTGTGCTAATCTGGTTATAGTTTGGGTCCTGCGGAACCGGGCGCATGGCGATATAAATATCCGCAGCGCCATCCTGCATCTTCTCGGCGATGCGGCCGCCTCGGCGGCAGTGGTCATAGCGGGGTTTATCATCATCGTGACCGGCTGGTATCCTGTGGATCCGCTGGTGAGCGCCCTGCTGGGACTGGCAATTTTATGGGGTGCGTGGCAAATTATCAAGGAGACACTGGAAATCTTCCTCGAGAGCTCCCCGCGCAGCATCGACGTCGATCAGCTGATAGCGGAAATGAAACAGGAGGACGGCGTCAGGGACGTCCACGATATGCATGTCTGGACACTGGGATCGGAAATATATGCCCTGAGCTGTCACGTGATGGTTGATGACCTCAAGATCAGTGAAGGCGGCCGCATCCTGGCGGATCTAAGAAAGACACTGGCGCGTGATTTCGGAATAATCCACTCGACCCTCGAACTCGAATGTGACCGTTGCGAAATCTCGGGGCCGTACTGCAATCTGAACCATAATCATTAGACGACCGTGATGAAGGTGGTGAAAATTGGCTAAGAAGAAAAGCAAACCTGTCAAAAAGGTTGGCATGTCAACCCAGGCCTGGATCGGCGTCTTCGCCGGGCTGATTGTTGCCGTTGGCATCATTGGCGGCGTGCTGGGTTGGGTGATGACCAAGGGTAACAATACCGCGTCCGCGGCTCCCAAGCCACCGGACTTCGCTTACGCCTCGACCGCCCCCAAGGGCGCGGCGGAGGCCTACCAGTTCGCCCTCGACAACCCCGACGTTCTGGCGCAGATTCCGTGTTACTGCGGTTGCGGTCAGGAAGCAAACCACAGGAACAACCTTGACTGCTACATCAAGTCCCGCGACGGCAACAATGTTTCATTCGATTCGCACGGAGCCGGCTGAGACATATGAGTGAATATTACTCTGGCCGTGAGCCAGGGACAGAAACGGGGCTTATCGCTCAAGGAAATAAGGGCAAAGATAGATGCCGGGTACAAAGCACAGGGCCTGACGCCGACCCCAACGCCGCCGATTCAGTAATCGATTTCTTTCCCAGAGAAAAAGGCGCACGCGGGTGCGCCTTTTTTTATTCCCCGTAGAGATGAAGCGCCGGCAGGGCTCGCGCGGCGCGTGGCTTTTCCCGTCATTCCCCGATCAGCTTCAGGAATTCCTCTTCCGTAAGAACGGTTTTCCTTAGCTGTTGTGCCTTGTTCAGCTTCGACCCCGGATTTTCTCCGGCGACGACGTAACCGGTTCCCTTGCCCACCGATCCCGAGACCGTGCCGCCCTGCGCTTCGATCTTTTCCTTGGCCTCGGAGCGGGCCATCGAGCCGAGCGTACCGGTGAGCACGAAGCTCTTGCCCGCTAGCGGCCCGGTGGCAGCGGCGGCCTCGGTTTCCAGCCGGAACTGCAGGCCGGCGTCACGCAGCCTCTGGATGGTCTCCCGGTTGTGAGGCTCGTCGAAGTATTCGCGCACGGCCTCGGCAATGATGGGGCCGATGCCCTCGACCCCGGCGATCTCATCACGGGACGCGCTCATCAGCGAATCGACATCCCGGAAATTGCGCGCCAGGAGGGTGGCGTTGATCGAGCCCACGTGGCGTATGCCCAACGCGAAGAGAACTCTGGAAAAGGGCCTTTTGCGGGAATCCTCGAGCGCCTTGAAAACGTTGGCGATGCTTTTTTCCTTGAAGCCCTCGAGACCCAGCAGGTCATCGGGCTTGAGGAAATAGAGATCGGCCATGTTTTTGATCAGCTGCCGGTTAAACAGTCGTTCGACCAGTTTTTCACCGACGCCCTCGATGTCCATGGCTCCCTTGCTGACAAAGTGTTTGATACTTTCGACTATCTGTGATGGACAGGACTTGTTGGGGCAGCGGACGACGACCTCGCCCTCGGGGCGCACCGTGTGCGCGCCGCAGGAAGGGCAGACGCCGGGCATGTGGTACTCCCGCTCGGCGCCGGTGCGTTTCTGGATCACGGGGCCGACGATCTGGGGAATGACGTCGCCGGCGCGCTGCACCACCACCCAGTCGCCCTCGCGGATGTCCTTGCGCTGGATGTCCTCCTCGTTGTGGAGAGTGGCGTGGGTGATGGTGACGCCGCCAACTTCCACGGGATCCATGACGGCGTAGGGATTGAGCGCGCCCGTGCGGCCGACGTTGACTTCTATCTTGAGCAGGTGGGTGACGGCGGTGCTCGGCGCGAACTTGAAAGCGACCGCCCAGCGGGGGGCGCGGCCGACGGCACCGAGCACTTCCTGCATGGCGTATGAGTCCACCTTGACCACGGCGCCATCAATGTCATAATCGAGCTCGCTACGCCTCGCTTCCCAGGCCAGACAGGCCTTCATGGCCTTGCCGAAATCTTCGTGGCGCTCGACCATCGGGTTCACCTTGAAGCCGTGGCCGGTCAACCACTCAAGCGCCTGCCAGTGCGAACCCGGCTCGAGGCCTTCCGTGTAGCCGACCTGATAGCACCAGATGCTCAAGGGACGCTTGGCGGCGACGCGCGGATCAAGCTGGCGTATCGAGCCGGCGCCGGCGTTGCGGGGATTGGCGAATGTGGGTTCTCCTGCGGCGGCGCGTTCCTCGTTGAAGCGCTCGAAGGCGGCCAGCGGCAGATAGACCTCTCCGCGGACTTCCACCACCGCTGGTGGCTGCTCGCCGGGATTGAGACGAAGGGCCAAGGGGATGGCGCGGATAGTGCGCAGGTTGGCGGTGACGTCCTCACCGACCTCGCCGTTGCCCCGGGTGGCTCCGCGCACGAGCCGCCCGTTTTCATATATCAGGGAAATCGCCAGCCCGTCGATCTTGGGCTCGGTCACATAAACGACACTTTCGGGATCGATCCCGCGGTCTTCGAGAATGCGGGCCACCCGCCGGTGCCAGTCGACGAGTTCCTCCCCGTTGCGGGCGTTCGCCAGCGACAGCATCTGCTGGGGGTGGCGAACCTGGGTGAAACCCGGCAGCGGTTCGGCGCCGACGCGCTGGGTGGGGGAATCAGGGAATTGCAGTTCCGGATGTTCGGTTTCGAGCTTCTGGAGCTCGGCGAAAAGCCGGTCGTACTCAGCGTCGCTGATCTCGGGCTGATCGAGGACGTAATAGAGATAGTTGTGGTGCTCCAGTTGCCCGCGGAGCTCCTCGACCCGCTTTACGATTTCCGGTGGCGTCGCCATCATCAGGGGTTATTCTACCCTATGGGAATGAGAGGGGCACATGGGATCGAGTGGGAAATTAAGTTATGTGTCCCTTGTACCACTAATTTAGGTATGTGTCCCTGAAACCATGAATTAAGTTATGTGTCCCTGAAATTAGAGGCGGGTGAAATAGCCGCCCCGGGCGCAGGAACGGCACAAGACGGCGTCGCCGCTGGCAACTTCGCGCATGTCGACGACGCAGTCTCCACATTTGGAGCAGACCACGCGCGAGATGGGGCTGCCCGGCATGTCTTCCGGCGGCGTCG
>JAJZQT010000083.1 GCA_021803005.1 Actinomycetes bacterium
CCAACCAAAGCGGCATAAAAGGAAGCACGAGAATCACAAGAAATGAGGCCGCTAACGAAAGCACGATCCTTACCACCGCCTCTGCTTCGACAGTGCCCATGATTCCAAAAGCAATGCCGGCGGCTGCGCCCGGCAGCGCCAATTGCAGGAAGTAGAGCATCCCGGGCCAGTCAAACGCATTTGCACCAGGAGCAATCAGGACCCAGACGAAGATCATGGCCGCCAACCCCGCGCCGCCGCCAATTGCGCCTTTCGATCGTTGACTCATTTGTGAATAAGTGTCAGAACTTGCCAGTATCCGAAAAACCAATGGAGACCCCAGCAATATGACCATGGCTGCCGCCATGAAAGCACCGGTGAGCATGAAGGGGAATTCCGGAGCAATTCCCAGAACAGCTCCGTATACATATCCTGCGATCGTCAATAGGGCGGCGGTCATGGAAAAAACGATGGTCGCGACCAGACCCGGAATACAGCCGCCGGTTAAACCCGATGATTTCAACGCTTGGCTCCTTTCGCCGGGGGGCGGGGTTGCCTCCGGCAACCCCGCCCCCCTGTCATTCCTTGCCTTTCAAGCAGGACGCGCCATCAGGCTGTGCCTTTTGAGCAAGCCTTTCCGCCCACCGGCTCAAGTGGAAACAGACGGAGGAGCTTGCGGGAACCACATCTCGTCGCCGTTGATGTCCCTGCCGGTGGCGTATAGCCGCACCAGAAAACGCCTGGGCCCTTCCAGGAAATGAAAGCGTATCTGCAGGTCGCCGGACTGGCCGGTTTCCAGGGCGGCCAGAGGCGGAGGCAGAACGCCGGGAACGACTGTGAGCGGATTGGTGTCTACTTGTCTTATTGTCACATCTCTGGCAATTCCGTCGCCGTAGTTGCTGATGCGGAACCGCACCGTCAGGCTGCCGTCGAGATAATCGGCGTAACTTCCCCAGAAAACCGAGCCGACCGACAGCGCCAGCCGCGGGCTCAGGCAGGCCGCAATGTTGGAGATGCCGGATTGGTTGCCGGCCTCGTCCGTGGTTTTCATGGCAAAGTAGAGAGCTCCGGCAGGCGGCAGATCGTTGATCCGCAAGGTTTCGATGCTTCCGCCGGCCTGCGGAGCGGCTGTCACTGCAACCGGTTCGGCCTCATGCCAGTTCTCTTCGGTGACGGGCTGCGCTGCATAGCGTATGGAGTACATGGCGGGTGTTCCCTCGTTTCCGTCGTCGCCCGGCGCCGTCCAGCGCAATACGATCGCGCCGTCGCTTCGCCGGTAGGCCTGCAGGTCATCGACATCTCCGGGAGCGTTCGTGTCCAGGGCCTGCGTCACGATCTGCGGCTGCAGGCTGGACTCGGCCAGCCCGTCGCCGTTGCTGTCCAGCATTAGCGTGAAATCATCGCTGGACGAATCGGGGCCGACCGTCAGCCGCGCAACCGTGCCGGCCGCCAGTTCGACGATTCCGTAATCGAGCCGAACCAGGACCCCGTTGGCCGGGTCGGGCAACGTCACCTTGAGCGGCGTCTGCGCAGCGGTTTGTGAACTGACCTCCAGGTGATAAACGTCAGTATTGATGCCGCCGGGAATGGCCACGAACTTCCTGCTCGCGGCAGCCGCGTCGAGAAACTGGCCCGCCGGGATGGTTTGCTCGAACTGCCCCAGGATGTCTTCACCGATGCTTCTGGTGCTGTCGGAGATCTTGATCATCACGGAGCGGCTGACACTGGCGCCGATTGCGACCAGCTGGCCCCTGAGCCCTTCAAAGCCATCCCACTCAAGGCCATTCCAGGCAAACGGGTGCTCCCATTTGTCCCCGGACCAGACCGGGCCCACGGGCGCGTCGGATTCCGGCAGGCCGTTCATTTCGCCCCAGCGGCCGCTAAAACCGAGCCAGCCAAACCCATCGAGGCCGATGGCGCCGGGAAGGGGAACGACCGTGGGCGTAACCAGCTTTCCCGCTTCGAACGGCTCAGCCTCATCGATAATGGCGGGGTTGGGCATCCCGGCTACGGCAATCGAGTGCAGCCCGTCTTCGAAGTAATTGGCGTGGGAGCCCTTGCTCACAAATATGAGCGGATGTCCATCGTTGATCCGGACGTCGCGCCACTGCCGCATCTTGCCATAACCGTGCTGTGAAACCGATACCCGGCTCGGCCGGGAGTCCGCATCCAGCTCGACCTCGACCAGTTCCCAGTCGCCTTCGTGGCTGAGCATGGGATGGTTGTTGAAGTAATAGTTGATCCAGTACTGGATCACGGTCCAGTCACCGAGGTGAGCGACACGGCCATACACGGTCTGCTGATGCCCCCCGGCGCCGGCCAGCTGGTTGTATGGCTGCACGAATTGTGCGCGGATCACGCTGTCGAAAGAGGGATCGGGAAGGTGGGCGCCGCATATAACACATTTTCCCGGCAGGTCAATGTAGGAGCCAGCCCCCTGACCGCCGAGGGCGCTCAGCGACAGGGTCTCCGGGGCGCGCAGCAGCTCGGCGCCGCCCTCCATCAGCGTGGTCCCCGGCTGCGACACCATCATGCCGGCGTCTTCGGGGAAGAAGTCCTCGTCGTGATGCATCAGCAGTGACGGCGAGTACTTCTCCATCAGCTGGACATCCCCGGCCGCGGGCGAAAGCGCCGCCGCGTAGACATCCCAGTCGCCGCTCCGTCTATCCTGCCAAACTACCGTATTTCCCTTGATTACAGGGTTTATCTGGTCTCCGGGAGCCGTGCAGACGGGTTGTTCGATGCCCGTGGCTAGGTCCTTCATGTAGATGTTCCATTCACCGACCCAGCGGCCGGTGTCATCCACGTGCCCGGAGCGGTTATCCTGATAGACGACGAGGTTGCCGCTGATGGACGGGTTGATCTGATCGCCCGGAGCCTCGACGACCCCAACTCCATATGTGTCGGGTGCGGTTTCATAGATGTCCCAGGTGGTGTTCAGCTCGTTGAGCTTCTGCTGGTATACAACCCTGCCGCCGCTCATCGACGGATGTTGCCGCGCGTACTTGCCGGCGCCCGTAGAATTCGGGCCGCCGCCGGGCTTGCTCAGATAGGTGGTAACGGTGCTGGGAATGTCATGGAGGACGATGATCGGCTCGTAGTGCTGGCCGGCGTAACCGCGCTCCCGCACCCAGACGGCGCTGTCGCCTTCGATGTCCGGCCCGTAACGCGAGCCCGAGAAATTGGAGCTGTCGAGAAGGCGCGAGCTGCCGGTGCCGAAATCCACGAGTCGGATGCCGCTGGCGCCGCCGTCATAAGCCGCGATCACGCGCTGGCCCGACATCCATAGCTCGGAGCCGCCGTTGGTAACTACACATTTTTCGCTGCCGTCGGCTAACACGTGACGGCACACTTCATGGTTTCCGTTGAGCCAGGCTATGGCGCCGCCGTCCATGTCGGGGCCAGCCATGACCCCCCAGGCCACGCCGACGGGCTCCGGGTCACCACCGTAGAGGTCCTTTTTCATGACCCCGCCCCACGGCGGCAGGGCCGTATCGTTATAAACCACCGTGGTGCCCTCGAGTGATGGGCTTATCTGGTTGCCAGAGCTTCTGGCGACAGCAATCTCGGTCACCGACCATCCCCAGTTTCCCGCCGGCGCCTGATCCTCGGCCCCAGCGTTGTTGACATTGCTAAAGTTCCAGCTAAATACCGCAATCGCTCCTAAAAGTATCAAGATGTACCTGAGCCTTAGTAATCGGCCCGGAACGGTCCCATTCCTCCCCAGGAAGGCTCCCTTACCCCTGAAAATCATCAGCCTCAACATCTGTTCCTCGCTTCCTCAACTCGAGCTTCCACTTTTTCACAGGAATTTTTTTCACGGGAATTTCTTCAGGAATCTGTAATTCGCATAGCTAATTGCCTAGCGCATGGCGCCTGCCTTTCCGAGGTCCGGACCGGCCGAGAGAGGGAACTGACTGTCTCGGGACACTAACAAATGAAGGGAAGAGAAAAATCGTCCAATGGATGTATATGTATCGCCTCGGGGATGTATATGTATCGCTGCGGGGATGTATCTTTCATCGCTGCGGGATGTATCTTTACCGTTTAAAAACCTCCGCAAAGGCTATGATATTGATACAACCGCCTTGGGGAGGGAATAAATACCATGAGCATCGCCGGCAACCTGATAACTTCCCGCAAGCCCGGGGACATTCCCGCTTTCATCGAAGCCGTCTTTGGGGCCCTGAAGGCACGGGAGAGGAATCCAGCGGAGGACCGATGAAATCCGGCGGACAATTGCTCCAGCCAAAAAAGCGGCTTAACTGGATTGCCGGCGGCATCCTGCTGGGGCTTCTCAATGCCTTCGCCGTCGCGACGTATGGAGCGCTCGGGGTATCACGCAACTATGTAGTCGCCGATGGATTCTTGCTGCGACTTTTCGGCTCGGACATCAACTCAACCAATTCCTACTTGAGCGGAATGCCGGCCACGGCCGACTGGCTGTTCATGATCGCGCCGGGCATGGTCATCGGCGGCTTTCTGGCGGCGCTGCTCACCGGCTCCATCAACACCAGGTCGGTGCCGCGCCTGTGGAAGAGCCGCTTCGGTGACAGCAAGCCGAAGCGCTTTGCCGCCGCTTTCGCCGGCGGCTTCCTGCTGCTCTTCGGCGCGCGCATCGCCGGCGGCTGCACCAGCGGCCTGGTATTAAGCGGCGCCGGGCAACTGGCGGTTGCAGGATTTGTCTTTGGCGCCTCGATCTTCGCATCCGGCATCATAACGGCCAAGCTCCTTTACCGGAGGCAGGCACCATGAGCATCTATTTCACAATCGCCCAGGCGGCCACCGACACGACCGGCGTCGTCGGCGGCACTGACTTTCGCGCTATCGCCCTGGGTCTCCTCACCGGCGTCTCCTTCGGCGCCATCCTGCAACGGGTCGGCGCCTCGAGCTACGAGATGATCGTCAACATGCTCCGGCTTAAGGACCTGACGGTCATGAAGTTCTTCTTCCTGGCGGTCGGCGTGGGCGCGGTCGGCATCTACACCGTCGATGCTCTGGGGACGGCGCACATCGGCATCGCGCCGCTCTACCTGCTGGGACTCGTCGTGGGCGGCCTCGTCTTCGGCGCCGGCTGGGCTATCTGCGGGTACTGCCCGGGCACGTCGCTGGTCGCCATGGGAGAGGGGAAAGTGGATGCCGCCATCACGGTGCTGGGCGGCCTGGCCGGAGCCCTTGCCCTGGCGCTCACCTGGGACTGGATCAGGCCGCTCCTCGTCGACCCGCTCAACTTCGGCCCCACGAGCCTGCCGGATATCCTTGGCGTCAGACCCCTGCTGGTGGCGGTGGTGCTGACGGCGATAATCGTGGTCTTCGACGCGTATCTCGACCGCCCCGGAACCGGCCGCAAGTCATCAAGCACGGGCAAGCCCGCCGGCAATACCGCGCCCGGCCGTGCCCAAGGCGGCCCATGACGACGGCTACCACTGGCGCGCCGCATCGGTTAGTATATTTCCAACGATGCGGAACCCGGGCAACAAAGCACTATCCCTCTTACTGGCAAGCTTCATTGCCACCGCTTTTATCGCGGTCACCCTGACTCAGGCCGGCTGCGGCTCAAACAGCGGCGTTCAGACCAGCCCCGCGGACACAAAAGCGAGCACCGAAGACAAGGCCGCCGAGCTTGCTGCCCAGATTCAGCTCCGCAATGCCCAGGTGGCGCAGGAAACGTATTATTCCAAGAACCAGAAGTATGCGCCCACGATCGATGCCTTGCGGAAGGGGAACGCCACGCTCAACCTCAAAGTAGATGTGGTCAACGGAGATAAAACCGGTTACGAGATGCGGGTGACCGCGAACGATTCGAACAGTACGGTCTATATCATCCGCAAGCACGGCTCGGACATCGAGCGGGTCGACGGCAACGGCAATCCCTGGTAGGAAGCCAGCCGCGGGGCTTCAATCCCCCAGCCGCGGCTCCGCCGCCTGGTCGTTCTCCAGCCGGTACTTCTTCTTCATTTCGATGATGCGCGTCACCGACTTGTTTATCTGATCCTCGCTGATCTTCCCCGACTTCACCGCCGCGACCAGCGCGTCGTAAGCCGCGTTCTGGTTCGCCGCCGTCTGCGCCACCATAACCATGTCGTTGCCAGCTGCGACCGCGGCCACGGCGGCATCGGCCACGCTCATGCTGTTGGTGATCGCTCCCATCTCGAGATCGTCGGTGATGATGACGCCGTTAAAGCCAAGACCCTTGCGCAACAGATCGGTAACGATCGGCTTGGAGAGGGAAGAAGGCGTGCCGGTGGCATCGAGGGCCGGCACCGAGAGGTGCGCCACCATGATCATGGGCGCGTTCTGCTTGATGGCTTCCTGGAACGGCGGCAGCTCGCTCGCCTGGATGGTCGCGAGATCGAGATCGACCGTCGGCAGGGAGGTCTCGGAACTGCCGTCGGCGGAACCATGCCCCGGAAAATGCTTGGTGCAGGAGATCATCGTGGCGTTGTTATAGCCGATCACGGACTTGCCGCTCAGTTCGGTCACGACTTCGCTGTCGGCGCCGTAACTGCGGCC
>JAJZQT010000084.1 GCA_021803005.1 Actinomycetes bacterium
CGCTGATCTTCTGGATCGGCGGCGACACTCGCGGCGTCCTGATCATGATCCCGTTGACAGTATGGTTGACCATGATTATCAATTATGGTGTAAAGTCGGTGCTGCGGCGCGAGCGGCCGATCGCGGCCGCCGGGACGGGACTCGAGCCGCTGGTCAAAGTGCCCTCCAGCAGCTCGTTCCCGTCGGCGCATGCGGCGATGTCAACCGCGGCCGCTATTACCTTCACGTATTTCCATCCGTCGCTCTGGTTTCTGTTTTTCGGCCTGGCCCTGATCGTTTCCTGGACGCGGGTCTACGTCGGCGTCCACTATCCTTCGGACGTGCTCGCGGGTACGGCCGTGGGTGTGGCTGTGGGTTTGCTGGGGGCATTGTTCCTGGCGTGGGCTTGATGGATTCCGGGTAAGCGAAGCGCATGCAAGAATTCAAAGTCACATCCAGCGAGCGCAGCCAGCTCATCGATATCACCGCCGATGTGCGCCGGGCGGTGAGCGCCAGCGGCATCAGCGAGGGCCGGTGCCTGGTATTCGTGCCACATACGACCGCCGCCGTCACCATCAACGAGGGCGCCGACCCCGCCGTCCGCCATGACATCGAGTACGAGCTGGACAAGCTCATCCCCTGGGCCGGCGGCTACGCCCACGCCGAGGGCAACTCCGCGGCGCACATCAAGACCACGCTGGTGGGCTCTTCCGAGACGATCCCTGTGAGCGCCGGCCGCCTGGTGCTGGGCACCTGGCAGGCGGTCTACTTCTGCGAATTCGACGGCCCGCGCAGCCGCAGGGTATACGTCAAGGTCACGGCTGACTGATCGCTTCGAGGCCCGCAGACTGCCGTCCCGCCCCAGTCCGCTTCTTTTGCGCCATTAACCGGTTTGTCACAATCTGTTTACCCCCTTTTAACCTGCGTGAAGAACGGCCCTGCTAGAATTTGAGCCAGAGTGAGAATGCAAAACGAACAAGTTTGGGGAAGGGGGTGAATATGAACATTACGACGATAATTCCCTCCAAGCGGGTGCTGTGCCTGGATGTGATCAGGAACGACGTACTCAGCTGTCTGAGGCGGCAGCCGGGCGTCCCGCTTTCTGTCGAGACTCTGGCCGACAGCCTCGCCGGGATAACCAAATCCCAGGTGGAAAGGGCGCTCTTCGAGATCGAAGGACCGATTACCGGAGCTGACGGCCGGGACACCGCCTACGTGCACCGGTGCCGTTGCAGCGGCGACGCGGTATACATTCCGTAGAAACCTCAGGCTGCTGAAGAGGGCAGAAGCACCGTGAACCCGGTGCCGAAGCCCTCCTGGCTGTCGGCTTTTACTTCGCCGCCGGCGCTCTCCACGATGTGCTTGACGATCGACAGGCCCAGACCGGTGCCGCCGAGGCGGCGGCTGCGGGATTTGTCCACCCGGTAGAAACGTTCGAAGATATGCGGCAGGTGCTCGGCGTCGATGCCGATGCCGTCATCTCTCACCTGCAGCTTCACCTGATTGCCTTCCCGCGAAGCCGAAATTTCCACCTGTGAGCCGCGGCCGCTGTACCTGATCGCGTTTTCCAGCAGGTTCGAGATTACAATCGATGTCATCCTTTCGGGAAGGGGCACGATCATCCCTTCGGGAACGCTGCTCTTCATTTTTACCTCGAATTTCTCCGCCTGCGGGCCGAGTTTTTCCAGGAGCGATTCGGTCAGGGGAAGCAGATCCGAGGCGCCCTCGAAATTCGCCGCCCCCGATTCCAGAGAGGAAAGGAAGAGAATCTCGTCGACCAACTGACCCAGGCGATTGGTCTCACGGTCGATGCTTGCCAGGAAATGATCGCGGTCCCCGGAGCCGATTTGCGGATCCTTCAGCGTCTCCACCATGGCCCGGATACCGGCCAACGGCGTCCGCAGCTCATGCGATACGGTGGCGGCGAACTGCGACCTGAGCTCGCCGAACTCGACCGTGGAGGCGGCGCTCTGCAGATAGATCAGGCACTTGCGCCTGCCGCCGGTCTGAAAGGGGAAGATCCTGGCGTGATAAGAGCGCCTGCCCGAGGCGTAGAGCCTGACCGTGATCTCGGTGGGCTTCATCGACTCGATCGCCTGGCGGGCGGCCGTTTCCAGCTCGTGGCTTTCGAGCCCCTCCAGCAGGCCGCGCCTGATCCGGGGCTGGTCGAGCTCGGTCTCGGCCTTGTGACTGAGGCTGTTGATGATGAGGCCGTCATCCAGCAGCAGCACCGGCAGCGGGCAGTTGGCAAGCAGCTGGTCGAAACTGTTCTTGAAATCAAGGAGCTCATCGGCCAGCCCCGCCGCCTCGGCAAGCCTGCTTGCGGCCGCCTCGAGCGACTCACCGCGGGCGGGCTTGAGCTCCGCGGCGATGCGGGAGCGCTCGGATGAGAGCCGCCCGAGTACGACGGCCAGTACCGCCACGACGATCAGGGCCGCCGCCGCGACTGCGATCAAGGAAATGTCAGAGATCTCCATTCCGGCTTATTCCCCGAACTGGTTCTTGATATCCGGCTGCGCCAGCGGCCGGTCGAAGTATTTGCCGTCCAGCTCGCCGGTCACCAGGAAAGCCACGCGCCCGCCCATGTCGACGACCTGGTCGGCAATGCGCTCGATGTAACGGCTGGCCAGGGCCACATGGGTCGCCCATTCCGAAGAGGCGACTTCCTGATCCGCCTCAGTCGGATGGAGCAGCCTTTCCAGGATTTCCTTGAACATCTCGTCGATGGGCTCGTCGATCTCCTCGAGCTTGTTGGCCAGCTCCGCGTCGCGGTCGGCAAACGCCTTGATCCCCTGCCGGAGCACTTCCAGCGCCTGGGCCGACATCTTCCTGAGCAGCTCGAGGTAAGGTTCCGCCCCCTCGCTGCGCTCCATGCGCTTGGCGATTTTGGCGATGTTGACGGCCAGGTCGCCGACGCGCTCAAGATGCAGGCTGACAAGCAGGCAGACATGCAGCAGTCTCAGGTCCTTGGCGACCGGCTGCTGGCGGGCCTGTAGCGCCAGGCACTGCCCTTCGATCCAGAGGCTGAGCTCGTTGATGTCGTCGTCGCCGGCGATGACGCTGTTGGCCAGCTTGCGGTCGCCGGTGAGTAGCGCCTGGGTCGAGAGATCGACGGCCTCGACGACGAGGCTGGCCATCCTCAGTATCTCGTGATTTAGTTGATTTAGACCTTCGTGAAAAGACTGTCTGGTCATCTTATCCGAACCTCCCGGTGATATAGTTTTCCGTTTCCTTGTGGTCCGGCATGGTGAAGATCTTGCTGGTCGGCCCGTATTCGATCAGCCGGCCGGGCTCACCGGATTCCTGGGTGAGCAGGAAGCCGGTGAAGTCGGATACCCGGCCCGCCTGCTGCATGTTGTGGGTGACGATGACTATAGTGTAATTATCCTTCAATTTATCCATCGTGTCTTCAATTTTCTGCGTTGAGGCCGGGTCGAGCGCCGAGCAGGGCTCGTCCATGAGGATGACGTCGGGCTCGACCGCCAGCGCCCGGGCGATGCAGAGCCGCTGCTGCTGGCCTCCGGAGAGGCTGCCGCCGGGTTTGTGGAGCTTGTTCTTGACCTCGTCCCAGAGCGCCGCCAGCCGCAGGCTGCGCTCGACGGCTTCCTCCATGGCGCTCTTGTTTCTCTTCGAACCCGCCAGCCGCAGGCCGGCGCTGACATTGTCGGCTATGGACATCAGGGGAAAGGGGTTCGGCTTCTGGAAAACCATGCCGATGCCGCGCCGGACATCGGTGGCGTCGACGTCGGGGGCATAGATGTTCCTGCCGTCCCAGATGACTTCACCGGTGGTGCCGGCGCCGGGAACCAGTTCGTGCATGCGGTTGAGGCATCGCAGGAACGTGGACTTGCCGCAGCCGGAGGGCCCGATCAGGGCCGTTACCTTGTTGGCGATGATCTCGATGGATATTCCTTCGATCGCCCGGACTTCGCCGAAAGTGGCGCTGAGATTATTTGTGGTTATCGATCCTGCCATGGTTTATCTGACACTCCTCATCTTTCTGCCAAAGTATAGTTTTGACCCCACGCTCAAAAGCAGCACCATGATGACCAGGACCAGCGAGCCCGCCCAGGCCTGCTGGTGCCAGTCCTCGTACGGCGAGATGGCATATGTATATATCTGCACCGGGAGGGAGGCCACCGGCTTGTCCAGTCCGGTCGGCCAGGTGCGGCTGCTTAGCGCTGTGAACAGCAGCGGCGCCGTCTCGCCGGCAATGCGCGCCAGGGCCAGCATGATGCCCGTAATGATGCCGCCGCCGGCGGTCTTGATGATGATGCTCACGATCGTGCGCCAGCGGGGTATGCCCAGGGCCAGCGAGGCTTCCCGCAGGGTATCGGGCACCATGCGCAGCATCTCCTCGGTGGTCCGCGCCACCGTGGGCAGCATCAGTATGGCCAGGGCCACGCCGCCGGCCAGGGCGGAGAAATGCTTCATGGTGAGCACGAGCAATGTATAGACAAAAACGCCGATGATGATCGATGGTACTCCGCTGAGGATATCCGCCAGCAGCCGCACCGTCCAGCTCAGCCGCGGGCTTCTGAACTCGGCCAGGTAGGTCCCGGCCAGGACGCCCAGCGGCAGGCCGACGACCGCGGCGATGCCGATCAGCATCAGCGAGCCGACGATGGCGTTGCCCATGCCGCCGCCGGTCTCCCCGACCGGCTTGGGCAGCTGGGTGAGAAAATCCAGGTTCAGGGCCGGCGCGCCCTGGCTGATGACATAAAAAAGTATGAGCATCAACGGGATCAGGGCGATGATCGTCGCCAGCACACAGAGCAGATACGCCAAGCCGCTGATGGCGTTGCGCCGCCGCCGGTTGAAGCCGTTATTCATGCGCGTTTAACCCTGAACATGCTCATGCCCGTTTGTCCTTGCCCCTGGCGGCCCGGGCTCCGGTCTGCTGCACCAGCAGCCGGGCCAGCAGGTTGAGCAGCAGCGTTATCGCCAGCAGGATCAGCGCCAGCTCGATCAGCGCCGCCATGTGCAGCCCGGCGGTGACCTCGGCGAATTCGTTGGCGATGACGCTGGCTATCGTGTAGGCGGGCGCAAAAATGGAAGCCGAGGCCTCGGGCCGGTTGCCGATGACCATGGTCACCGCCATGGTCTCACCCAGCGCCCGGCCCAGCCCCAGGATGACGGCGCCGATGATTCCCGGCCGCGCCAGCGGCAGCACCGACATGCGGATGGTCTCCCAGGGAGTGGCCCCGAGCGCCTGGGCCGCTTCCTTTAAGTCCCGGGGCACATTGAGCATGGACTCGCGGGAGATCGCGGAGATGGTCGGCAGGATCATGACCGCCAGGACCACGGCGGCGGAAAACAGGCCGACTCCGTAGACAGGCCCCGCGAATATTGGTATTGAGCCCAGGTGGCCGGAAAAGAACGGCTCGACGGTTTCCCCCAGAAACGGCGCCAGCACGAATATTCCCCAGAGCCCGTAGACGACACTGGGGATCGCCGCCAGCAGCTCGACGATGAAGCCGAGCGGCGACCGCAGCCAGCGGGGGGCAAACTGGCTGAGGAATATCGCTATCCCCAGGCTCAGCGGCACCGCCATCAGCAGCGCCAGCAGCGAGGAAACCAGGGTTCCGTAGATAAACGGCCAGGCGCCGTAAAGGTCGTTGCCCGGGTCCCATTCCGTGGAGGATAAAAATCCGGCGCCGAACTCGCGGATGGACGGAATGGCGCCACGGAACAGTTGAATAACAAGCAGCGCGATGATGAGGACAATGGTTGCCGCCGCCAGGAAAGCAATAATTCTAAACAGCGTATCCCCGAGCCGTTCCCGGGCCGGCCGGGGAGCCCGGCGGAATTTATCGCGCAGATTGTTTATGAAAGACATATGATTCCGGGCATTCTGGATCGATTCGGATATTCAGAAAGGATAATTCAGGTGGGAATAAGCTACCAATCAGCCCAGAAACAAGTTATCAAAGATTCCGGGCGGGCAGGTTAACAGAAGGTGAACGAATTGTGAATGAATTGTGAACGGGAGCCATTCGGCCCGGCGATTGGGCTTTGCGGCCGGGCTTAAAAAGCCCGCGCGGGACAAACACCATGGCAAGCATGTCCCGCGCGGGCCGGCTACGGAGAGTGGCCGTCTGTGCTGATTCGCGCTACTGCGGCGCCAGGCTCTGCCCGTTGTAGTTGATCTTGCGGACCTGGTCTTCCACTTTCTTGAGCATTTCCGGCGGCTGCGACACATAGTCGAGAGCCGCGGTGTACTGAGAACCGTCGTGCAGCGCCCACCAGATGAAGTCCACCAGGACCTGACCCTTGTCGTGGTCTTTCTGGTCCTTGTAGACCAGCAGGTAGGTGAAGCCGGCGATGGGATAGGAGTCCTTGCCGTCGGGGTTGCCCAACGCTATGCGGAAATCGGCGGGTATGTTGGCGATTGCTCCCTGAACCGCGGCTGTGGTGCTGGCCACGGTGGCCTCGACGAAGTTGCCCGCCTTGTTCTTCATCAATGCGTAAGGCCGCTTGTTCT
>JAJZQT010000085.1:0-2930 GCA_021803005.1 Actinomycetes bacterium
CGTGGCTGGTGCAGATGGGCCAGGGACGCGGCGGCCTCTACAGCTACGACTGGCTGGAGAACATCATGCGCATGCGCATCCATAGCGCCGATCGCATCATCCCGGAGTTCCAGGACTTGAAGCCGGGCGACAGCTTCCGGCTGGTTCCGGAGGATTATTTCACCGACCTGCATTTCGAGGTGGTCGCGGTCGAGCCCGGGCACGCCCTGGTCATGCGCAGCCCCGGTTCCCCCGCTGAGAATTATTCCGATCGCAAGCCGTTTGTCAGCTGGTCGCTGGTGCTGGTCAGGCTCGACAGCCGCACGACCAGGCTGATTGCGCGAACGCGTTCCGATTTCGGGCATACTTTTTCCGATCTGATGTGGAACAAGTACGGCCTGGAGCCGGTCCATTTCGTGATGGAACGCCGCATGCTGCTGGGGATCAAGCGGCGGGCCGAAGCGTCGGTCACTACCGGCGGCAGGCCGGGAGAGGCTGTGCCGGTTTGCGGGCCGGCGCGGGCGGCGGCGTGAGCCAGCCGAAGAGCGGCGGCATGAAATTTGAGATTCGATCTGGCGACTCAGCTGCCGGACAGTCCAGCCGTTTCGAATCTTTCCTTTGCCAATAAGTTAGAACAGCCTCAAAGCGGGGAACATTACCTGGCGTGGAGCTCAGCCCGAAAACAAAAATCGACGACCTGCTGAGCGGTTATCCCTTTCTGCTGGAATTCTTTCTAGCCAAGTCCCCCAGGTACAAGCTGCTGCAGAACCCGGTTTCAAGGAAAACCATCGGTAAAGTGGCCTCCCTGGCCCAGGTGGCGTCCATCGGCGGACTGCCAATCGATCAGCTTCTTTCTGAAATTGCTGCTGAGATCAGGAAAAATACCGGCGAAGAGGTGACGGCCGGACAGGGACATGATGACGAGGAGGCGCCGGCCAGGCGCGATGAAGTTGGTATCAGGGGCGCGGCGCCAGATGACCGCACCACCAGGCAGGAGATCCTGAAAGGTATAATCATGGACCTCCACAGTGACGAGGACATGGAAATCCTGAAACAGCGGTTCCATGATCTTGTCAAGGATATCGACCCGTCTGAAATCGCCGCCATGGAGCAGGGGCTGATCGAAGAGGGCATGCCCGAATCGGAGATCAAGCGTTTATGCGATGTGCACGTTGAAGTGTTCCGGGAATCCCTTGCGAGCCAGGCCGCGCTCGCGACGCCTCCGGGCCATCCCGTGCATTCGTTCATGCTCGAGAACCGGGCCGCGGAGGAAATCACGCGGGAGATGGCGCGGGTCCTTGATAAGGCCGGTGGCCTGGGAGAAGAAGAATTTTTCAGGCAATACCGGGACGAGCTCGAACAGCTGATGGAGCGGCTGGCTGACATCGACCTTCATTACCTGCGGAAGGAAAACCAGCTCTTCCCCCTGCTTGAGGGGTACAAGATCTCTGGGCCCTCTCAAGTCATGTGGGCGCTTCATGATGACATCCGGGACGCCATCAAGACAGCCCGGGGCGAACTCGCGGCCTCGCGGGAACATGAAGCAATAAACACATTCAGATATGTGATCAAGTCAATCAATGACATGATCTACAAGGAAGAGAACATCCTCTTCCCCATGGCCATGGAAACACTTTCCGACGCCGATTGGCAAAAAGTCGGCCAGGGTGAAAGCGAGATCGGATATGCCTGGATTATTCCCGAACAGGGCGTGGCCACGGAAGAAACTTTTAACCCGGTTTTTAAGAAATCGGCCGAGGGGCCCAAATCGGCCGAGGGGCCCGTCTTTCTGGATCTCGCCACCGGGCAACTGACTCCCGAACAGGTAAACCTGATCCTGACGCATCTGCCCGTAGAGATCTCCTTTGTTGATGAGAACGATGAGGTGCGTTACTACTCGCAGGTGCGGCACAAGATATTTCCCCGCAGCCCCGGTGTGATCGGCCGCAAGGTCCAGAACTGCCATCCACCGGCCAGCCTTGACAAGGTTCAGAAGATCCTCGATGAGTTCAAGTCAGGCAAAAAGGATGCTGCGGATTTCTGGATTGAGAAAGAAGACAGATTCATCTACATCAGATACTTCGCCGTTCGAGATGACAACCAGACCTACAAGGGGACTCTCGAAGTCGTGCAGGACGCGACGGCTCTGAGAGGGCTGACCGGCCAGCAGCGTTTGCTCGACTGGGAATGAGTGACGGCGCAACTTGGCCCTAGCGCCAGTACTCCGGGAAGCTCCTGCCGGCCGGGATGTTATTCACCGCCAGGGCCACCGCCAGCAGCACCAGCGCGCCCGCGCCTACGGGGATGAACGGATAGAGCCAGCCGAGGTTGTGCACCTGCTGGCCGCCGATGACGGCGATAAGCGCGGTGGCGCCTCCCGGAGGATGGACGGTCCCGGTTGCCAGCATGGCGACGATGGCCAGTGACACCGCTGCCGCGGCCGCCAGCCAGGTGGTGCCTCCCAGCAACTGCCACGCGGCCACGCCGACGAAGGCGGAGACGATATGACCACCGATGAGGTTCCGGGGCTGGGCGAGCGGGCTCTTGATGGCGGCGTAGACCAGTACCGCCGACGCGCCAAATGAACCGATAAAAAGCGAGAGGTCGCGCGGCTCAAAAAATTGCGAGGAAAGCCAGGCACAAAGACCTATGCCGATCGCCGCCCCCAGCCAGGACCAGAAAATCTCGGGGAGGCCCACACGGGGCGGCGACTGAGCCACGGGTTTCAGTTTGGCTGCCGGCTTCAACCCGGCCGCCGTCCCGGCACCGCCAGCCCGGGGCTCGAGCCGCAGGCAGCTGTCACAGGGGAGGCCGTTAAGCGCCAGCCGTTCGCTGGCATGTTTGAGCGCCAGCCGGTAGATCTCCCGCAAGTCCTCATCCGTGACATCAACGTAAGTCTTGAGTTCCTTGAGGGCCGACCGCAGATCTTCATCGGTGATATTGAACTCCGG
>JAJZQT010000085.1:3030-6455 GCA_021803005.1 Actinomycetes bacterium
AAATCTCTTTGGTAAAGGTACCAGGTAACTCGTTGTCCAGCATCTCCCTGATAGCCACTCTCACGGCCGCTCGCGCCTGTTGCCTCTTGCGCCAGTCCAGCACAAGTTTCTCTTTCTTAAGTGTTGCCAGCAAATCCCGGGTGGCTTTTTTCACCAGTTTGCGGTTCTTTTCTGAAAGATCCATATCCGGACGGGTCAGAAGATCGAAGATCGCCAGTTCTTCTTCACTCAGCTGCTCCGATACAGCTCGTTGGTCCTCCTGACTGAGTTCCCGGGTTAATTCCAGAAGCCTGTTGTAGAGTTCCTCCACATTGAAGGCGCCGGCGTTATACTCGTCAATCATCTCCTGGAGCTTATTTAGGAAATCCATGCGGCTGTGATTGAGCGCCGCCATCTTTTTGATTTTCAGGGTCAGCGCCGTTTTGAGCTGTTCAGCTTCAAGATGGCGATGGCCTTTTTCAAATCGCGCTCGCAGCGCGTCGAAATCAATTTTGCTGAGATCGATGGCGTTATCGGTAGCGGAGATGATGTAACCGGCGGCGGCGATGGAATCGTCGAGCAGACGATCCACGGACTCAACCACTTCAGAGACATCCACCTCGGGAGCATCGGAGCGGATTTTGTCGGCGATCACTGAAAAGAGTGCGCGAGCAGGGCCGAACTCGTTGTCTGCCTTGTCCGGCAGTATCGCCCGGAACAGGCGGTTAACATTGTCAGCCAGCGACAGGAAACGCTTTTTAGTTTCTTCTTTGGCGACTATGATGTCCGCCGCGTCGTCCCGCAGCCTGATGAAATCAAAACCGTCAGCGGCGACAAGCGCTTTCGTGTCTATTTGCAACTCCGCGCAATATGCCTCAGTCTCTTCGATCGCCCTCTTCAACTCCGCGACCAGCGCCGACTTGTCCTGAACCGGCCAGTCGCCTTCGCCTAAAGCGCCACCCGCTGCTGTCCCATAAATAGCAAGGGCACGTTGCAGGCTGCGGAAGATGCCCACGTAATCGACGATCAGTCCGTTGACCTTTTCGCCGAAGACGCGGTTGGCCCGGGCGATGGTCTGCATAAGAGTGTGATTGCGCATGGGCTTGTCGAGATAGATGGTGGAGCAGCTGGGCACATCGAAACCGGTCATCCACATGGCGCAGACGAAAACAATGCGGAAGGGATCGCCGGGGTCTTTGAATTTCGTGTCCAGGTCTTCGGTGGTCATCCGGCGGCGGTGCGGCGCGATATCCAGACCCATCTGCCGGAAATCCTCGATCTCATTCTGCGCCTGGGAGACGACCACGGCCATATCGGTCTCTTCCATGTATTTGATTCGGGCCGTCAGGTCTTCGCGCTCGGCTTCCCTGCCGGCGAAGTCATGCTCAGCAAGTGCGAACTTCAACTTCTCCAGATATTCCCGCCAATACTTCCGCACCTTGTCGTACATGCGGACGGCAGTCGCCTTGTCGATGGCGACGACCATCGCCTTGCCGGCGAAGCCACGGCCCATGAAATGACCGACGATGTCCTCGGCGACTTTCTCCAGCCGGTCGTCGCGGGTGATCAGATGATACTCGCGCGCGAACTCGCGCTCCAGTTTCTTTTCCTGGTCATCGCTGAGCTCGGCGTCTTCAAGTAAACGCTCCATATCCTCGTTCAACTCATCATTGGTGAGCTGCAACTCGGGAATGCGGTTTTCGTAATAGAGCGGCACGGTGGCGCCGTCGTCCATTGACTGCTTGAAGTTGTACACGCTCACGTAATCGCCGAAGACTTCGCGGGTCTTCTCTTCACCGGCCATGAGCGGCGTTCCCGTAAACCCGATGAAAGAAGCATTGGGCAACGCGTTTCGCATATTGAGGGCGAAGGTATCGTACTGGCTGCGGTGGGCCTCATCGGTGATGACGATGATGTCGTCACGCTCGGAAAGCATGGGGTAGGTAGCGCCCTTGTCGGTGCGGAACTTCTGGATGAGCGTGAAAATGAAGCGGTGGTCTTCACGGAGCAGCTGCTTTAAGTGGTCACCGCTCACCGCCTGGATTTCGCCTTCGGTCACGGAACCGGCCGAAGCGAAATATTTGTAGATCTGGTCGTCGAGGTCGGCGCGGTCGGTGACAATGAGGAAAGTGTAATTGCCGGGCAGTTTCCTGAGCACCTTCTGAGATAAGAACACCATGGAGAGACTCTTGCCGCTCCCCTGCGTATGCCAGAATACGCCGAGCCGGCCTTGCCTGTCCCGCGCGTCACCCATCGCCTCTATGGCATTGTTCACGCCTAGGTACTGATGATTCTTGGCGATCATCTTGATAAGACCGCCGCGGATATCGCTGAAGACCGTAAAATTCTCGACCAGATCGAGAAAGCGGCCCTTATCGCAGACTCCCCGGATCAAAGTATCAAGCGAAACAACACCTGCCTCGCCCTCGCTGTTGATTTTTTTCCACTCGTTGAAGTGGCCCCACTCTGAAGTCATACTGCCGATGCGGCTCTTGCTGCCGTTGGAGAGAATGACGAGGGCGTTGTACCAGAAAAGTTGGGGAATGGCGTTTTTGTAATCACGCAAGTTGTCGCGGTAGGCATTTTTCAGGCGCTTGTGTGAGGCTTTTAGTTCGATGAAAAGCAGCGGCAGACCGTTGATAAAACCGGCCAGGTCCATGCGCCGTTTGTACATCTCGCCGGAAATCCAGAACTGCGAGGTCAGCAGGAAGTTGTTGTTTTCGGGATTGTCCCAATCGATGACGCGCGCGGTCTCGACCTGCTCCTCGCCGATGCCGGCGCGATCACCTGTCGCCACCTTGACGCCGTCTTTCAGAAGCTTGTAGATTTCGCGATTCGCGACAGCCGGGCTCATGGCGCTGCGGTCGCGGGTCAGTTGCTCGATGGCGTCGCTGATGGCTTCAGCAGGAAGATCGGGATTCATTTTTTCGAGCGCCTGGCGCAGTCGGGGAACAAGCACGACCTCGGAAGTTGTCTCGCGGCCAAGCCAGGGCCGTTCGGGGGTGGCACCATCGCCGCTGGTACCAAGGATTTCATAGAAGCAGCCGGCGGTCTCCCAGCCCAGCTCGGAAAACAGAGCGATAGCGGGTTGTTCGACCAGGGCGTCTTCTGAGTAGTCAGCGTTCAATTCAGTAGAATCTAACTACGAATTGTCACACACTGCAACAAGGGGACAAAAAAAGCCCATAGACCGTGGCCCATGGGCGCTGCAAGGGCGAACCCTGCAGGGGGAAGATTCAAAATCTATTTTTGCATACAATGTCGCAAACTATTATGAAAACTACTGGTTTGCGACATCAGGCGCAAATAAATATCCGGCTGAATATATAAAACGCGCCTCAGCGCCGATTAAACCTTTTGCGAACCTCGTCAACCTCGGCCGCAAGAGTGCTTTCGGCCGGCAGCGCTGTTATATACTCAGCCGCCAGCACCTTGTTTGGAAGTCC
>JAJZQT010000086.1 GCA_021803005.1 Actinomycetes bacterium
TCCTCGTCGCTCTGACCGCAGGTTCCTCTGATACCGCAGTACGCGAGCACCGCCACTACCGGGGCCAGCACCAGGATGAAAAAGAGAAATATGATGGCTTCAACTGGCACTGTTATTCACCTCCCAGAGCAAATAGTGGTTAGTAAATCTAGTATACCACCGGACTATACTTTGTACTCATAACAATATACTCATAAAAAATGGGCCGATCGTTCCGGTTCCGGGGCCCCGATCTCCGATCGCAATAATAGCTACGATCATCACGCCGATGCAAGCAGGTTTTCAGGTTTTGAAACAGTATAATGAGTGCATAAATATCGTATTCTGCATCACTGCGCCCAAACCTGTGAAATGAATGTACCTAAACATCGGAGTACATGACCGGACTCTTTATGGCTGCCGTTGGTCGAACTGATTTTATGCTATTCGTGAATACTTGTCAAAAATAATTAAACTAATCATATTGACAGCGTATACACCGGGGTGTATTATTTTTTTCGCGTTGGTCCCGGGGGCGGCACCGGTAACATCTTCTACTGATAACTGAGCGGGAGAAAGCATGCGCGGAAGGTCAATTCTGGCCACGGTTCTGGTGGTGCTGTTCATCGTCATCGCTGGAGTCACTGTCTGGGGAGTTCGTTACACCAACAGCCCCGATTTCTGTAATAGCTGCCATATTATCCAGCCTTACGTCGCTGCCTGGAAAACATCGCTCATGGGAAATCCGGACGGGCCGCTGGGTGACAAGAACGTTAAATGTGTCGATTGCCACTTCGAGCCCGGCGTCCTTGGATACGCCCGCGGCAAGATCTATTCCCTGATGAAGCTTACCGAATACGGGACTCATTCCTACGATACTCCGCCGCCCTCAGCCGACCTGCTCACCAATTCTTCCTGCCTGCAATGCCACGGCAAGCTTGCAGACCGCAAGCCGGGATACGAAAAGGCAACCGACGTCACCGATCCCACCGATCCCAGTTATCCCAAGATCGCCGTAACGGATCAATACAGCCCGGACAAGACCACCATATATTTTCCGCATGATTTCCACGTCAATACAGTCCAGCTGAATTGCGCAGACTGCCATTCGGGAGTTGTGCATGGCGCCGAGCTGATGCAGGACAAGGCTCAGGCGGCGGCAAAGCCGGAGTTTTGCGAGACCTGCCATACTGGCGACACGGCGCCGATCATTTTCGGCCCGATCACGCTCTCGGGACGGGAGCATCCCGGCGTACCCAAGATCGATACCGCCATCTGGCGCAATAATCACTGGAAGCTGGCCAACGGTCCTGGTGTCATTGACGGTGTCAACTACGACAAGATCGACAAGCAGACCTGTTTGGCCTGTCACAAGGACCCGACCATTGCGCCCAACTGCAAAAGCTGCCATTTCGCCACCGAGCCGATCTTTACGCCGACAGCCCAGGCGCAGCGTGACAGTGTCGCTCCGCTGAGCATGTTCGGACTTGTCATCGGCGTGTTCATGCTGACCCTGGTGCCGTGGCCCAAGGCCAAGCGCTTCATCTTCGAGGGCTGGATCGCGGCCATCCTCGGTGTGGCAGTGTTCGTCACGGATGTCTATGCCTTCTGGCAGGTCATCAGCAACGTTCTCGATACAACTTCAGGTAGCCGCGATGTCGGTCCGATGCCGCTCTGGATCGCTTATATGATGGCAAGTTCCAGCCTGTTGATATTCCTGTTCCACCAGGGTGTGCTCAAGCCGAGACGGAGGAGACTGTCCAAACATGATTGAGGATAAGAGCAGCCACGCCGCGGCGCCCCAGCCGAAAGAAGGAGTGGGAGTAATCACCCGCCGCCGTTTCCTGAGCGTAGTATTCGCCGGCGCCACTGCCGTCGGACTCGGCGCTTTTGCGGCGCCGCTCGCAAGATACGCCTATCCGGTGCTGAAGGGCCAGGTGTTCGCCAGGCAGCAGGTCGCCACGACCGCGCAGGTTACTGCCGATGGATTCAAGTTTGATTACATGGACACCCCGTCAATGGTCATCCCGACCTCAGACGGCGGCTACGCGGCTTTTTCACTGGTTTGCACGCATCTCGGCTGTATTGTCAAATGGGAGCCAAAAAACAAGGATTTCCACTGTCCCTGCCACGCCGGCAAGTTCGACGAGACCGGCAAGAACATCTCGGGTCCGCCGCCGAAACCGCTAACCAAGTACAATCTGACTATTCAAGGTACTGCTATCATTGTGGAGGGAATAGCAACATGAGGACCCCGATCGATTTCCTGGACGAGCGCTTTGACGTGAGGCGGGCGACGCGCGAGTTCATAAACCATCCCGTGCCCGACCACGTTAACTGGCTGTACTGCTTTGGCGGCATTACTTTCCTCTGTTTCCTGATCCAGGCGGTGACCGGCATCCTGCTAGCGTTCTACTATCAGCCGACGATGGACGCGGCTTACACCAGCATCCTTCATATCATGGATGACATACCCTTCGGCGTGCTCATCCGCAGCCTGCATGCCTGGACGGCCAACATCATGATCATCATGGTCGTTTTTCACATGCTCAGGGTGTTCTTCCACGGCGCCTACAGGCCGCCGCGCGAGCTCAACTGGCTGACGGGAGTGATTCTTTTCTTCATAACCATAACCTTTGGATTCTCCGGCTACCTGCTGCCGATGAACCAGCTTTCATACTGGGCCACCAAGGTTGGAACCGAGATCTCCGGCGCCATACCGTTTGCCGGCCAGTATGTCCAGGCGTTCCTGCTGGGCGGCGAGAAGATCGGCGACGCTACCCTGACCCGGTTCTACACAATCCATGTAGTCATTCTGCCGGTAACTATCTCGGCGCTGCTCGTGGCCCATTTCCTCATGGTCCGCAAACAGGGTATCGCCGACCCGCTTTAGGAGCGAGGTGCTTAGATGAGTCCCAACGACAGTTGCGAAACAGATAGCCACGACGAAGAGCATTCGGGCGTACCGTTTTTCCCTGACCATTTCGTCAAGGAAGCTTCCGTCATGGCGCTGGTCGTCGCCGGTGTCCTGTTTCTGGCGACCTTGATTCCGGCGCCGATGGGATCTCCGGCCGACGCTCTCAAGACCCCGGCGGGCATCAAGCCGGAGTGGTATTTCCTCAGCGTCTACCAGATTCTCAAATATGTGCCCAAGACGGTCGGCATCATAATCACGTTTCTCATCTTCCCACCGATCCTGATGCTGTTCCCGTTTTTCTACAAGCGCATCACGGCCTGGCATTACGGCAGGCTGGTTCTGCACACGATCGTCGCGCTGGGCGTCTTTTTCGCGATCTTCCTGGCGTCTCTGGCGTATCTCGGTTTCGAGTAGTTCGTGGCGTCAATTGAATCAATTGGCAACAAGGAGTCTGGATGACACCACAGCAAACAGTTGAGGCTTTTACAGTTATTGTTTTTGGGGCTCTGCTCGTCGCCTTCACGATTGGTGAGCTGATCGTGACCTGGAGACGAGAAATGAGGCGCAATCGTTGTAAAATCAGCTAGTCCCGGTCTACCGGAAGCTTTTTGCCCGGCAATTGCGATATTATGGAATCTCTGGGTGTGGTGAGGACAGTCGTGGGCGCTGACTTGGAGGAGACCAGTTATGCCAGACAGCAATTCCGGTGCCGCTGGGGAACCCGTACGCAATGTGGCCGATTCCGGGCCGAAGGGCCTCGAGAAGATCAATCCCGAGATCTTCTGGCTGATCGTCATCTTTTTTCTCGCGCTTTCCCTTAGAACCGTCGCCGCTTTTTCGCGCGGGATGATCCAGTTCGACGAGACCACCTACGCGCGCATGGCCCAGAACCTGCTCGCGGGCCACAGCTCCCTGGACATCACCGGTACCACCGCCACTCACTTTTCCTTCCTCTATCCCTTCATGACCGCGGCCTTCTCGGTCTTCAGCCACAATTATGTCTCCGCCGGCTACGCGGTCTCAGTGCTGTTCGGCTCGTTGATCATCCTGCCGACCTACTTGTTCGGCAAGGTCATGTGGAACCGGCGGGTGGCCACCGCGGCGGCGGCGCTGGTGGCGGTGCTGCCGATCCTGGTGGACAAAAGCAGTCTTGTGGACGGCTCGAGCGTCTTTGCCTTCTGGTTGATGAGCGCGATGTTTTTTGGTTACCGGATGCAGTTCACCAAGCGTTGCCTCTGCGGCATGCTCTCGGGAATCAGCCTGGGGCTTGCCTATCTCGATGGCCCGTCGGCGCTCTATTATCTGGTGGTTCTGTTTACGCTGCTGGTGATAGTTGGCTTGCGGCAGGAGCTTGCCAACTACGCCAACAAGGCGGCGGTGCATTTCCTGCTCCTGTTCATGGTATTTGCGATTCCCAATGTCATATACATGACTTATGAAAACTCAGGTTTCACGATTAACGACCGTCCCAACGACCAGATCTATGCCGCTGTGAATGACCTGGCTCCAGGATCCGTGGAGCGCGACCGGGTCGAAATGGCCATCGGCCCCGACGGCAATCTCAACCAGACGTCGCTGCAACAGGGACCGGGGCTCATCGTGACCCTGGTCCAGAAACCGGTTGCTTTCATCAAGGCAGCCGCGCGCAACGACTACAACTTTTATTTCCGGAACGTCAACGGCATCGTGCCGGTCTGGCTGCTGCCCCTGGTGGGGCTGGGGCTGTTCAAGCTGGTCTGGACCCGCAGGGAAGCTCTCAAGTACGGGTACTTCGCCCTGGTGACGGCGCCGCTGCTGATAATTCCTGTCGCCTGGAGCGACACGCGCTTCGTGCTGCCCTATGTAGGCATAGGCATGCTGTTTGTGGCCCGTGGCTGGGTCTACATGGAAGACTGGAGCGTGGAAACCATCAAGGGCGTCGCCGGCATCAGCGAGATCGGCAAGAATGGCAGGAACTGGATCAGGCGGGGACTGGCGGCATTGGTGCTGGCGCCGCTGGCTGCGCTTTCGATGTGGACAGTATTTCATACAGACTATCCGCTGGAATTCAGGCGCGCCGGGGAGTGGCTGGCGGCCAATGGCGATGGCGGGGCCAGGATCATGAGCCGCGAGGCTTCGACCTCCTGGTATTCCGGTGGGACTCTGGTTGTGCTACCCTACGCTACCGTGGACCAGGTTATCGACTACGGGCGGCGAAATAATGCCGATTACCTCGTAGTCCAGCGCCAGATAGTCGACCGGTTGAGGCCGGAGCTGACAGATCTTATGGATCCGGCGACAGCCGGTCCCTCCTTGCAGCCCGTCTATCATGACGGCGCGCCGGGGTCCGATTCCGAGACGATCGTTTACCGGATCGTGCGGTAAGGAAAACTTCGCAGGCAGGGCGCCGTTCCGGCGCCGCTCACCGATTTTAGGAGGGCGAATCTTGCAGAGCTGGGCCGACAGGCTCTATGAGTGGGGCTCGACCAGCGGCATCCGCATCGTCGCCATTATCCTGGGCGCGGTGATCATCTATTTTGTGACCCGTTCCATCTCCCGCCGGTTGATTCGTGTCGCCGGCCGCAAGGTGAGCGATTCGGACCTGGTCAGCCGCGAGCAGGAAATGCGCGCGCGCACGCTGGCGGGCATCACCCGCGGTCTCATCATCGGCGTCATGGTTGCAATCGTTTCGCTGATGGTCCTGAGGGAACTCGGCTACGACATCGGACCGCTCATCGCCGGCGCCGGCATCGCCGGCATCGCCCTGGGCTTCGGCGCCCAGACGCTGGTGAAGGACATCATCGGTGGCTTCTTCGTTCTGCTGGAAGGCCAGTTCTATGTAGGTGATGTCATCAGGGCCGGCACGGGCCTGGGGGTCCAGGGCAGGGTCGAGGCCATCAAGTTGAGGACGACGCTGCTGCGCGACGGCGAGGGCATCCTGCACATCATCCCCAACGGCGAGATGCGGATCGTCTCCAACCTCACCAAGGGCTGGTCAAAGGTCAATATTGACGTTGGCGTGGACTACCGCGAGGACCTGGAAAAAGTAGAGGCGCTCTTGGCTGAAGCCGCCCAGCGGACGGCCTCGGCTCCGGAAGTACGGGCGTTCATCAGCGAGGGCCCGTATGTGCTCGGAGTAGAAGAGATCAGCGGCAAGAAAGTCACTCTGCGTGTCGTTGCCCGAACCGCGCCGTTCCGCGACCCCGAGGTGGCCCGAGTGCTGCGCCGGGAGATCGCCAAGTCGCTGCGTGAGAACGATGTGGTCATGGGGGAGGGGGAGTAGGCATTCAATGAGCTGGGCGCGTGTGAGCGCAAGCTTGCGCCGGCAGGGCGGCGCTTCTATAATCTTTAAGGCTGGAAACGCACTCAGCGGTTCCCGCCCGGCCGGGGCCCAAGCCCTGGCTTTCTCCTCTTACGTGGGGGATTAGCTCAGCTGGGAGAGCGTTTGGCTGGCAGCCAAAAGGTCAGGGGTTCGAATCCCCTATCCTCCACCA
>JAJZQT010000012.1:0-2402 GCA_021803005.1 Actinomycetes bacterium
CCGGCCAGAATGTTGATCCTGCCCTCGCGCGGCTCCGGCATATACTCGGCGTTCTCACCGGCCAGCGCCTTGGCCATCAGCAGCACGGCGTCGTCCTCGTGCAGCTGGTCCTCGGAGATGTCCAGGACGTAGATGTTCTCCTTGCCCAGGTCGAGCAGCTTGGGGATGTCGGCCTCGGTGATGACGTGCCCGCGGCGAAAGGCGCTGCCTTTATGATGGCTGCGGGCGTTGATCTCGGTGATGTCATGCCCGAGCGTCATGCCGACGGCCTCGCCGACGGGAACGGTTATCTGATCCGGTTCACACATTGCGCACCTCCTTGTTCAAAATTATTTCCTGGCTCTCGATGTAATCAGTTCAGGCCCTGCTATTTTATCCGATTCCCAGTAATTCGCTTACCCGGCCATCCGCCGGATTTTTTTGGATTTCCGCGGGGGAACCTTCCTGGACCACTTCCCCGGCCCAGTAAACGATGACCTTATCCGCCAATTTTTCTACTTCGGAAAAATCGTGAGTAACCAGGACAACCGGGATGGAAAACTCCGACCGGATCTCATTGATTATATCCTGCATCCTTGCGCGAATCGGCCGGTCCAGCGCCGAAAATGGTTCATCCAGCATCAAAAGCTCAGGCCTTCCGATCAAGGCGCGCGCCAGTGCCACTCTCTGCTTCTGTCCTCCGGAAATCTCGCGGGGAAGAGCTTTCTCAAGGCCGTCGAGCCGGAAAATACCGGTCATCTCGCTGACCCTTGCCGCCCGTGCCGAAGCATCCCCGCCAGTTAAACCATAAGCGATGTTTTCTTTCACGGTCATGTGAGGAAAAAGAGCTGAGTTCTGAACCACGTAACCCGTCCGGCGTTCCTTCGGTTTGACATCGAGTCCGGAAGCGCTGTCAAAAAACTGCCTGCCGTTTACATGTATGTAGCCTTCATCCGGCCTCATCAGGCCGGCCAGCATCTGGAGGGTCATGGTCTTTCCCGATCCGGAAAATCCGAACAGGGTCACGAGCTCGTCGCCGATCTTCCAACGCACATCGAGTGTGAATCCTGGCACTTCTTTCACCAGTCTCAGACTGACGCTCACAGGCTTACCCGCCCCTTGAATTTGATGGCGGTATAAAGAATAGCCCCGGAAACAAGCGTCAGAAGCAAGACCATGCCGTTGGCCGCGGACCAGTCGCCGCTCCTGGCATTCGTATAAATGGCCAGGGGCGCGGTGTCGGTTTTGCCGGAGATGTTCCCCGCCAGCATCAGGGTGGCGCCGAACTCCCCGATCGCCCGGGCAAAGGCAAGGGATGCGCCGGCAATCAGGCCTTTGCGCGCCAGGGGCAGTATGACTTTGAACAGCGTGGCTACTTCCGAGTGACCCAGGGTGTAGGAGACATCGATGAGCTGGTGCTCGACCGATTCAAACGACGCGCGCGCGGTTTTCATCATCAGGGGCAACGCCACCACGAACGATGCCAGCACCGCCGCCTGCCAGGTAAACATGATCGTCCATCCGGTGAGGTTATATATCGGACCACCGATGGGTCCATTGCGCCCGAACAGAATAACCAGATAATAGCCGGTGACTGTCGGCGGCAAAACCAGCGGCAGGGTAAGGGCAATATCCAGAAGGTTCTTTCCCCTGAAGTTCTTCTCAGCCAGAATGTAGGCGAAGAATATCCCGATGGGAACCACCAGGCAGGTCGCGGATACTGCCACCTGCAAGGAGAGTCGTAACGAGAAGAGTGCGGAGCTATCCATCGGTGAAGCTATCATTCTTGAAGCCGTACTTTTCAAAGACGGGCCGGCTCTCGCTGGAGCCTGCAAAATCGAGGAACTGCCGGGCCAGTTGTTCCTGTTTGGACCCTGCGATCACTGCCATTGGATAGACGATCGGCTCATGGCTTTCGGCCGGCGCAGTCAATACCGTCTTGACGTCGTTGGCCCTTGTCTTGGCGTCCGTCGCGTAGACAAACCCCGCGTCCACCTCGCCCCGGGCGACATAATCGAGCACCTGGCGCACGTTTTCACCAAAGACAAGCTTTGGCTGGAATCTGTCCCACAGATTGAGGTATGTCAGGGTGTCCTGGGCATACTTGCCAGCGGGTACGGTCGCTGGATTGCCTATGGCTATCTTGCTGACCTGGTCCTGGCTTAGGTCGTTGATGGAGCGGATCCGGGTGCTCGCGGCTGGCGGAGCTACCAGCACGAGATCGTTGCCCACCGGCTTGACCAGGGTATCCTTGATGACCATGCCTTTCTGATCGAGATCGTCCGTCTCCTTGGTTGAGGCGGCGGCGAAGACATCCACGGGAGCCCCGGCGACGATCTGCTTTTGCAGATCTCCGGAAGATCCAAAGTTGAATTCGACCTTCACCCCGGGGTGCTGACTTTCAAAATTCTTGCCTAATTCAT
>JAJZQT010000012.1:2502-34675 GCA_021803005.1 Actinomycetes bacterium
CTCAAGCCACACTTTGGAGCGGACCTGCAGATTGCCGTTCTTCTTGTCCGTCATCTTCAATCACATCTGTTTCTTCGCCGGCGCTCGGGCCTTTTCGATCTTCACGGCGCAGACCTTGTATTCCGCGGTCTTGGAGATGGGATCGTAGGCCGAGTTGGTCAGCTCGTTGACGGCAGACTCCCAATAATGGAAGGTCATGAACAGGATCCCCGGCGGCACCTTGTCGGTGACGGTCACCCGGCTGACGACGGAGCCCCGGCGCGAGCTGATCCTGATCTCTTCTTCCTCGGAAACACCGATGGCGGCCGCGTCCTCGGGATTGATCTCCGCCAGCTCATAGGGCCTCAGCGATTCGAGGACCCCCGATTGCCTGGTTGACACATTGTAATGGTAAAGCATGCGTCCTGTGGTCAGCAGGATAGGGTACTCATCGTTCGTCAGCTCCGCCGGCGCCTCGTGCTTGAGCCCCTGCAGCAATCCCTTCCCCCTGGGGAAGCAGTTCTCGTGCAGGTAGGGCGTGCCCGGATGCGAGATGTCGGGGCAGGGCCACTGCAGCCCGACTGCTTCCAGACGGTCATAGGTGATGCCGGCGTAGGCGGAAATCAGCGGACGGATCTCCTCGAAGATCTCCTCGGGCGATCCATATTTCATCTCGTACCCCATGCGCGTGGAGAGATCGCAGATGATCTCCCAGTCGGCGCGGCACTCCCCGGGGGGCTCGACGGCCTTGCGCACCCGCTGCACGCGGCGCTCGGTGTTGGTGAAGGTGCCGTCCTTCTCCGCATACAGGGCCGCGGGCAGGACCACGTCGGCGTATTTGGCCGTCTCGGTCATGAATATGTCCTGGACCACCAGGAACTCGAGTGCGCCGATGGCATTGCGCGAATGGTTGGTGTCGGGATCGGTGAGGATCGGGTCTTCACCCATGATGTACATCGCCTTGAGGCCGCCGTCGAGGACCGAGTCGAACATCTCCGGGATTCGCAACCCCGACTGATCGCGCAGCTCGACGCCCCATGCTTTTTCGAAACGGGCCACGTTTTCCTGCGCGTTGACGTTCATGTAGCCGGGAAGCAGGTTAGGCAGGGCGCCCATGTCGCAGGCTCCCTGGACATTGTTCTGACCCCTCAAGGGATTGACCCCGGCGTGCTCGACACCGACATGGCCGGTCACCATGGCAAGGTTGGCCAGGTTCATGACATTGGCGGTGCCGGTAGTGTGCTCGGTAATACCCAGGGTGTAGAAGATGCCGGCCCTGGGAGTATGGGCGTAGATATCGGCGGCGGCGAAGAGCTTGTCTTCGGGAATCCCCGTAATCTCGCTGACGACCGCGGGCGTGTATTCCTTGACGACCTTCCACATGGCGTCGTAGCCCTCGCAACGTTCCTCGATAAAACCTTGATCCGCCCAGCCCTCGTTGATGATGATGTTGATCAGTCCGTTGATGAGGGCCATGTCCGTACCAGGTTTCAATCTCAGCCAGAGCTCGGCGTAATCGACCAGCTCTATGTGCCTGGGATCGGCGACTATCACACGTGCCCCCCGGCGGGCGGCGCGCTTCATCTTGCCGCCGATGATCGGATGCGCCTCGGTGGTGTTGGAGCCTATGATAAAGAGCGCGTCATAGAATCCCACCTCGCTGATGGAATTCGTCATGGCGCCGCTTCCGAAGGAGATGGCCAGACCGGCCACCGTGGGAGCGTGTCAGGTGCGGGCACAATGATCAACGTTGTTGGTGCCCATCACCACCCTCGTGAACTTCTGCATCAACCAGTTTTCCTCGTTGGTGCAGCGCGCCGAGCTCAGCGTGGCGAGCGCGTCGGCGCCGTCCCTCTGTTTGATTTCCATAAATTTTGTAGCCACCAGATCGAGCGCCTCGTCCCAGGTCGCCTCCTCGAACTCGCCGTTGCGCTTGATCAGCGGCGTCTGCAGCCGGTCGGGGCTGTTGATGAGGTCGGTGTGGTAGCGCCCCTTGACGCAGAGGGTGCGGCGGTTGACCGGAGCTTCGGCGATGGTGGTGACGCCGACGACCTTCCCATCCTTTACATTGAGATCGAAGTTGCAGCCGGTGCCGCAGAGCGGGCAGGTCGTCGTCACCCTGGTCAGCTCCCATTCCCGCGTATCCTTGAGCTGCGCGTTGACCAGGGCCCCCGTGGGGCAGGCGTCGACGCAGGAGGCGCATGAAGTACAGCCCGATTCCCGATAGGTGGCGCCGCGCAGGACGGGATATTCGTCCTCGTCCACCGTGTAGACATGGTTCATCTCGAACTCGTCGCAGACGCGGACGCAGGTATGACAGCGGATGCAGCGCTTGCGGTCCAGCTGCAGGATGGGCGAGCCGTCAAAGAGCGGGAAATGGCCCTCGCCCCTGAACTCGGTCGTGCCGGCGCCGTAACGGATGGACAGGCGCCTGAGCTCGCAGTCGGCGACAGCATGGCAGGTGCACTGCAGGCAGCGGGCGGCTTCAGCCCTGGCCTCGGCCTCTTGGTAACCAAGCTCGATCTCATTAAAATTTTTGCGGTCAGAGACGGCCAGTTCCGGCATGTGGAAGCGCTCATGCCCGGAAAGAGGCTTGGCGCCGATATCGAACATCCTCGGCCGCCGCCGCTTGAGGCCGGCCGCAGGCGACAGGCAGACTTCGTCGGGGTCCTGGCCGGTGACATAGGCATCCATGGCAACCGCGGCGCGGCGGCCGGCGGCAATGGCCTCGACGACGGTGGCGGGGCCGGTCTCGCAGTCGCCGCCGGCAAAGATTCCGTCCACGGTTGTGGCCAGCGTGCGCTGATTGGCCTCGATGGTGCCCCACTTGTCCAGCGCCAGGCAGGTTTCCAGGCCCTCGCGGTCGACCTGCTGACCGATGGCCAGGATCACCGTTTCCGCCTCGATGGTGAATTCAGAGCCGGCTACCGGTTCCGGCCGGCGCCTGCCGCTCTGGTCGGGCTCGCCCAGCTCCATCTTCTGGCAGATAACGCCGGTGATGCGGCCGCTTTCCCTGACTATGGAAACGGGAGCGGTCAGCAACGACAGCAGCGCGCCCTCGTTTTCGGCCTCGTTGACCTCCTCGGCGGTTGCCGGCATCTCCTCGCGGGAACGGCGGTAGACAACGGTCACCTCGCCGGCTCCGAGGCGGAGCGCCGACCTGGCCGCGTCCATGGCGGTGAAGCCGCCACCGATAACCAGGGTCTTGCCAAGCGGCGTCTCCCAGTCGCCGCTGTTGCTTAGCGCCAGAAAATCGACTGCCGAATAAACACCCTCGCCCTCGGCGTTTTCGATGCGGCCCACGGCCCCGCGCTGAGCGCCGATTGCCAGGTAGATGGCCTTGTAACCGTCAGTTCTGAGCTTGTCGAGGGTGAAATCCCTGCCGAGGCGGCTGTTTAGTTTCAGCTCGACGCCCAGCTTGAGGATGGAGTCAACCTCTTCCTCGATGACCTCGCGCGGCAGCCGGAAGGGTGGAATGCCGGTCAGCATCATGCCGCCGGCCTTGGAATTGGCTTCGAAAATGGTCACCCGGTGGCCGCTCAGCGAAAGATAATAGGCCGCGGACAGGCCGCTGGGGCCGGCGCCGATCACGGCCACCTTCTTGCCGCTTGGCGGCGCCATCTCTTCATCGACCAGAGCACCCTCGGCATCGGCCCGATCGCCGGCGAATCTTTTGAGCTGACATATGGCCACCGGCTCGGTATCGACCTGGGTGCGCCGGCAGGCGCTCTCGCAGGGACGCGGGCAGATGCGGCCGATGATGCGCGGCAACGGCAGGCGCCGTTTGACGATCCTGATGGCCTCGGCGTCGTCACCACGGGCGATCGCTCCGACGTATGCGGGAATGTCGATGCGCGCCGGGCAGGCGTTGTGGCACGGCGGCTCGCAATAGGCGTTGTGAGTAGCCAGAAATTGATTGAGCTTTTGCCGGCGGACTTCCGCGATCTCGGGCGACTCGCTGATGACCTCCATGCCGTCGACCACGGGCGTCTGGCAGGAGTTGACGATGCCGTTGCCGACGACCTCGACCACGCAGAGGCCGCAGCGGCCAGAAGGAGCTATGCGGAAATCGCTGCAGAGCGTGGGAATCTCAATGCCGTGCGCCTGCGCCGCCTCCAGGATGGTCATGCGGGGGTTCACCTGCAGGTAGCGGCCGTCTATGAAGAACCTGACCAGCGGGCCGCTTTCGGCGATTATCTCGTGATGGGGAAGATCGGCCATTGTTACCCTTTCTGACTCAAGGCTAGGTCCGGTGGAAGGCTCCGGAGATGAAAAAACACCCAAGCCATCCAATATTATCTTGGAGGGCCCAGGCGTCCGGCCAATCGGCTGACTTTAAACCGCGAAGATGCTCCCGAGTGGTTATCCACTGAACGCCAGTCACATCTCGTGCCAGAAACAATATAGAAAATTTTATTCAAAGGCAAGTAAAATAACCGGCTGACTCGCCCAGATACCAACTTCAGCCGGCAGGCAGGATTACCGGTCACCGGGCGCATTCGCCACGAACGCCGGAGAGTGTTTCCAGGGCGTGTGCAAGCGCCGGCCCGACCACGGCGAAGGCCTCCCGGCAGGCTTTGGGACTTCCGGGGAAATTGATTATCAGGGTGGCGCCCCGGATCCCGCTAACGCCCCGGGAAAGCATGGCATGCGGTGTGATGCCGAGCGAAGCCGCCCGCAGCGCCTCGGCAAAGCCGGGCGCCTCCCGCTCGACAATGTCGAGCGTCGCCTCCGGGGTGAGATCGCGCGGCGACAGGCCGGTGCCGCCCGTGGTGATGACCAGATCGACCCGATCCGGGCCCAGGCACAGACCCTCGAGCATGGAAGCGATCTCCCGGCGCTCGTCCGGCGCCAGGCGGCGCACCACCGGTGAGGCTCCCGCCCCGGCAAGCAGCCGCTCCAGTACGGCGCCGCTTTCATCGGTCCGCTCTCCCTGGGAACAGCTGTCGCTGACTGTGACCACGGCCGCCGTGAAAGTCTTCATTGCCCCGGTCATTTCGCATCTCCCGCGGGCACGCCAGCCATGACTTCTACAGCGTCCCCGTCCCCGACCATCCCGCCCTCGATCACCCTGGCGAAGATGCCGTCGCGGGGCATGACACAGTCCCCCGCCTGCTTAAAGATTTCACAGCGGCTGTGGCAGTTCTTGCCGATCTGGCTGACCTCGACCAGCGCCGCCCCCAGCCGCAGCCGTGTTCCCACCGGAAGCGAGGGAAGATCCACTCCAAGCGTGGTGATGTTCTCGGCGAAATCGCCGGGGCCGACGTCCAGGCCTTTCTCGCGCATGGTGTCGATGCTTTCCGACGCCAGCAGGCTGACCTGCCGGTGCCATTCGCCGGCGTGGCCGTCACCGTCCAGGCCGTGGCCGGCAACGAGCAGGCCCTGGCCGGCCGGCTTTTTCCGCTGGCCCTTGCCCGGGGAAATATTTATGGAAACTATCACCGCGGTCATCCCGATTTGCCTCCGCGCTTTTCCCGCAGCCGGATCTCGCCGATGACCATTCCCTTATCCACCGCTTTGCACATGTCATAAATCGTCAGCGCCGCGACGGCCGCGGCCGTGAGCGCTTCCATCTCCACGCCAGTCTTGCCGCTGAGGCTCGCGGTCGATTCGATCTCGACGCCGGGCCGCTCGCGGTCGATGCGGAAGGCCACCTCCACGTGGGTGGGATTCAAGGGATGGCAGAGGGGGATAAGCCTGGAGGTTTCCTTGGCGGCCATGATCCCCGCGACCCTCGCCACGGAGAGCACGTCACCCTTGGGCAGCGCCCGCTCCTCGAGCAGCTCCAGCGTCCCCGCGGCCATGTCGACGCGGGCCCCGGCGCGGGCCTGCCGCAGGCTGTCGGGTTTGCCGCCGACGTCAACCATGCGCGCCCGGCCTTCATCATCGAGATGGGAAAAACCGTCCATGTTATCCCCCGATCTGCGACATCGTGCGCGGGCCGGGACTGGCGCCGCCGCGGTTGAACTTCTTGGCGTCGATGGCGTCGAGGATGATTGCCGTCAGCCGCTGCCGATCCCCGCCGATGAAGGGCCGGACATTTAATTCATCACCGGAAAAAAGACAGCCGCGAAGGTAACCGTCAGCCGTAAGCCGCATCCGGTTGCAACCGCCGCAGATGTGGTCGCTCATGGAGCTGATAAACCCTATCGTGCCGGCAGCGCCGGCATACTGGAAGTACTGGGCCGGACCGCCGCCGCCAGGCGATGGCGCCGGCGCCAGATCCCCGAAAGCGCGAAGCTCGCCCAGCAGCCGCTCCCTGGGAATGAACCCCCAGCCGCCCCCGTCAAACCTGCCGATCGGCATATGCTCGATGAAGCGGATATGCACCGGCCGCCGCCGCGAGAGCGAGACAAATTCCCCGAGACCGTTCTCGATGCCGTCAAGCGCCACGACGTTTACCTTTACCGGTGAAAAACCGGCGTCCAGGGCGCTCGCCAGTCCCGCCAGAACCGGCTCGAGGCCGGCGCCGCCGCTCAGCCGGAAAAAACGCGCGGGATCGAGGCTGGCGATGCTGACGTTGATGCGCCCAAGCCCGGCCCTTTTCAGGTCACGGGCAAAGCCATCCAGCAGGGAGCCGTTGGTCGTCAGCGACAGGTCCTCTATGCCGGGAACCGCCGCCAGCTGCTTTACCAGGGACACGCACTGCCGGCGCACCAGGGGCTCCCCGCCGGTGATCCGCACCCTGGAGATGCCTGCGGCCACGGCGGCCCGGGTGAAACGCACGATCTCCTCGAAACTGAGGATGTCAGTGTGCGGCTTCCAGGGAATCCCTCCCGGGGGCATGCAGTAGGTGCACCGGAAATTACACCGGTCGGTGATCGAAATGCGCAGGTAATCGACGCGGCTTCCCATCAGCGGAGGCCCTCCCCGCTGCCGCTTTCCGTCGCCGGGCCATTCTCGCGCCCGCCGCCGAGTCCGTAACGGATGGTCAAAAGGTTGGCGAGGGCGACGGCGTCATCGAGTCCGAAGACCGGCACGCTCGCCGCGGCATCGGGACGGTCGGAAACCACCGCTATCAGGTCTTCCTCGGCGCAGACAAGCTGGCGGGAGCATTCGCTGCGCGAGACTTCGATCCTGTCGGCGGCGGATTGCTTGAAGCCCTCGGCGATCGCCAGGTCGATGGAGCTTCCCAGGCCCCGGCGCAGCTCAGCCAATTCCTTTTCCGTCTCAACACTTTGCACCGAAGCCACGCTGTCCGGAGAGGAGATCACCGTCTGCATGGCGCCCGCCTGCGCCAGGCGCCGGGTGTCGGTGCCATCCCGGTCCATCGTGAAACCATGCACGTCGTGCTTGATGAATGCCACCGTAATGCCCCGGGAGGTCAACACCGGCACCAGCTTCTCCAGGAAGGTGGTCTTCCCGGAATTCTTGTTGCCCACAAAACAGACGAGCGGCGGCCGCCCGGGACCGGTTTCGCTCAAAAGCGCGTGCTCGCGCCAGCGGCTGATGCGCGGCGCCAGTTGCGAAGCCTCCTCCAGGTCGACCACGGTGTTGACATTGAGGAAGACCATGTCCAGCTGGCAGAGCGGCGCCATCTCGTCCGCCTCGACATATCGGACGTCCAGCCCGTCGAGCAGGCGGCTGACGGAAAGGTCGCCGGCCTCGATCTGCCGGCGCATCGGCTCCAGGCAGCGCCGGGAATAAACAGCGTGCAAGGGCTCGCGGCCGCGCCGGCTCACGGGCACGGCGGCGTCGTGGCCGGATGCCAGCGATGCCAGCATCCGCACCAGTCCGGGTTCTGTAAAGGGCATATCGCAAGCCACGGTGAAGCAGTATTGATTGCGTGAAGCCGCCAGCGCCGAATAGATCCCCACCATCGATGAACGCACATCGTACTGGTCGGCGCAGATCGGCAAACGGAAGCGTTCGTAGGCGCCGACGTCGCGGGCGACGAGATAGATATCGCCCGCCAGGGGCGCCAGGGAATCGATGACGTGGGCAATAACGGGTTTTCCGCCCAGGTCCTGCAGCGCCTTGTTGGCGCCCATACGGGTGCTCTCGCCGCCGGCGAGGATAGCGATGGAGAAGCCCTCCATCGCGGAATCGCGAGGCATTTCTTGTCTCCTTTCCAAACACGGGAGGCCTGCCCGTTTCCCGGCAAACCCTGTGACCGCCGGAGGCGGCCGTCGGCTGCCCCTTCCTAGCCGGCCGGGCTAAAAACAAACCGCCAGCCTTAGAAGGAGCCGCTCGGAGATGTGCCTAGATTATCCACTAATCCGCCCAAAAACGCCAAAGGCATACCGCCGGCCCTACCGCTCCATGCAGGAGTTTCCTGGGTAGTAACCCCTGGCAAGCGGCGCTTGCTGTGATATACTTTAAAGGTCGGCTTCCTTGATAGAAGCGGAATTCTACCACTTTCGCCGCAACAGAGAAACTCAAGGTCAATTCCCCTGCTTCCGAATAGATTTCATCTCAGGGCGTCGCTTGTACAGGAATATTCTAGCCCGAAAGCAAAGGAAAAGCTCCGGTAAACCATGACGGCAGCCTCATCAGAGACTGATCAGGTTTTAGTACACAAGAGGTTCGGCCTCAGGGCCAAGATCCTGTTGCTGCTGGCAGCCATGTGCGTCCCCATCATCGGCGGGCTCATCTATATCTTCATCAGCACGCTCACGGACACCATCAACCGTGATTTCGAGCAGCGCGCCATGACCATCGGTCAGTTCTTTTCCGCCGACGTCATCAATCTCCCCGAGAAGATCAGCTACGAGCATTTCCAGGGGGAGATCGAGAAACTGCGCGCGCTGAACACGGATATCATGAAGATCTCCGTATACGCTCCCCGCGGCGACCAGGTCATCAGGATCGCCAGCACCGACACCAGCCAGATCGGCGAAGTAGCGGATCCCGAGGATTACGCGCCGCTGGAAACCGACCAGGCAACCCACGCCGAGAGTATCCAGAACGGCCGCAAGATCATCGAGGCGATCGCTCCCATCACGCTTGGGGACAGCAAGCCGGCGGCCACCATCGGCATATATATGTATCTCGATGCCCGCGACGACCTGATCCGCTCCCAGCAGATCAAATTCCTGCTGATCGGCGGCCTCGGCATCATCGCCCTGCTGGTCTTGCTCTACCTGAGCCTCAACATTTTCATGGTCAACCCCGTCGACAGGCTTGCCAGCGTCACGCAAAGCGTCGCCAAGGGTGATTTCGACCGCAAGGTGCAGATCAAATCCAGGGACGAACTGGGCGAACTGGGCCGGTCGGTCAACCGCATGACCGAATCGCTCAAGGTGCAGAGCGAAGAATTGCGGGGCAAGGTCGGAGAGCTCGAGCAGGTCAACCGCGATCTCCAGTCCCGCGAGCATGAGCTGCAGCTGACCAACAAGCAGCTGGAGACCGCCAACCGGCTCAAATCGCAGTTCCTGGCGACCATGAGCCACGAGCTGCGCACACCCCTCAATTCCATCATTGGCTTCTCGGAGCTGCTCGAAGATGAGACTTACGGCGGACTCAACAACAAGCAGATGAAATACGTGGGCAACATCGTCGTCTCGAGCAAGCATCTGCTACAGCTGATCAACGACATCCTCGACCTGGCGAAGGTCGAGTCGGGCACGATCGAAGTCCGGCCCGAGCTGCTGTCGCTCCCCGACGCGATGAGCGTGGTTCAAAGCGTGGTCGAACCACTGGCTAACAAGAAGGATATCGACATGCAGGTCGATATCGACGGCGGCGTGGAAATGGTCACCGCCGATCCGGCCCGTTTCAAGCAGATCCTTTATAACCTGCTGAGCAACGCCATCAAGTTCACCCCCGCCGGCGGCCGCGTCTCGATCGAGGCGGTCCGCCACGACGGCGACGTAGCCATCTCCGTCGCCGACACCGGCATTGGCATCGGCGAAAAGGACCAGCAGCGCATCTTCTCGGAATTCCTCCAGGTCGAAGGCTCGTATGCCCGCAAGTATGAGGGCACCGGTCTGGGACTGGCCCTCACAAAAAAACTGGTGGAACTGCACGGCGGCAGGATCTGGGTTGAGAGCTACCCGGGCAAGGGCAGCCGCTTCACCTTCACCATTCCGGAACATCCCGGAACGGCCGGCCCTGGCGCCGCTGGTATCGAGCTCAACAAATGAACCGGGACCGGCGACGCTTGAATATTCCTCTCCAGAGAAGCCTCGAGGCAAAGATACTCATCCTGGTCATCGGAATCGTGACCATCGGTTTCGGCATATTCGCCGTCTTCGATGTCAGCCGCGATTCCAGTGACCTGCACAAGCAGAAGGAGGAGAGCACCGATCAGCTGAGCGCCAGCGTTGTCGACAGCATTCAGAACACGATGCTGGCAGGTAAGGGCCGGGTCGCAACCAGCGCCATCGACAAACTCAGGACCGCCCCCGAAGTCAACAGGATCGAGGTTTATTCCAACAAGGGCACTGAGGTCTTCAGCGATTCCGGGGTTCAGCACTCCGCCAACGACGCCGTCAACACCGTACTGAGCACCGGCACGCCGACGCAATATTATGAGGACACGAGCGGCGGGCATTTCCTGGTCCAGGTCAAGCCCTTGCCGACCGAGGCCGCTTGCCTGCAGTGCCATACTGACGGTCAGCCCCTGCGTGGCGCCGTGCTGGTGGCCACGTCCATGACCAATGTCCAGCAGGCCATCCAGGCTGACATCGTCCGCATGGCCGTCGTCTTCGTCACGGGTATCGTCACGCTGCTCCTGGTGCTGTGGTTTGCGCTCAGGGCCACGGTTCTGAAGCCGCTGCGCCATGTCGTCGGCGTCATTCACAACATCGCCGAAGGCGATCTGAGTGAAAGGGTCAAGGTCAGCTCCTCGGACGAGGTCGGTGACATGGCCGACAGCTTCAACAAGATGGCCGACAGCCTCGAAGACACGCAGGACAACCTGCGCCGGGTCAACCTGAACCTGCTGGAGGCCAACCGCCTGAAATCGGAATTCCTTTCGGTGATGAGCCACGAGCTGCGCACACCGTTAAATGCCATCATCGGGTTCTCGGAAGTGCTCAAGGACCTGGGCGACGGCAACAGCTCCATCGGTGACCGTGAGGAAAAGTACCTCCTGAACATCGAGACCAGCGGACGCCACCTGTTGCAGCTGATCAACGATATCCTCGATCTGGCAAAGATCAGCTCGGAAGACAACGAGCTGATGCTCGAAGGTATTTCCATTCCACAGGTCATGGAAGACATCCGTAAACTGGGACATCCCTTCGCCGCCCAGCGGCGCGTCCTGCTCGAAGTGCCGCCCCAGAATGCGCTGCCGTTGATCCAGGCGGACGCGGCCAAGATAAAGCGGATACTGTATAATCTGGTGAGCAACGCCATCAAGTTCACACCTGAGGGCGGGCATGTCATTATGGAGGCCAGGACAGCCGGCAACATGGTGGAAATCTCGGTCACGGACACCGGTATTGGCATCAGCGAGGAAGACCAGGTCAGGATTTTCGCGGAATTCCAGCAACTCGAAAGCGCGCACACGCGCCGTCACGAGGGAACCGGCGTCGGCTTGGCCCTCAGCAAGAAACTGGTTGAGATGCACGGCGGCCGCATATGGGTCGAGAGCGAACTGGGCAAGGGAAGCCGTTTTACTTTTTCACTGCCGGTAACACCCGGCAAGAGGCGCAGCGCAGATTGGCAACTGGGCAAGCTTCCCGAACCGGTTATCGGGCCGGAGACGGTGGCCGGCCAGCCGCTGGTGCTCGTGGTCGAGGACGACCGCCAGACCAGTGAACTGATCGGGCTCTGGCTGGAAGAAGCCAGCTACCGGGTCGCCCGCGCCTTTGACAGCGAGCAGGCGCTGAGGCTGGCCAGGGAACTCAAACCGTACGTCATCACCCTGGACATTCTGTTGCCCAAAGTGGACGGATGGCAGGTGCTCCAGGAGCTCAAGGCGAACCCGGAGACGAGGGATATTCCAGTGATAATCATCTCCATCCTGGAACGAAGCCGGCGGGGAATCGAACTGGGTGCGTTTGATTATTTCGTCAAACCCATCGAGAAAAAAGAGCTGCTTTGCCGTCTCGAGAGCCGCTCGCTCTATACTTCGAGTTTGAAAACAAAACCAGTCGAGTAGTAAATGGATGAGAAGAAGATACTCGTCGTGGAAGATAACGTCATGAACCTCGAACTGGTCAGCGACCTGCTCGAAGCGCATGGCTTCAGGGTAGTCCAGGCGCAGAGCGGCGCCACGGCCATAGCGCTGGCGGAAAAAGAACTGCCGGACCTGATCCTGATGGACCTGCAATTGCCGGAGATGGACGGACTGGAAGCTACTCGCTGGCTGAAGCGGAATCAGTTGACAAAAGATATTTGTGTGGTAGCACTTACCGCGCATGCCATGCTCGGCGACGAGGAAAAGGCTCGCGAGGCCGGTTGCAGCGGCTACATCGCCAAACCGATAAACACACGTGAGTTTGCGGAAGTGATCTCGGGTTTCCTGGACGGAGACCCTCATACGGCGGAGGAATAATGCTCAACGGGAAAGTGGAAACACCGTGATGAACGGGAATAGTCACCAGGACAAGATCCTCATAGTGGATGACAGTCCGCAGAACGTTCAGCTGCTGGAAGCCTACCTGGCAGCCGCCGGTTACGAGGTGACCGCGGCCTTCGACGGTACGGAGGCGCTGCAGAAGCTCGAGAGCGAAGACCATCCTGATCTCATCATTCTCGACGTGATGATGCCGGGGCTCAATGGTTACCGGGTCTGCGAGGAGATCAAAAACCACCACGACACCCATCGCATACCGGTGATGATGCTGACGGCGCTCAGCGAGATCGACGACAAGGTCAAGGGCTTCGAGGCCGGAGCTGACGAATTCCTCTCCAAGCCGGTTGATAAACTTGAACTTCTTCTAAGGGTCAAGTCGCTGCTTCGCACCAAGCATCTCAACGAAGACCTGGAAAACGCCCGCGACGTGATCTACACGCTGGCGCTGGCGATCGAAGCCAATGACCCCTACACCAGGGGCCACTCCGAACGGGTCGCCCAGTACGCCGCCAGCATCGCCATGCGCATGAAGCTTTCCGACGAACAGATCGACGTCATTCGCAACGCCGGCATCCTGCACGACATCGGCAAGATCGGCATCAGTGAGGTCATCCTGCAAAAACCGGGCCCTCTGACTGAAGCAGAACTGATCGCCGTCCAGGACCACCCGGCCATAGGTGAGAAGATCTGTAAACCGCTCCGCTCCGCCAATCTGCTCCTGACCGTCATCCGCCATCACCAGGAGCGGTTCGACGGCGACGGCTATCCCGATCGCCTGGCCGGCGACCAGATTCCGATCGAAGCCCGCATCATAGCCGTGGCCGACGCTTACGACGCCATGACCTCGCCGCGGCCGTACCGTCCGCCGATGTCGCAGCGGCAGGTTTTGGGAACACTGCGCCGCGAGGCCGGCAAACAGTGGGACCCGGAAGTCGTCAAGGCGTTTCTGGAGCTGATCAAGGATGAGCGGCAGCTCAGCCCTCACGCTACCGAAGTGGAATCCCGGGAAGCTGATTAGTTGTCCTAGATGAAATTCCGCGGCGCGGATTAGCGGCGCCAGCTGAAATTCTGCGGCGCAAGCTCCGCCCGGCGGGAACGATCTTCAGCTAGGCGGGAACGATTGTCACGGGACAGGGCACCTCGGCGCCGACCTGGCGGGCCACACGCGAGGCGGTGCTGCCCACAAAGGCTCGGGCCAGGCCCCGGCGGCCGGCGGCGCCCATCATGATCGAACGGACGACATCCCTGTTCTCCTTGACGTAGGCGATGATCTCGTTGGAAGCGTCACCGTAGCGCACGATCTTCTCGACCTTGATCCGCTTGGCGGCGGCCCGTTTCTCGATGTCATCGAGGATCTCGGCTGCGTCGCGTTTAAGCTCCTCCTCGACCTGCCCGCGCATGAACTCCCACTGACCCGTATAACTCTCCACATCGATGACACGCAGCGCCACGATCTCGTCGCCCATCAGGGCCGCCATTTCGATCGCAGCGTCCGCAGCGTTTTTTGCCGACTCGCTGCCGTCGACAGGAACAAGTATCTTGCCCATGGTCACTCCTTTTTCGCTTAGGATTAATCTTCCTCATTTGCAGCCGGGCTAATCCTGCAGGCTGTTCCTTCCCCGCCGCATGCCCGTCAGACTTCCTCCATCTCGTACTTCTTGATCTTCCTCCAGAGCGAGACCCGGTCGATGCCCAGAATGCCGGCGGTCAGCGTCTTGTTCCCGCCCGTCTCCTGCAGCACCCAGCGGATGTAGGAAAGCTCCTGTTCGGCGAGGGTGGGGTAGCGGCCCTCCTTGCGGCGGAAAGTCTTGATGTCGAGATCCTTGAGGTCGTCCGGCAGATGGGCCATCTCGACCACATGCTCGTTTGCCAGCGCCACCCCTCTTTCAACGATGTTCTCGAGCTCGCGAACGTTACCAGGAAAATCATAGTTCATCAAAAGGCCTATGACCGAGGGAGAGATCTCCCTGACGTCCTTGTTCATGAGCGCCGAGTATTTCTTGAGGAAATGCTGGCACAGCAGCGGGATGTCGTCGCGCCTCTCCGAAAGCGGCGGGATATGCAGCGAGACCACGTTCAGCCGGTAGTAGAGATCCTGGCGGAAACGTTTCTGCATCGTTGCCTCGTGGAGATTGCGGTTCGATGCCGCCAGAATCCTGACGTCTGCCTCGATCGCATCGGTGCCGCCGACGCGGATGAGCTCCTTCTCCTGAAGCACCCTCAGCAGCTTTACCTGCATGGCGCCTGACATCTCGGTGATCTCATCGAGGAACAGGGTGCCGCCGGACGCCGACTCGATGATGCCCTTCTTGAGCGAGTTGGCCCCGGTAAAGGCCCCCTTCTCATGGCCGAAGAGCTCGTTGGCAAGCAGGTCTTCGGTCAGGGCGCCGCAGTTGATGGCGAAGAAGCCCGACTGGTTGCGATTGCTGGTGAAATGCAGATAGCGGGCGAAGAGTTCCTTGCCCGTGCCCGACTCGCCGGTAATGAGGACGTTACAGTCCGTCGGCGCTATCTGCCGGGCCGTCTCCAGAAGTTTCTCCATCATCGAGTTCTGGGTCACGATCTTGACCTTGCCCTCGAACTGTTGGAGCTGCTCGCGCAGCTGCGTGTTTTCCTTCCTCAGCGCCACCCGCTCGAGCGCGGCGCGGACTGCCTTCCTGACATCGTCGAGATTGAAGGGCTTGGCGATGTAGTCGTAGGCGCCCTTCTTCATGGTCTCCACTGCCGAGGGGATGGAAGCGTACGCCGTGATCATGATGACTTCTGAGTCCGGATAGAGCGTCTTGCTCTTCTCCAAGACCTCGACGCCGTCGACCTTTTCCATTTTCAGGTCCGTGAGCACGATGTCGTACTCGTTCTTCTCCAGCAGCTGCAGGGCATTGGGCCCGCTCATGGTGCCGGTGACCCGGTAGCCTTCTTTTTTCATCACATGTTCAAGGTTCTTGAGCGCCGTTTTTTCATCCTCGACGATCAACATGCGTCCTGCGTTTTCCATTGTCACGACTCCTTCATGGGAAGCACGATAGTAAAGGTTGTCCCCCCGCCGGGATAGCTATCGACGCTGATGGAGCCGCCGTGGTCGGCGATGATGTTGTGCACGATGAACAGCCCCAGGCCGTATCCCTCCTGCTTGCTGGTGTAGAAGGGATCGAAAATCTTCTCGACCTTGTCGGGCTCCATCCCGGCGCCGTTATCGATGACCACGATCTCGAGGTTTTTGTCATCGAGTTTTGCCGCGAACACGCGGATCTTTCCCTCTCTCTCGATGGCGTCGATGGCATTTTTAACAAGGTTTATCAAAACCTGCTGGATCTTCTGGCGGTCGGCGTAGATGGTCAGCCCCGCGGGAATGTCAATCTGCAGAGCGATGTTTGCCGGCATCTCGGCCTTGACCAGCCTCACGGTCTCGTCCACGGCGCCCTTTAGCTCAAAAGCCTGTTTTTCCTTGGAGCGGGAGTAGTTGAGCAGTGAGTCCACCACGTCGCTGGCCCGGTCGGTCTCTGCCTGGATCTGGCCCAGCAGTTCTTTCTGGTACTTGATGTTTCCGTCGTCGATCTCTTCCTTAAGTATCTGGCAGGAAGCAGAGATGTTGGCAAGCGGGTTGTTGAGCTCGTGGGCGACGCCGAACACCAGCGTGCCCATGGCGGCGAACTTCTCAGACTCTACCAGGTAGTCCTGACGGGCCCTGAGTTCGAGCAACATCTTGTTGAAGGCGGCCTTGAGCGAGACGAATTCCCTGTCCCTGAACTTGACCGGGATCAGGGAGAATTCACCTGAGGTGATCCGCACCATGTGTTTTTCCAACAGCGACAGCGGCAGAATTGCCTTGCGGGAGAAGAGGATGCCGCCGGCGAGGACGGCGGCCAGAAGCAGGCCGATGCCGATCAAAAGGTTGCGTTTGCCTGACCGCAGCGTGTCCGCCATGATCTCGTTGCGGCTGGTGCTGATCTGCTCGCCGGTGGTTACGATCTCCTTGCCTTTTTCCCGAATGGCGGCTTTCAGCGCGGGGCCGCCCGCCGGACTGCCCGGCGCCGCGGGGCTGCCTGGGCCTGTAGAGCCACCGGCGGCCGCGGAGCTGCCTGTGTCCTGAGTCAGCAGGACGCGATATGCCTGAAGGTTGTCCCTGATGCCGTTGATCACCTCGGGCGTGGTGAACATGGAGATTTCCGGCATCCCCAGCAGCTCGTCGGCCTGATCGATGTAGGCCAGCAGCTCGTTGTAATCGCCGGCGGTGCGGTACAGGAAGTAGTTCTTCTCGAAACGCCTGATCTCGAGCGTCGTGTCGAAGAGGCTCGACACCGTCTCGCCCGAGGAGACTATCGCCTGCTGGGTATTGAGGTTGTTCCAGCTGAGCGCCGCAAAAGCAAAGACCAGAGCGGCACCCGCCAGATAGGCGATAATGATTTTTTCCCTGAGGCTGCCCGGGTAGAATTTCATCGGCCTCAATATATCACTACATATTGCAATATGCAACCTTACACCATTTTATGCAACACCACAACTGAGCGCCCTCAGGCCGCATCGATAGAATTGTTGCTTTTGGCAACACTTTTACCCCAATATTGCTGGCGCGATTCTGGATCGGTTCCACAAGATTCCCCGTGAAATTGCCGTAAATAGCGGGCATCCTCGCGTTTCTAATCCCAAAGCTGAGCGACTTTGATGGCTTTGGCACGGTTATTGCTTCTTGAAACAGTAAAGTCCAAACCCAAGGAGGTTAATAAATGAAACTGTTCCAGAAAATCGACAACTGGTATTCCGCGGCCGCCTTCGCGGAAGCCGGTGAGTTCGAGGCCGCCCGGGAGATCGCGGCTGAGGACGTCAGCGTGGACACCGGCAGGACCAGGGCCGAAGAAGTGAAGCCGGGTACGCCCCGGCTGGGACGCGGCCGGCTGGCGCCGAAGGCCTGAGGCCTTGTCTGATCTCGGCAAAAAGCTGGAGAAGCTGTTTTCCGCCGCCTCTTTCGCCGAGGCGGGGGAATTCGAGTCCGCCCGCGAGCTGGCCGCGGGCGAAAGGAAGGTCCTGTTAGTGCTCACGGGCAGGGAAACCGACGTCCGGTCTCTCAAGTACGCGCTCAGCATCGCCAAGCGGACTGATGCCGGCCTGGAAGTGCTCACCACGTCCGGCAACCGCGTCGCCGATGCCGTCCTCGAACTTTGCGAGCGCGAAGCCGGGCAGGAATCGCTCGACTACACGCTGGTGAAGAAGAGCGGCTGCATCAAGAAAGCGGTCATCGGCTACGCCAAGAACAGGCGCGACTTTCTCTGCGTCGTCATCGAGTCCACGGAAGCGCTGGATATCGACTGCTTGCGTGAGGAACGGAAATTCGCCGGCATCTGGGACAAGCTGGGCTGCCCGCTGGCCCTGGTCTCGGAAAAGCTGGACTGACAAACATCAAGGAGAAGACAAATGGCAAACTCAACAAAGAAAAAGCCTTACCTGAGAATGACGGCACTGGGAATCCTGTCGCTGGTCTCTTACTACATGTTGCTGACCAACCAGAACCTGGTGACGGAGTACTTCATCAAAGGCGGCATCTATGCGGCTCTGCCAATAATTACCGCACTGTATTTCTCTTTTGTCCACGGCACGTTCGCTAGTGACTTGCTGTCGATTATGGGCCTTTCCGCAAAAGGCTCTTCACACTGACAACGATTATTACTAAGGAGATGGATGGCAACATGAAAAAATGGATCGTATCGATTCTGGCGGTAATATTCGTGATGATGGCACTGGCGCCGGCGGCGTTTGCTGAAAGCGCTCCGCCTTCCAATGCCAAAAAAGGTGATTTCACATCAGTCGATCCGGCTACGCACACCGCGGTCTTCCAGCCGGTGGACTCCGATCAGCCGATCACTCTGAAGCTGGCCGATTCAATCAAGGCCGAAGACGTGCAGCTCAATGACCGGGTGCTCGTATCCATGAGCGATGTCAACGGCGAGCAGGTGGCTTCGGAAATCTCGACGATGTTCATTGGCCTGACCCTGGACAAATTGATTGCGCTCCTGCTCGTGGGCCTGGTGGGCGGCCTCCTGAGCGGTTTTATCGGCTCGGGCGGCGCCTTCGTTCTGACTCCCAGCATGATGGCCCTGGGCGCGCCTGGAGCCGTCGCCGTGGCCAGCAACATGTGCCACAAGTTCCCGAAAGCCATGGTCGGCACCTACAAGAGGTTCAAGTACGGCCAGGTGGACGTCAAGCTGGGCCTGGTGATGGGTGTTTCCTCCATCGTCGGCGTTGAACTCGGCATCCGGGTCCAGGAAAAGATCCTCGACACCTGGGGCAGCACCGGGTCCGACCTCTATGTGAGCTTTGTCTTCGTCATCATCCTCGTCGTCGTCGGCGCCATCATTCTTCGCGACGCTCTGACCGGCTCGAAAACGGTGAACGCAGACGTCATGCCCAAGCTGGCCCTGGCAATGCAAAAGATAAAAATCCCCCCGATGATGAACTTCAAGAAAGCCGGCGTCGTTCTCTCGGCGTGGGTTACCGTGCCGATCGGGTTCGCCACCGGCCTGCTGGCGGCGACTATCGCCGTCGGCGGTTTCATCGGCGTTCCTGGCATGATCTATGTAGTCGGGGCCTCCGCGATGGTCGCCAGCGCCACTGAGCTGTTGATTGCTTTCGTGATGGGTATGTGGGGCTCGGTCGAATGGGCCCTGGCCGGCCTCATCGACATCAGGATGACCCTGCTGATCCTGGCCACGTCCCTCATCGGCGTGCAGCTGGGCGCCCTGGGAACCACGTACGTCAAGGACCACACCATTAAGCTGGTCATGGCTTCGGTCATGCTGATAGTGGCGGTCAGCCGGGGCGTCAAAGTGCCGGTCTATCTGTCGAAACTGGGCGCCATCGATATCAATACGGGTACCGCTGACATCCTCAATGCCCTCAGCTTCTGGACTCTCATCGCCGCACTCGCCGCAGCCGGTTTCATCATTGCCAGCGCCATGATCAAGGGCATCGCCAGGGCAAAGGTGGAAGAGAAAGAAGCTGCCATCGCCGAAGGCGCGTGAAGAGATGGGCGACTATAGTAAGATACTGGTCGCCTTCGACGGGTCCGAGTCCAGCGAAAACGCGCTGAGACAGACGCTGGCCGGATTCGAACAAGGCTGGATCAAGGTTCTGGGCGTCGTTCCCGGCTATGACGGAGACCTCGAAATGGTTGGTGTCCGCGATCTCGAGGGCCTTCTTCGGGGGCCTACCGACGATCTGAAACAGAGAGCGTCGGCGATAATAGCAGCGGACTCCAGCCGCGCCGAAATAGAAATAGTCAGGGGCGAGGCTTACCAGCAGATCGTGGACTGTGCCGAAAAAGAGAGCTGCAACCTCATCGTGATGGGCCGGCACGGCCTGCATCGTGTCGAGCGCATGCTGATGGGCAGCGTCACCGCCAAGGTGATTGTGCATTCTGCCAAGGACGTCCTCGTTGTCCCCAGCGGCGGCGTCATCGGCTGGAACGATATCCTGCTGGCCACCGACGGTTCAGCCAGCGGTGACGCGGCCCTGGAACGAGCGCTGGTTTACGCGCGCAGACATGGTTCCGGACTAGCTGCGGTATCGGTGGTCGACATGCATCCGGAATACTACGCCGACGCCGGCGCGGTTGTTGACAAGATGGAGAAAAAGGCGTCAACGGTCCTGGAGCATGTCCGTGAGCGAGCCGGACAGGAGGGCGTTGAGATAACCACACATGTGCTGCGCGGCGATCCGGCGGCCGAGATCACTGGCTTCTCTGCGAAAAACGGAGCAGGAATCACGTTCGTGGGCAGCCGCGGGCAGTCGGGCCTGCGCAAGATCGTGCTCGGTTCGGTGGCCCAGAAGGTCATCGGCTTGTCCCCGTCACCCGTGTTCGTGGTGAAACCGAAATAAGCAGGTCTGGGTTTTATTGATTGACGGGAACGGGGGGCCGTTCCGGCCCCCCGTTCCCGTGCATTTCGGGATAATCCACCGTGCGGTCGAGGTTGATTCCCGTACCGCTCCTGATGATATAGACTGCAGGGAGAATGTCCCTCCGCAAAAAGATAATATTCGGCTTTTCCATAAGCGCCTTCATCATCACCATCCTTGCCGCCTTCGAGTATGTCAACTTCATCCAGGTCAGAAACGAGATACAGTTCCTCGAGGTGACGGATTCCATCCGCAACAAATCGCTCGAGCTGCGGCGTCACGAGAAAAATTTCTTCCTGTTCCCGGAGCAGGCGGCTGCTGAATCGGGCTCTGTTTACGACTACCTCGACCAGCTCGGGGGAATCACCAATAATCTAAATTCTGGCGACCCGGCAAAAATAAAGGATCTAAGAGATTACGTATCCGGTTATGGAACCCAGTTCGGAGCGATCGAGAAACAGCTGACCGGAATCTCCGCCGATTTTGAGAGCCGCAGAGCGTCATTCGGCCCGTCCCAGAGCTTCCTGCCGCTGGCGGAGGCGTATTCGCGCGATAAGCCGCTGTTCGTCTCCGGCTTCCTCCAGAATTCCATGGGCCTTCCGCCCACAGATCCTCTTGTGGTCAAACTCAACCGGCTGGACACCAGCATCAATTCCCTGCGGACGGCCGGCGAGAACATCCTCACCGCTTCCGAGGGCCTCGACAAGATCGCGCGCGACGACGCCGACCATGTCATCCGCCAGTCGCAGATCGCCCTCCTGGTGTTCTTCCCGCTGTTTCTGCTCATTGGCCTGAGCGCCATGCTCTATATCAGCACCGGCGTCGTCAGGCGGCTCAAGACCCTTACTGTGGCTATCGACAGGATCGGCGCCAGGTACGCCGGCGGGGCGCCGGCAAAGGAAGGGCAGAAAGCCGCGCACAAGGATGAAGTCGATACGCTGGTGGAGAAGTTCAACAACATGAACTCACAGCTCAACACCTGGGAGATCGAGCTGAGGGAGAAGAACCACGAGTTGCTGCAGTCGAAGAAGCTCGCGGCCATCGGCACGCTCGCCGCGGGCGTGGCCCACGAGCTCAACAACCCCCTTAACAACATCAACCTCTCCGCCCAGGCGCTGAAGAAAAATCTAAAAGAGGAATCCGAGGCCGAGATCCGCGAGATAATCGACGACATCGTCGGGCAGACGGCACGCGTCAAGGAGATCGTCGGCAACCTGCTGGAGTTCGCCCGGGAGCGCGAGCCGCGCCTGCAGGACGTCGAGCTCAACGCGCTGGCACACAACGCTTACCGGCTGGTTAGCGGTACAATGGATACGGGCGGGATCACGTTTGCGCTCGACACGGAAGAGGAAAGGATAATGCTCAGGGCCGACCCGGCGCAGCTGGAGCGCGTCTTCGTCAACCTGTTCACCAACGCCATTGCGGCGATGGACGGAGCGGGGCAGCTGGCGGTGAGGATCGAGCCGGGGAAGGATTCCCTGAAAATATACGTATCCGATACCGGCAAGGGCATCCCCGAGGAAGACCGTGACAAGGTATTCGATCCCTTCTTCACCAAGAAGGACAAGGGCACCGGCCTGGGGCTGGCAATCGTGATGAATGTTATCAACAAACACGGCGGCGAGATATCCGTGGTAAGCCAGGAGAACATGGGAACCGTCTTCGAAATCGATCTGCCCCGGAAGGGCGTGTGACATGGCATTCAGAGTGCTGGTAGCCGAAGATGAGGACATCACCCGCAAGCATCTCCTGAGCGCTCTGCGCGAGGAGAAATACGATGTCGAGGGAACCGGTAACGGCCTCGACGCGCTGGGCATGATCGAAAACGACAGCTTCGATGTGCTGATAACCGACATCAAGATGCCCCGGATGGACGGGCTGGAGCTGCTGGCGAAGGTCAAGAACATCTCGCCGGAGACCGAGGTCATCGTCATCACCGGCTTCGGCAGCATCAACTCGGCCGTGGACGCGATGAAAAACGGCGCCGACGATTACCTGCCCAAGCCGTTCGATCTCGATGAACTCGTCCTCAAGGTCAACCGCCTGCGCGAACAGAAGGCGCTCAAGCGGGAAAACGTGGCCCTGAAGACCTACCTGGGCATGGAAGAGGACATCTCCGTCGTCGCCGTCAGCACCAGCATGAAAAAGGTGCTCGACATCATCCGGCGCATCCAGGAATCCGACGCCACGGTCCTGCTCACCGGAGAGAGCGGCGTCGGCAAGAACCTGCTGGCCAAGGTCATCCATTTTTCCAGCCCGCGGCGGGAGCGGCCCTTCCTTTCCCTCAATTGCGCCACCTTCACCGAAGACCTGCTGGCAAGCGAGCTCTTCGGCCACGAGAAGGGAGCCTTCACCGGCGCCATGGCGCAGAAGCAGGGTCTGATGGAGATCGCCGACAGCGGCACCCTTTATCTTGACGAGATTGCCGAGTTGTCGCCCAATCTGCAGGCCAAGCTGCTCAAGGTGATCGAGGAAAAAGAGTTTTACCGCGTCGGCGGCACCAGGCCCATCCACGTCGACGTCAGGTTCCTGGCCGCGACCAACCAGAACCTGGAGAAGGCGATCGCCGGCGGCTCCTTCCGCAAGGATCTCTATTACCGCCTCAACGTCATGGAGATTTACATACCGCCGCTGCGCGAGCGCAAGAAGGACATCGAGCCTCTGAGCCGTTTCTTCCTGGCCAAGCACAGCCCCGGTTACCGCAAGCGGATCAAGGGTTTCAGCCGCGAGGCGCTGCAGATCCTCAGAAACTACAGCTATCCCGGCAACGTGCGCGAGCTCGAGAACATCGTCGAGCGCGCCGTCATCCTGGAAAAAAGCCCGACAATCACGCCCGAATCGCTGCCTCAGTCACTAAAACTGTTCCAGATTGAAACACTTGAGCCTGGCAGGGTCAAACCGCTCGAGGAGATCGACCGCGAATACGCGCGCGACGTGGTCGAGATGCTGGGAGGGAACAAGACCGAAGCCGCCCGGCTTCTGGGCATTTCCCGCACCAGCCTCTGGCGGATGCTAAAAGAAGAGGAATAGCGCCGCTATGGCGTTCACCGCCCAGCAGCGTTCATATTTGAGACGCTGGATTAGCTCATTTCCCATCGCTTAAACCGCGCTTTACCTATATTTGCAGGCGCTTTCCAACTTGGCACGCTTCTTGCTTCCTTATTGTTTGTAATACCAAAACAAGGAGGTGAAAGAAGATGCCGCAGCAGGAAATTCTGTACGTGGGCTATAGGGATGAAGATCTGGATGACGGCATTTCCTATGCCATGTACCTGTCCAACATGCTCGGAGAGAGGCTGCGGGTGATCCTCCTGAGCCGGGGCGGTTTCGGCAGGAAACTCAGCGACCTGATGAGCGCGGTTACTTTCGCCGAGGCCAACGAGCACGAGACTGCCAAACGGATACTCTCTCACGAGACCGACAGCAACGAGGCAGCCGCGATCCAGAACTACGTCATGCAGAAATGCGAGGGCGAAGGAATCGAGGCGACTGTCCATATCGGTCTCGAGGCCACGGTCACCGTGATCATGAACTTCCTCAGACAGAAGAAGGTCGACCTGGTGCTCCTGAGCCCCGAGGTGACAGAGAGCCGGTCTATGCTCAAGAAGCTGGTCAAGTCCTCACCGCGCCCCGTAATCACGATGGCGCGCGGAACCCGCACCTTCATCCCGTCATAACGAACAATCGCAAACCACGATCAAAGGAGGAAATAACCCTTAATGTATATATACCTTCCGGTAGCACACACTAGCATTAACATCCTCATCCCGATTGCCCTGGGATTGACGGTCGGCCTCATGTCCGGACTCTTCGGAGTCGGCGGCGGCTTCCTGATGACGCCGCTGCTGATAATGCTGGGCATCCCCCCGACTGTCGCCGCGGCTACCGATTCCAACCAGATCGTCGCCGCTTCGACCTCGGGCACTTTCGCCCACTGGAGGCTCGGAAACGTCGACTTCAAGATGGGCCTCATCCTGCTGGCCGGCGGCTTCGGCGGCGGCCTTGGCGGAGTGCAGCTCATCAAAATACTCAAGGCGATGGGCAACGCCGACTTCGTCATCAAGCTCACATACGTGCTGATGCTCGGAATCGTCGGCAGCTACATGCTCGCCGAAAGCCTTGCCGCTATCAAAAGAAAAAGGAACAAGGCGGCAGACCACGCGCCCAAGACCGATTCCAAGATGGCGCGGTTGCTGGCATCGATGCCGTTCCAGACCGAGTTTAAAAAATCGGGCGTCACCCATTCCGTGCTCGTACCGCTGTTCTTCGGCACTTTCGTCGGCATACTGGCGGCGGTTATGGGCGTGGGCGGCGGCTTCCTGCTGGTGCCGGTCATGGTCTACATGCTCCGGATGCCGATGCACGTCGTCGTCGGAACCAGCCTCTTCCAGATTCTTTTCAACTGCGTCGAGGTTACGTTCCTGCAGGCCTACACCAACCATACTGTTGATTTTCTGCTCGCCCTGCTCCTGCTGGCCGGCTCCACGCTCGGCGCCCAGGTCGGGACGATTTTCGGCCGCAAACTGAAGGGCGATCAGCTAAAGATCCTGCTGGCGATACTGGTGCTGGCCGTCACCGTGAAGATGGTAACCGACCTCACCTTGACGCCGGATCTGCTGCTTGGCCCGGCGGGAGGTGACGGAGGATGAGATACCGTTTGACCACAATCATAACCCTGCTAACCCTGATGGCGGCGGGAGCGGCCTTCTTGACGCCAAGCGCCCTTGCGGCGCTGACGATCGAGGCCAATCACAAAGACATCCGGATGAACCTCACCTATCACGGCAGTTCCGTCAGCGTCAGCGGGATGTCAGACCCGAACGTTGACCTTATTCTGAAAATAACCGCGGCTTCGGGTAACGCGGAAGAGAAAATGATGAGGAAGGACAGGGAAGCCGGCTTCCTCTGGATGAACGTGGAGCAACTCACCGTGAAAAACGTGCCGGCGCTATACTTCATCAGGAGCACCAAACCGGTTGCCGACCTGCTCGATCCCGCGCAGCTCAAGGCCAATGGCATAGGATACGCCGCCGTCGAGGACAGCCTGGAGATTACTCCGACACCCGGCCCCGAACAGCGCGAAAAACTGCTGGCGGACTTCATCAAGTACAAGGAGTCAGGCGCCGTGTATTCCCAGTCGGTTGGTGATGTCGAAATCAAGCCCGATCCGGCAGGCGATACTTACGAAACGGTCTTCAACTGGCCCTACCAGGCGCCCCCAGGCGATTATGCCGTCACTGTCTATGCCGTGAAGGAAGACAAGATCGTTGACAAGGCCGAGTCGCCGGTGACGGTGGAAGAGACAGGGATCGTCAAGACGCTGGACAATATGGCGCAAAACAACGCCGCGTTATACGGCACCGCCGCCATCGGCATCTCGCTGACCGCCGGCTTCGGCGTCGGCATGATCTTCAAGGGCGGTGGTTCACACTGACCGCTTACAAAAACATAATACTGGGCTTCGATGATTCCAAATACAGCCGCGCCGCGCTGGTGGAGACACTTTCGTGGGCCAAGGCGCACGACAGCAAGGTCACCATCGTGCACGCCGTGTTCTTCGATTCCGAGGAATTCAGCATCTCGCCGAGCCAGCTCGAGGAACGGCTCTGCCGCGGCAAGGAAGCCTGTGAGAAAGCAGTCGAGGATTATTCCCCCCAGCTCGGAGTCGATCTCGAATATCTGGTCGTGCAGGGCGAGCCACATGAAGTAATACCGGCCGTCGCGCGCGAGCGGGGAGCGGACCTTATCGTCATGGGCACCTACGGGCGCCGGGGCATCCGCCGGATGATCATGGGCAGCGTCACGTCCGGAGTCATCCTCGATTCTCCCTGCGACGTGCTGGTGGTGAAAAAGCAGTGCGAGGACTGCACCGGCGAATACCGGCACATCCTCGTGCCGTACGACGACTCGGAGTTCAGCCGCAAGGCTGTGAGCCACATCACCAACATCACCAATTCGCGTTCCGGCGACACCTCCACTACCATCCTCTACGTGATTCCACGCTACGAGGAGATGGTCGGTTTCTTCCGCACGGAATCAATTGAGAGCAGGCTCCGCGAAGAGGCCACGAAGGTCGTCCTCGGCGGTGAGAAGATCGCCGCCGACGAAGGCATCACAGCCAACACCGTGGTCGAGGAAGGCAACCCCGCCGACAAGATCGTGGAAACGGCCGAGGGCCTGGGTTGCGATCTCATCGTGCTTGGCAGCCACGGCTGGCACGGCCTCAGCCGGTCGATCCTCGGCAGCACCACCGAACGCGTTATCGCCCATGCCAACATCCCGGTACTGGTGGTGCGTTAGGCCATGGCCGGTCACAGGAACCTGCTGGTCACCGTAAACGGCTCCAGGGAAGCGCTGCGCGAGGACTCGCAGGCTCTCCGGGAGGGCCTGCGCCTGGCCGCGGATGAGAACTGCTGGGTCACGGTGCTCGAGGTGGTCGCGCCCTACGAGGGCGACATCGACCTCACCGGCATCAAGAACATCCGCCGGGTGCTAACATCTGACAGGCTCGGACAAGCCCGGGTCTGGAACCGGGCGCTCCGCAGCGAGAACGCCGCCCGGGTAAGAGTGGAACAGGGCGATTTACCGGAAACGATCAACCGGGTCGCCGAGGAAGAAGGTTGCGACCTCATCATCATGGGCGTCCGGAAAAAGGGAGGACTTCTGCGCCGTTTCATGGAAGGCAACCTGGTGCACCGGGTTACCAGCGGGGCTCCCTGCTCGGTGATGGTGGTTGATGCCTAGTTAACCCGTGCTAAAGTGGACTTACGCGGCGCCGGCGCCAGCCGGCGCCGCTGCTTTTCCATGTAGTCACTTCGTCCGCGAGCCGAACCAGTTGGCCAGGGGCGTGTCCGAGGCGCTGTGGAAGATGATCGAACCGAAAACCACCAGCGCGGTAAGGTGGAATATGTGTTCCCCTTCCGGCACATCCATGGACAGCACCAGCAGCGAATAGGCGATGCAGGCCACGCCCTTGGGCCCGAACCAGGACATGAACAGCCTCTGTGCCCAGTCCAGCCGGGTGCCGGCGAGCGCTGGCAGAAGCGCGATGGTTCTGGCCACGAAGAGGACAAAGACGGCAAAGAGGATGCCGCGGGCGCCGTCTTCGAGCAGCAGATCGAAGGTGAGCAGGCTGCCGAAGATCACGAAAGTCGCCAGCTTCAGCACCTCGCCGACATCCCGGCTGAAGCGGGAGAAGACGGCGGTGTCGCCCTCCGCAGCGCCGGCAAAAACGATTCCCGCCACGTAGACGGTTATGAAGCCGTTGCCGGTAAGCAGGATCGAGATGCCGTAGAGCGACAGCGCCACGGCAAAGGCGTAAAGCGCCCGGTAATGGGGCACCAGGCTGAGGCTGCCGCGAAAGAGCCGAAGCACGCGCACGGCCAGGAAAGCTCCGGCCATGCCGACGGCGGCGCCGATGAGCAGATCGAAGGTGAGAAAACGCCACCAGGCGTGTCCGGCCCCGCCGACACCGCCTATCTGCAGCGCCAGCGCGAAGATGAGCACTGCCGGCAGCGCCAGGCCGTCGTTGAAACCCGACTCGAGGTTGAGGCTGTTTCTGATCGCCGCCGGGATCTTGCGGTTGGTGACGACCGAGGAGGTCAGCACCGGGTCGGTGGGGCTTAAAAGCGCGCCCAGCAAGAGCGACTGCGGCCAGGTCAGACCGATAATGAAGCGGGCGGCGGCGGCGGTGACGATGGCGGTCAGCGGCATGGCGATGAGCAGTGAGCGCAGCGGCACGCGCCAGCCCCGTCTGACCACTCCCCTCTCGACCTCGAGGCCGTCCACGAACAGGATCACCAGCAGGGTCAGTTCCGTCACCCGCTGGACAAACGCGGAGGAGGCGCTCTCGTTGATGAGGCCGAGACCCTGATTCCCCAGAACCATGCCGGCGGCGAGGAAGAGGATAGCCAGTGAGAGGATGCTGCGGTTGGCGAGACCCGAGACCAGCGCCCCCATGGCCAGGAGCAGTCCCAGCAGCAGCAGGTATAATTCGAAGGTTTCCATTGAGCAGCCTGCCGGAACAGGGCCCGGAGCAGCCGGGCCTTATCCCAGATCCAGCCTCGCGCCGGGCGTGCCGGAAGCGCTGGGAACGACCACTACCGGACAGGGAAGGTCCCGTCCCACCTGCCGGACCACGCGCTCCGCGGTGCTGCCGATGAGTTGGCGGCCCAGGCGCCGGCGGCCGGTGGCGCCCAGCACAATCAGGGCGACGTCGGGGTCTTCCTGGGCAAAACGGATAATCTCTCGCGAGGAATCGCCGTGGCGGATCTGCGGATCGACTTTGAGGCCATGCTTGCCTGCTTCCGCCTCAAGTTCGCCAAGGATGCGGCGGGCGTGTTCTTCGAGCTCGACGGCGACCGTGTCGCGCACGGCTTCCCACTCGGAAGCATAACGGTCGAGGTCGACCACGCGCAGGCCGGTGAGGCCGAGCCCCGTCTTGCCCGCGATCTGGAAAGCATACCGGGCCGCGTCCATCGCCGGTTCCGAACCATCCGTCGCTATGAGAATCTTCTGTGCCACTCACAACTCCAGTGCGATCGATCAGCCCGGGACCGCTATGTCAGTTCCGGCTTTGGCTACATGACACCAGGACCGCGCATTTCGAGTGTCCGATGACACGCTCGGTGACATGGCCCATGAGGAGCTTACCAAGTCTGCCCCTGCCGTGACAACCGACTACGATCAGATCGATGTTCTTATCCATGGCGGTTTCAACGATGCGGGCGAACGGTTTGCCGGTGGCGGTCATGGTCTCGCAGGCCAAGCCCTCGGATTCGGCCATCTGTTTGACCTTCCGAACGTTCTCCCGGGCTTCCGGGGCCTTGTCCCCTGAAGCCGCCGCGGAAAACGCGATCAGCGAACCGCCGACTTTCCTGGCGATCTTGATGGCGTCGCCGGCCGCCGCCTCTCCGTGCGGCGAACCATCATTGGCCGCAAGTATCGTCCTGAACTCGGTGGGGCAGTCGCGGGGTACGACCAGGACGTCACACGGCTGGTGGCCGACGACCCTGGCGGTGACGCTGCCCATGGCCATGCGCTTGATGCCGGTCATGCCGCGCCGGCCCATGACGATGATCTCGCTGGCGTTCTTGCGGGCCTCGTCGACGATGATCTGATAGACGCTCTCGCCGGTATGGGTCTCGATGGCGGCTTTAACCCCGGCAGCGTCCGCCTCGGCCTTGATGGCCTCGAGGTATTTCCTCGCCTGGTTCTCCTGCTTCTCGACGAAATCAGGCGCTTGGGCGGCGAACTCGACGTTGGCCTCGACGACCGAGATCGCGGTCAGATGGCCGGAACATTTTTCCGCAAGATAGAGCGCTTCCCTGACAGCGCCCTCACTGTACCGGGAGCCGTCGGTGGCCAGCAGGATCTTGTCCAGGTTATCGATCGGGCAGGTGTCAGTCATATCAGTGACCTCCCGACGGAATCACGCCAGATGCGGCCAGCACCAGGATTACTATTTCCAACGACGCCAGCACGACGTAAACCATATCTTTCTTTTTGATAAAAATCGGAATTATGGTCAAATAACACAGGGCCGTGATCGACGCCAGCAGCGCGATCGGCGCGAAGTTGAGAAAGTCGCCCTCGCCCAGCCGTCCCATCCAGGACCATCCCTTTTCAACGCCGATGGCCTCGAGGTATTTTTCCCCTTTGAGTCCCCAGAGCCGGGATACATCGCCCACCGGCACATGCGGTTTGGGCACGCCGGCGAGATAGAGGATAAAAGTAATCACCAGCAGCACGAAACCGATCTTCATCATCGCGCCCAGGACTGCCGCATATCTTTTCTGCTCCTCGCTGGCGCCCGGCGATGAAACCGGAGTATTTGCTTTGCCTTCCAAGGTTTCCCTCCTTTTCGCATTAAGCCTGAACGGAACCGGGATGACCTGGTCGTTTTATTTCCAGATTCCCAATCCTTTAAGCAGCGCGCGCAGGCCGGCGAAGCTCAGCATCACCAGCACGAGGACACGCACGGCCGACGGCTTCGTCTTCTCGAGGATCCTGACGCCCATCAACGAGCCCAGCATGATGCCGACGATCGAGGGCACCACGATCATGGGAATGACGTCGCCGGCGTTCATGTACATCCAGGCGGCCGAGGTGTCGGTCGTTGCCAGCAGGAACTTGCTGGTCGCCACCGAGATCTTCAGCGGCGCGCCCATGACCAGGTTGAGCACGGGCACGTTGGCCCAGCCGGCGCCGAGGCCGAACATGCCGGCCATGAAGCCGATGCCGACGAAAAGCACCAGCCCGTGGATGGTGCGGTGGATCTTCCAGTCGATGTCCTTGCCGGAGGTCGGCTCGTGATAGATGCCGCTGATCCGGAGGACGCTCGAGAGCTTGTCCGCCTTTTGCACGTCCGGGTACTCAGACTTCCTGGCCAGAAACATGACGACCACGATCGCCAGGATGGCAATGCCCATCGAGGTCTGGATGATGGCGTCGGAGAGGGCGAGCCCGACCATGGCCCCGCCGATGGCGGCGGTCGAGGCGATCAGCGCCACCGGGATGGCCAGGCGCAGATCGGCAAAGCCCCTCTTGAGCAGACCCGGCCCGGCGGCGAGCGATCCTGCCAGGGCCACCAGCAGGCCGGCGCCCCTGACGAAGTCCATGCCGAAGGGGAAGAAGCCGCCGATGATCGGCGTGTAGAGCACGGCGCCGCCGACGCCGCCAAGCACCGCCAGGATGCCGAGGGCGAAGGTGACGACGAACAGGATTATCGGCCAGGCCCACCAGACCAGGCCCGAATCCGAACCGCCGGGGTTTGCCGGCGACGATTCCCCCGTTGCCGCCTGCACCATGCTCACCGCGAAGATCGTCATGAGGAAGATCAGGGCGATGGTGAAAAGAAGCGCACGTTTCTTGGACATGTTCCTCCCTTAAACGGTTACGCATGAAATATTTTAAGGCGCCACCGCTTGAGACGCCGGTCTCCGGGTGATGTGGCGCCAGCGGATTTGAGGGACAAAACCATACGGCGAGGCCGTTTCCCCCCGCGTCAAACTCCGAGATAATACCATATAAATCGAAAACTTTCTGTTACATACCGCAACATGTTAAAAATAAATGCAACACTATTGGGAAATTCTGCTGAAAATATTGAGGAAATTGCGTAAAAAGAGCGTTGCGGGGGAAAATTCCCCAGAAAAAAGGGGAGAGGGTATTTAGGGAAGGATCAGCGCTCGCACCATTTGCCCAGCAGGCACTTCCCCGCTTTCTTGCGGGAGACCTCGGAGAAACGCTCGTCCTTGGTGCAGAGCCAGATGTCGCGGGCGGTGCGGTATTTCGCGGAGTCCCTGTAGAGGTGCTTGCAGGCGGACTCCGGCTTGGGGGGAAGCTCTCTGTCGATGCGTTGTGTCGGGGTCATGACCTGAAAAGGATAGCACGAAAGACCCGTCGAACGGATACTCGTCAACATGAGGCAGTCAAGGGCCGGTGCCGGGATTTCTGTTATTCCGGCGAGCTCGCCTTGACGAAAGTGATCTGCATGCTCGAGAGCGCTCCGGTCAGAGCCTGGGCGTCCTGTTCGGGAAGGCGCTTGCTGACGGCTTCGAGCAGAGCCTTGTAGCCGTCGATGGCGAGGCTCGCCTGCGCCAGGTCCTTGAAGTCGGTGGTATCTTCCGTGAGGCCCATCTTGATGTAGGCGAGGTTGGTCAGCGAGATCATGAACTGGACCAGGACGTCGTCAACCTTCTGCTGGCGGAAGTGCTTTTCGAACTCCGCGCGCAGCTCTTCCTCGGTCATCTGGCCGGTCTCTTCATCGCCGGTGGGTGCGGCGGGGGCTTCTTCCCGCTCCGGAGCTTCATGCTCTTCCGCGGCGGTGGTTTCTTCCTT
>JAJZQT010000013.1:0-33021 GCA_021803005.1 Actinomycetes bacterium
CTATTCCCATGCCTGCCGCCAGATGCTACACTTAGTTGTGGCTAAACCACTTCGCGGGGGTGCGAAATGACCAGCAAAGCCAAGGGGGGGCGACGACCTGTAGTTTACTGGGCTGTCTGCCCGGAATGTCTGACCTATATCTGGGTCGACGAATCACAGGTTACAGCTGAAGAAACACCATCCTGTCCGTATTGCGACAGGCCCATATCCCTGTTGGGAGGCAAAAAGCTGGCCGACAACTGCCGGCGCCTGCAGGCGCTGATCGAGGAAATCGAGCGGCAGATCGCCATGATCCCCGCCGCCGTCGACGTCCATCGCTTCTTCCACGAGCAGTTGGAGTACATCGCCTCCGCTTTCAACGACCGTCTCGACGAGATCCAGGAAAAAAAGGATATCGAGCCGCTCGACATGGAAGCCCACCCGGCGGGATAGCGCCGCCTTACCGGTCCGTTTCTTCGGTCCGGGCAGGATAGAAACACTCCCACAGGGTATAATCCGTGGCAATGGACGCGAGCCCCGCCACAGACCCTTCCCAAAGCCGGTCCGCCGGAAAAGACCTTCCTCTGCCGTTCCATGACTTGACCGCGGCCGAAACGCTATCCCATTTCGATACCAGCGCCGCCAGCGGCCTCGATCCCGGCGAGGCCGAGGCGAGGATCGGGCGTTTCGGTCCCAACCAGCTCCCCGCGGGCGCAAAGATCAGCCCCTTAAGGCTTCTCGGCGAACAGTTCCGCAGCATCCTCATCATCGTTCTGCTGGCGGCGGCCGCTCTCAACCTGCTCATCTGGTTAAACGACCGGGCAGAGAACCTGCCCTATGACACGCTGGTAATCATGGCTATCGTGCTGGCGAACGCGGCCATCGGTTTCTTCCAGGAATTCCGCGCCGAGAAAAGCCTGGAAAAGCTCGAGGAGCTCAGCGGGCCGGCGGCGACTGTCATGCGCGGGGGCGTCCACAGGCGGGTTGCCGCGGCGGCGCTGGTCCCGGGAGACATTCTCCTGCTGGCGACCGGCGACAGGATCTCCGCCGACGCCCGCGTGATCGAATCCGGTTCGCTGGAGACCGATGACAGCGCCCTGACCGGCGAGAGCCACACGATCATGAAGACGGCTGCGCCGCTCGAAGCCGCCACCCCCCTCGCCGACCGCACCAACATGGTCTACGCCGGCACCACGGTTACAGGGGGACGCGGCCTCGGGGTGGTAACGGCTACCGGGCCGGCAACGGAAGTCGGCCAGATCGCGGCTCTGATCCAGGCGGCGCCTTCCCGGGAAACGCCGCTGAAACAGAACCTCGACCAGCTGGCCCGCAGGCTGGCGATTATCATCCTCGTGGCCTGCGGCGGCGTCTCGGTGGCGGGGCTGATAGTTTCCAACCGCTCCGATTTTCATAGCGTGCTTAACCTGCTGCTGTTCGGCGTGGCACTCGCCGTGGCCGCTATTCCCGAAGGCCTGCCGGCTGTGATCACAGGTTCGCTGGCGCTCGGAACCCAGCGGATGGCCCGGCGTAAGGCCATAATACGCAAACTTCCCGCCGTCGAGACCCTGGGCGGCACCTCGGCGATCTGCTCCGACAAGACCGGTACGCTGACCATGGGCGAGATGACCGTGCACGAGATCTTGCTGCCGTCGGGAACCGTGACCCTGACCGGCGCCGGCTACGCTCCCGAAGGGAATGTAGAGGGGCCCAGCGCGGCGGTCGACGACGCCATGGCGCTGGCCATGAGCGCCGCGCTCTGCAATGACGCCACTATCCGGCAGAACCGCGAGGGAAGATGGCTGGCGCTGGGCTCGCCGACGGAAGCCGCCCTGGTCTCGATGGCGGCCAAGATCGGCGTCGACGCCACCCTGCTCAAACAGCAGAACCGTCGCCTGGCCGAAGAGCCCTTTTCCTCCAGCCTCAAACGCATGGCCGTGCTGGTCTCGGCCGGGGGCGGCGGCGCCATCCTGCACGCCAAGGGCGCTCCGGAGAGATTGATTCCCCTGTGCACCGGCGCCTTGACTGCCGGAAAGACCGTCCCCCTTGGTGAAGAGGAACGCCGCGACCTGCTGGCGGCGGCGGAAGCAATGGCCGCCAGGGCCTTGAGGCCGCTGGCGCTGGCCATGCGGCCGGTCAGCAGTGAAGCCGCCGGCGACATCGAAGCCAGCGTCAGTGACCTGACCTTTCTGGGACTGGCCGGCATCTATGACCCGCCCCGGCCGGAGGTTCCCGCCGCCATCCGCGAATGCCAGAAGGCGGGCATCGAGGTCTACATGATCACCGGCGATCACCGGGCGACCGCCGAGGCCATTGCCGCCGAGGTGGGGATTCCCGGCGGTTCGATGGAGGGGCTGGGAATCGACGGGGCTTCCGACGCCGACCTGGAACGGCTGGTGCCGGATGTGCGCATCTTTGCCCGCGTCTCCCCGGGCCACAAGGTCAGGATCGTCTCCGCCCTGCAGCGCCGCGGCCACACCGTCGCGGCCACCGGTGACGGCGTCAACGACGCGCCGGCCCTGAAGCAGGCGGACATCGGCGTCGCCATGGGCAGGTCGGGAACCGACGTCGCCCGGGAAGCCGCCGACATGGTGCTGCTCGACGACAACTTCGCCACCATCGTGGCGGCGATCGAGGAAGGGCGCGGCATCTTCCTCAACATCCGCAAGTTCCTCGGCTTCCTGCTTTCGTGTAATGCCGGCCTGGTCGTGACGCTGCTGCTCAGCGTGGTGCTGGCGGCCCCCCTGGGCCTCATGGAAGACGGCAAACTCATCCTGCCGCTGCTGGCGGTGCAGATTCTCTGGATCAACCTGGTGACCAACGGGCCGCCGGCGCTGGCGCTCGGCGTCGACCCCCGGGAACCCGACGCCATGATGGCGCCGCCGCGGCCGCGTGCGGAACCGGTGGTGAACCGGTCCTTGATGAAGATGATTATTCTTGTTGGCCTGATCGCCGGCACCGGCGGCCTGCTGATTCTAAGCCTTTACTTTCCCGGCGGGCCGATCACGGTCAGAACCGGAATCGATACCGGCTACGCCCGCACGATGACCTTCGTCGTTTTGACTTTGTTCCAGCTTTTTGACAGTCTTAATTTCCGCAGCCTCAACCGCAGCATCCTCGGCCGCCGGCTGGTGGGAAATCCGTGGCTGCTCGGCGCCCTTGCCATCTCGACCCTGATGATGGTGGTCGTTATCTACTGGGGCCCGATGCAACAGGCATTCCATACCGAAGCGCTGCAGCCGCTGGACTGGGTCATCGCCGCCGCCAGCGCCAGCGTGGTTGTCTGGGCTGTCGAGATCTACAAGGTGCTGTCGCGGTCCGGCGACTGGGCCGCCGCCAGGATGCCGCTGCGGTAAGATGGTTCCATGATCCGGCTTTCTCCAGAACAATATCCGCAGATCGCGGCCGTCAGCCACCAGGCCCGGCGCGGCGGCGAGTTCGAACCGGTGCCGGACGGCATCGCTCCGGCTGTCAGGGAAGCGCTTGAGCGCACCGGCGTCGACAGGCTCTACAGCCACCAGGCGCGCGCCTTCGAGCTGGCCGCGTCCGGCCGCAACGTAGTGGTCACGACCGCGAGCGCTTCCGGCAAGTCCCTCTGTTTCAACCTGCCGGTGCTCAACGAGCTGGCCGCCGACGACAAGGCGCGGGCGCTCTACCTCTATCCAACCAAGGCGCTCACGCAGGATCAGGTTCGCAAACTGCAAAACCTCAAGCTGCCTTTTGTGCGTCCGGGCGTCTACGACGGCGACACCCCCTCGGACCATCGTCCACAAATAAGACGCCGTAGCAACATTCTGCTCACCAATCCCGACATGCTCCACGTCGGCATCATGCCCCACCGCGATTCCTGGCAGGATTTCTTCTTCAACCTCAAGTACGTGGTCATCGACGAAGCCCACACCTACCGGGGCGTCTTCGGCTCGCACATGGCCAACGTCATGAGGCGGCTGCGCCGGATCTGCGCCATCTACGGCAGCGAGCCGCGCTTCCTGCTGACGACGGCGAACATCGCCAATCCCGGCGAGCTCGCCGGGTCGCTCACCGGGCTCGATTTCGAGCTGGTCGACCGCGACGGCTCGCCGCGCGGAGAGCGCCAGGTGATCTTCTGGAACCCGCCCTTCATCGACGAGGCCCTGGGAATCCGCAAGAGCGTCTTTACCGAGGCCGCCAACCTGTTTGCCGACCTGCTCGCGGAGAAAGTGCGCACCATCGTTTTTACCCGCACCCGCAAGGGCACCGAGCTTGTCTACAAGTACGCAACCCAAAGGCTCGAAGAGATAAAGCCGTCACTCATCAAGGCGATTTCCCCGTACCGCGGCGGCTATACGCCCAGCCAGCGGCGCGAGATCGAATCGGGCCTGTTCGGAGGCGGCCTCGTCGGCGTCGTCTCCACCAGCGCGCTCGAGCTCGGCATAGACGTCGGCGGCATCGACGCGGTCATCTCGGCCACCTTCCCGGGAACGGTTGCCAGCCTCTGGCAGCAGTGGGGCCGCGCCGGCCGCGGCGCCGGCTCGAGCCTGGCGGTCTACATCGCCGGCCAGGACGCGCTCGACCAGTTCTTCATGACCCATCCCGACGAGCTCCTGGAGCGCGATGTCGAATCCGCCATCCTCGACTTCCAGAACGTGCAGATCTTCGCCGGGCACCTGGGGGCGGCCGCCTTCGAGGCGCCGATCACCGCCGGGGACGAAAAATTTTTCGGGCCGGGAATGGCCCCGGCGGTCGCGGCGCTGGCGGCTGAAGGGAAGCTGCGGCGCCGGAACGGCAGCCACATCTGGGCCCGGCCGGACTTTCCGGCAGCGTCGGTGCACCTGCGTTCGAGTTCGGCGGATTCCTTCACCATCGTGGTCGAGGACACCGGCGCGGTTCTCGGACAGGTGGAAGCTGAGCGCGCCTTCGTCTTTGTCCATCCCGGCGCCATTTATATGCACCTGGGCGAGACCTGGCAGGTTCGGAAGCTGGACCTCGAGGGCCGGGTGGCGCTGGTGCGGCCCGTTCTCGCCGACTATTACACGCAGCCAAAGAAGGAAACCATGGTGGAGGTCGAGGAGCGCAAGATGGTGCGCACCGCCGCCGGCGTCGAGCTCTCTTTCGGCAAGGTGCTGGCCACCGAGCATGTAATTGCCTACCAGAAGAAACAGCTCTCGGATAACCAGGTGCTCGAGATCGTCGAGCTGGAGCTGCCCGAGCAGAGCTTTTACACTGAGGGCCTGTGGTTCCCCGTTCCCGATGCCCTTACCGAAGGGGTGCAGCCGCAGGACTTTCTGGGCGCACTCCACGCTACCGAGCACGGATTGATCGCGCTGCTGCCTTTATTCGCCATGTGCGACCGCTGGGATATCGGCGGCCTCTCCACCGAGATGCATTGGCAGACCGGTGGTCCTTCGATCTTCGTCTATGACGGCCATCCGGGCGGCATCGGCATCACCCGCAAGGGGTTCGCCACTTTCGAGGAGCTCGTCGCCAGCACCCACTCGCTGATTGGCGCCTGTCCCTGCGAATCGGGTTGCCCGTCCTGCATACAATCGCCGAAATGCGGGAATCTGAACGAGCCGCTGTCAAAAGCAGGAGCTCTGGAGATCCTGGGGAAGATGGATGGATCATGAAGATTCTCTTAACGGCAACGAAAACCAAAGGATTATTTTCGTAATGGAAGATGCCAGATACATTTCCGTGATCGGAGCCGGTGAAAGCAACCCGGCGACCGATGCCATCGCCGAGGAGGTCGGCCGGCTGATAGCGGCCGCCGGCGCCGTCCTTGTCTGCGGCGGGCTGGGCGGCGTCATGGAAGCTGCCTGCCGCGGCGCCCGTGCCGGCAAAGGCGTCGCCATCGGCATCCTGCCGGGGCTCGATCGCCGGGCCGGCAATCCATATCTGGATTACTCGATCTGCACCGGAGCCGGTCAGGCGCGCAATCTCGCGGTCGCCGCCAGCGGTGACGCCGTCATCGCCATCGGCGGCAAATTCGGCACTCTGTCGGAGATAGGCCTGGCGGCCAAAACCGGCCGCTGTGTGATCCTGCTGGGCAGCTGGGAAATCAGCAAAGATGGCGAGCAGCCCGGCGCTTTGGTTACCGCATCGACCCCCGAGGAGGCCGTCGCCCTGGCGATAGGGTGATGGCGACGCGCCGGGAAGTTCCCCGAGCAGGCGAGCAAAGGGGGATTGTCAAATGAATAAGGGCGTGATAAACTTCGGTGTCCAAGTCGGAATACGGGTGGAGGATAAAGGTTTTTTCCGGTCTGGGGGAAACAGGCAACGATTGCAGGAGGGAGGAGTGGGGATGACGCAGGTAAACAGGGCGCCCTATGAGAAACCGGTTCTCACCAGGCACGAGAACATCAAGGACGTAACATTCGAGTGCCCCGCGTGGCAGTGCAGCGTCACAGTGCCGCCGCCGCCGCTGCCGCCAGCGACGTAGGGTAACTTCGACGAGAATTGAAAAAGACGGCTCCGGCCGTCTTTTTCTTGGAAAACTTTCTCAGGGATGATTGACCGGCGGCGCTCTGCCCTCTTCCGCCGCCCGCACCTCGGCCAGGATCTCCTTGCCGCCGGCGCCGTACATCCGGCGGGCCAGCTCCAAGCCCAGCGACTCGGCTTCAGCCTGCGGCCCCATGATCCGGTCGCGGACAAACTCGCTGCCGTCGAGTGAGCCGAGGAAAGCATTCAGCACCAGTTCCCCTCCCGCAACCACGGCGTGCCCGCCGATGGGTACCTGGCAACCGCCTTCGAGCTCACGCATCAGCGCCCTTTCCGCCGTAACCGCCGACTCCGAGCCGGCGTCGTTGAGACAGGCGATAAGCTTCCTTACGGCGGGATCGTCGACGCGGGACTCAACGGCGATCACGCCCTGTCCCACCGCCGGGACCATCTGCTCGGGCGTAAAGAAAAAGGCAGCTTCATCGTCCCGCTCCAGCCTGCGGATGCCGGCGGCGGCGAGGACGGTTCCATCCAGCTCCAGCTCCTTGATCTTGCGGATGCGCGTATCAACATTTCCCCTGATGTCAACGATTTGGAGGTCGGGGCGGAGGGCCTTGAGCTGTGAGCGGCGCCTGAGGCTGCTGGTGCCGATGCGGGCCCCTTTGCGGATCGCGTCGATGTTGCGTGCAGGACCGCCGCTGATAAAAGCGTCGCGGGCATCTTCCCTTTTTCCGTAGGCGGCGATCATCAGCCCGGCGGGTATCCCGGTGGGAAGATCCTTGCAGCTGTGCACGGCGATGTCGATGCCGCCGGAGATCAACTCGTTCTCGATCTCCTTGACGAAAAGCCCCTTATCACCGATCCTGGCCAGCGGTGAGTCGAGTATTTTGTCACCCGAGGTGGTGATCGTCTTGATCTTCACTGAAATCTCAACGTGCTGCCGCTGCAGTTGCCAGGCGATATGGCGCGCCTGAAACAGAGCCAGCTCACTTCCCCGAGTGCCGAGCGTTATGGAGTCAATCTTCGATGCGCTCAACCTTTTGATGCTCTTTTCTCTTGCTGTTTGCTTTCTTGGCGCCGTTTAACTTGAACAGCCTGCGCATTGATTCGACGTACAGGTAGCCTCCCCTTTCATTGGCTGCCCGTTTCAGCTCGACCGTGGGCTCATGCAGCATCTTGTTGACGATACCGGAGGCCAGGGCCTCGATGCGGTTGCGATCCTTTTCGGTCAGGTCGCCGTCAAATTTGGCCAGCATTTTCTTCAGCTCGCCGTCCATGATCTCCTCGGCCATCTCCCTGAGCGCCGTGATCGTCGGCACCACCTCCAGGCTCGACAGCCAGTGAATGAAATTCTCGACTTCCTCGTCGATGATCGCTTCTGCCTTGCGGGCTTCTTTTTCCCTCTGCGCGGCATTGGTGCCGGCCACGTCGTTAAGGTCATCGATGTCATAGAGGAATGCGTTATAGACGTCGTTGACGCCGGGGTCGATGTCCCGGGGAACGGCAATATCGATAAAAAAGATGGGCCGGTTATGCCGCTTGCGGAGCGCCCGTTCGACCTCGCCCTTGCGCAGCACGTAGTGAGGCGCGCCGGTGGAGCTGATGACGATATCCGCCATGTGCAGGTAGTCGCTCAGGTCCTCGAAGGGCACGGCGCGCCCGTCGAATTTCTCCGCCATCTCCTCGGCGTGGGCATAAGTGCGATTCGATACCAGGAAGCTGCTGACGCCGTGGGAAACCAGGTGAGTGGCCGTAAGCTCGCCCATCTTGCCGGCGCCCAGGAGCAGCACCGTGCGCCCTTCCAGCTCATCGAAAACCTTGCGGGCCATCTCCACCGCCACCGACGACACCGACACCGGGTTCTCGCCGATGCGGGTCTCGGTGCGCACCCGCTTGCCGACCTCGAGCGCATGCCGGAAGAGCCGGTTCAGCAGCACGCTGGTGCTTTCGCGCTCATGCGCCGCGTGGTAAGCATCCTTGATCTGGCCCATGATCTGGGCTTCTCCCACCACCAGCGAGTCGAGGCTGCCGGCCACGCGGTACAGATGATTGACCGCGGTCTCTCCCTCGTGGTAGTAGACACATTCCTCGAGGTCGCGCAGCTCGATCGCCGCTATGCCCGCCAGCGCCGACATGGCCTCGTGGCGGCCGATCTCGGGACGCGAGGCTACCAGGTAGACTTCGGTGCGGTTGCAGGTCGAGAGGGGAACTACTTCAGAGATGCCGTCATCATCGAGGAGGTACCGGGACAGGTTCCCGCACATCTCCCCGGTCAGCGAGGCTTTTTCGCGCAGCTCGACGGGGGCTGTCTTGTGATTTATGCCAAGTACCGCGAGATGCATTTCTCGATCTCCGACCGTGCGGCAGGCTCGCCGGCATCCCGCAGAAGCGGGATCAGGTCAAGCGCCGCCAGTTCAGTAAGGCACTCTTTTTTGCTGCTCTCGTCCTTCAACCGGGAGATGACCTGCCCCCTGGCCTCCCCCATGAGCTCCAGCGCCACGGCCCATTCGGCGGGAAACTCCTCCTCAAGCTGACGCCGCAGACGCTTTGAAAGCGCCGGCAGCTGACCTCCGGTGGAGACGGTGAGCATCAGCTCGCCCCGCCTCACGCTGGAGGGAACATAAAAATTGCACTGCCCGGGCCTGTCGACGACGTTTAACAGCAGCCCGCGCTGTTGCGCTTCCGCCTCGACCGCACGGTTCACGGCCTGGTCGTCGGTAGCCGCTATGACCAGAAAAGCTCCCTCGAGATCTCCAGCCTGATAGGGCCGGGCCACCTGCTCGACGCGAAGCTCATCGAAATCGCTTTTGAGCTCGGGCGAAATAACCCTGACCCGGGCGCCGCACTCCAGCAGCGAGGCCGCCTTGCGCGCCGCTACCCTGCCGCCGCCGATGATGACGCAGCGACGGCCCTCTACCTTGAGATTGACGGGATAGAGAACCACACCTTATCCTGCCGGCGTGTAACTATGCAGCCCGGTGAGAAACAGGTTGACACCCAGGTACGTGATCAGCACCATGACCAGGCCGATGACGGCGATGACGGCGGAATGCCGGCCGCGCCAGCCCATCGTCAGCCGGGTGTGGAGATAGCCCCCGTAGAACAGCCAGGTGATCAGCGACCAGGTCTCCTTGGGATCCCAGCTCCACCAGGTGCCCCAGGCCTGATCGGCCCAGATGGCGCCGGTAATGATGCCGATGGTTAGCAGCGGGAAGCCGAAGGCGACGCCGCGATAACTTACCTCATCCAGAACGTCAAGTGAGGGCAGCCGCTTGGCGAAACCCGGCTTGGAAGCGCCCTTGCCGGCCAGAATGCCCAGCGCCAGGCCGATCACCAGGCCGGCGACGCCGCCGCCGGCAATCATCAGATAGTCGCTGGCCGCGTAGACATTGCTGGCGATCTGTGTTACCGGATCCATCACCTTGGCGGGATTGGCCAGCTTGGAGCCGCCCCAGAGGCCCAGCACCAGCCCCAGCACCGACAGCAGCAGCACAAAGGCGTACTGCACATTGCGGTAATTCTTCTTCAGCAGATATTCCTGCACGACGTAGAAGAAACCGGCCCCGAACGCCAGCGCGAACAGCCCGTAGGAGAGCATGGCGATGGTAACGTGGATCCAGAGCCAGTAGCTCTGCAGCGCCGGCACCAGCGGCTCGGGGCCGACGTAAAAGACGCCGGCGACGCTCGTCACCAGGAAGGCGGTCGGCACGACCAGCGCTCCCGCCGCCTGCACCGGATAGAACCGCTGCGCAATCAGGAAGAACAGCACGATACCCCAACTGAACAGGGACAATGATTCATAAAGATTGGCCATGGGCGCGTGCCCGGATGAAACCCAGCGCAAAATCAGGGCGAGCGTATGCGCCATCAGGCCCAGGAACAAAAGCATCGTTCCCACGCGCAGCGACTTCTCGCTGCGCGTGATCAGGTACCAGATATAGAAGCCGCCGGAAACCAGGTACGAGATTACCGTAGCGATAAATAGGATCTCTTCGACTTTAACTAAGTCCATGCTACTTGGCCTCCTGTTTGCCCAATGTCAGTCTAAGCTCGGCGACGATGCGTTCGAATTCGTTCTGGAATGTCACTTTCGACCTGTGGCTGCGGCCGCCCATGATCAGCTCTCCCGAATCGCCCTTCTTCAGCCAGATGCGCCGGTGCGGGAAATAGATTCCGCAGACGCCCGCCATCATCAGGCCGAAGCCCACGTAAACCAGAGATTTGCCCGGTTTGTAGGTGGCCTCCAGGACGCTGACGTAACCGCCACTGGGAGACCGGTAATAGCTGCTCTGGTGAAGGATTACCTTATTTGAGATTAACAGTGTTACGAGCAAGTTGGAAGAGGAGTAGCCCATGGGGTCGTTGACTGTTATCGTCTTCGACTCCAGCGATTGACCGTTTTGGAACAGTTCCAGGTCGCTCGAATAAAGCGAGGGCCTGTAACCGACCACGCGACCGCCTTCCTTGACCGGCTCGGTGTCCATCTTGAACTGGTGGTTGGTTACCCGCAGATCGGTGTGCGGAATCGGCGCGGTCATGCCGTCGGGCACCTCCAGCCGCTCGCTGAATCCCAGCGTGCCGGCGATGATGGCGCCCAGCCCGATAAACAGAAAACTCAGATGGAAACAGATCGAGGCCAGGCCGCTCCAGCGGCCCTTCTCGGCCATCGCCATGTCCGGCGGGCCCTTGCGCAGATGGTAGCGATGGCCGGACAGTATCTCCTTGGATATTTCAAAGCCTCTTTCGCCGGCGCCGTCGAGAACCGCCGAGGCCGGACACTTCCTGATGAAGAGCTCCTTGACGTCGGTGCGCGGCCTGAGCGCCCGCCGCATCGCGGTCGGCAGGCGGTCGAAAATACAGAAGCTGAGATTGAATCCCAGCAGGTAGAGCAGCGCCAGGAACCACCGGGACCTGTACATGTCGAACAGGCCGGCGTGGGTATATAGACCGTAGAGCGGATTCTTGGGCCAGTTGGATGTGAGCACAGTCTCCCCTTGCGGGATGATCGTGCCCAGCACCGCCAGGATGAGGATCACGAACAGAAGCGTCAGCGCCAGCTTCATCGACAGCAGCGTGCGGTTGACCCGGCCGCCGAGCGCGCCGTACGCGGTAAGGACGACGACGATGTCGATCAGCGCCAGCAGCCAGCGCAGGTCCGGCGCCGTGGCGCTGCGGTAGTAGGCGATCGAAAGCACGACGTCGAGGACCAGCATCGTCACCGCCGTGATCGCCAGAATCAGGAAGTCCGAAGTGCTCTTGCCGAAGATGGCTTTGTCCGGATCGGGACTATCTGCTATCACTGCTGCTTTTTCCGTACTCAATTTCCGCTCAGGCCTTTCATTTTAATGTCCCGCGGCCGGCGCGGTGGTTGTGCTGGTGATCTGATTGCCCGCGGCATCGAAGCTGCGCTTGGCCTTGTTGAACTTGTCCACGTCGGGAGTGCCCGGCACCGGCAGGTTGTCGGTCAGCTGCCAGATCTGCACTCGGCCGTTCTCCCGGTCGTCGAGGTACAGCCTGTTGGCGGGGCTAACCGCCAGGCCTTCGGGGAAGTTGAGCTGCGCATCCTGGTCGCCGCGCTCGCCGATGATGGATTTCAGGTTGCCGTCCACATCGAACACCAGGATGCGGTCGGGCACGTCGCTGACGAACAGGAGGCCATTGGGTCCCATGGCAACTGACCGCGGCAGATGGAAGGGACTGCTGATGTTGGCGTCGGCCCAGTTGCCGATGGCCCAGCGTGTCTTGCCGTCCGGCGTCAGGGAGGTCAGGCGCCAGTTGTTGGTGTCGACCACGAAGATGTTGCCGGTTGCCGGGTCCACGGTTATGCCGTTAGGGAAGTCAAACTGGCCCACGGCGGCGCCCCTGGTTCCCCAGTGGCCGATGTATTTGCCCTTGTCATCAAAAATATAGATCCCGTCCCGGCTGGTGACGTAAACCCTGTCCTTGTAGACGGCCACCTCGTTGGGACGCGCCGCGCCCTCGCCGGGCGCGTTCACGATCGCCTCCGGCGGCGGCGTGAGGTTGTAGAGGAAGTTGCCGGCCTTGTCGAGCACCCTTACCGAGTAGTCACAGACGTAAAGCTTGTTGTTGGCGTCGTCCACCGCCAGGCCGTAAGGAGAGTAGAACTTGAGCTCCTGTCCCTTGTCGTCGCTGACGCTGGCGAGCTGGAACTGCATGACGCCGTCGCGGTCGTAGAGGGCGATGCGGCTGTTGCCGGTGTCGCTTACATAGATGTTCTCATCACCGTCGATCGCGATTCCCAACGGCGTCTTGAGGTCGTAGATGGTGGTCATCAGGCTGAAGGAAGTGCCCGCGATCGGTTTGCCTTTCTCAGTCGTCTTCCGGGAGAGCAGCAGTCCCGTGAAGCCCAGGGCGATGACCAAAACGCCCAGTATGATCAATTTGCCTTTGTTCTCGCGCATTTAATACCTCAATTCAGCCTTGATGGATTGCAGGGTAGGTTGACCCCCCCCCGCCATAATCAGGATGTTGTCATCGACGCTAGCCGGAAACCCTCTGCAGCGCCTCCCGCAGCGATGGCTCGTCGGGGTTGAACTTGATCGCGGTTTCATACTGGGTCCTGGCCCCGTCGGTGTCGCCATCCTTTTCCAGGAGCTGCCCCATCAGATAGCGCGAATTCCAGATCATGTCGTTGTCGTCGATGCTCTGCTGGCAATAATCCTTCGCCTGCCCCAGGTCGCCCTCCATCAGGTAAGTATTGGCGACCTCGTACAGCGAGGCATATTTTTCGGTCTTGGGATTGCGGTCGGCCGAGCCCTGGAACATACCGATAGCGTTATCCAACTGACCTGCCTGCCGGTAGGCCATGCCCAGCTTGAACATGTAAGTAAAACTGTCGGGTTCCTGGTCGAGGGCGAGGTGAAGCTCCTTGATGGCATTATCGGTGTCGCCCATGTCCAGGTAGGTGGCTCCCAGGTTGGCCCTGAGCAGCGAATTGCCCGGATCGGCGTCCACTGCCTGCTGCCATTTCTGCAGCGTCCGGTCCAGAGAGCTGGGATTGTCCGAGGGCCGGAAGTGCAGATACCCGAGAATGCCCCCGGTCACCAGAAGGGCCAAGGCCGCGATACCGATGGCGATATTCAAAATCTTTGACGTCATTGCTGTGTTCTTGCCTCCGGTGCTGTTCAGCTGGATCGCAGCCTCTTCCTTCATGTCCTTACCTTCTTTCCTCAGTAGGTGACATTGTTGTGGTCTGCTCCATGGCATGAAAGCGTACAGGTGCCGGTATGGTTGCCGCCGTCCACGAAACTGGGCCCCGAGTTCGCCGCCGGCGACGGCGTCACGAATGCCGGGTTGAACCGGACCAGCTCGGTCGACGGGACTCCATGGGGGCTGTAGTGGCAGGCGGTGCACGGTGCCTGATGGGTAACGATGTGCAAATTGTGCCGGCTGAAGTAAACCGTGTCGTTGACGATGGCCGTGGCGCTGTGGCAGGACCAGCAGGCCTGATATGGATCCGGCGATGTCGAATAGGTCACATAGGCGTTGGTATCGTAGGTGTTGCGCAGCAGTCTGCCATACCCGTTGTCGCCGTGCGGATTGTGGCACTGGGTGCACGCGTATGGACCCGGCGGAGCGATGCCCGCGGTGGTGTTGGGCGTGTAATTATAGTTAGAGTTGTTGTTGGGCAGATTGACCATGATCGGATGCATGGCGGATGTTGCCGGATTCTGGTTCAACTCGGTCTCGATGTTGTAGTTTGACCCGGTGCCGTTATGGCAGGTGAAACACAGCGCGGACTCCGGGGTGCCTCTGAGGAGTTTGTCACCAGGAGCCTCATGCTGGGCGTGACAGAGTTGACATAATTGGGTTGAACTGGAAAAACCACCATGCGGATTTACGTAGGTCTGTGCCGCCGCGGAGCCGCTGAAGGGCGCCGCGTACAGGCACAGGGCTATTATTAATAAACCTGACGCTAATAGAATCCGGACAAGAATCGCTCGCAGGCGAAACCAGGTGTCCGTTTTCTGGCCAGCAAAACTCACTACCATAAGAATTTCCGTCACAATGCCGGTCAACCGCCGGCTTCAACAAGGAACGTAAAGCTCCTCCCCCGCGTCCTGCCTGCCCTGAAACTTCGGACCCCCGGCCAGGAAGGGGCCGGTGATCGGTGCGACTCAAATAATTATGTATTAATTTGACCGCTAAATCCAGCACTATTGCAGGTAACTACTGGTTCGATTGACTTGAGTTACTGGTGGTGCTGGTGGCGCTGGGAGAAAGGATGAGGCTGATTTTCCAGCGCCCTCCCTCTTCCACTGCGGCCAGCGCATAGCTCTTGTGCTCGTTAGTGGGTTGATCCAGGGCCGCGCCGGTATTGGCGTCGACGTAATAGCCATTGTCATCGAATTCAGCCGCGACCTCGACGACAGGCAGGGAATACGAAGTCGTCCTCACCTTGATGTTCTGGTAATCGCGTTTGCGATACTTCCCCTGGGCGAGGTCGGCGCCGATCGTGGCCTTCGTCTCACTCAGCGCCTTGCCGGTCATGGCGTCACCGAGAGCAGCCGTGTCGGCGCCGGCGCCCGAGATCGTCTGCAGGTCCTGGGTGATGTCGGCAAGGATCCTGGCGTCCACTTCCGGGGGAACTTCGTGCGCCGAAGTATGCGTCGTCGCCGTCTGGTCCGCGGATGGCTGTTCGCTGCCGCAGGAAGACAGAAACGCGGCAATGAGAATGCTAAAGATGATCAATGCTGGGGCAACAAGTAACCTGCGCAAAATGGGTCCAGCTCCGTTTCATTTGGATGGGAGAGGCGCCGGCGGCGCCTCTCCCATTGTACTTCTACCTTCTACCAACCGGCCCGGATTAGGGCAGGGTTCCTGCTGAGTGGCACAGGAGGCAAAGAGCATCAGGCTCTGCATAGAGGATCCTGGTGTTGGTGCTCGAATGCGGGAAGTCTGGCACTCCGCCACTCGCCTGGTTGGCGTGGCAGGTCAGACAGTAAGCCTGTGCCGGGTGGTTTTTCTCCACGCCGACGTTATCCCGTTTGTCGTGACAGCTGACACAGAAACTGTACTCGTCTGTGACAGGGGTCGCGAGGCTGTGGTTCGGCTTTGCCGACAGCAGCTTGGTGCCGGGAATCATTTGTCTGGCATTAGCGTGCGGCGTGTGGCAAGAAGCGCAGTACAGACCCTTGGTGCCGTTATAGGTGGTCACCGTGGTGCCGCCGTAAAGGCCCTCGCTCGGACCGCCGTACTGGCCGGAGGTCATGATCTTGAGGGTCGCGCTACTGCCCGGAATTATGTCCGAAGACCGGACTACCGTGCCTCCCATCATGACGCCGAGGGAGTGGCCGGGAACCGCATCCTGCTGGGGGCCGGTCATACCAGCACTAAACCCGTTGGTATAAGCCCGCTTGGTGGAAGCGGTCGGATCGGCGCCGGCGAAGTTCGCCGGCGGGTTGCTCCAGTAGACACCGACTGCGGCCGAAGCGCCGAAGACGCCGTGGCATGTGCCGCAGACGGCGGTCACGGTTGACTCACGGGTCAACACATAGTCGCCGTTGGCTTCATGGATATCGTGACAGCTGATACAGAAATCAGTTGTTGAACCATAGCCGCCGTGCGGAGCTGTGACAGCAAACGCCGAGGCCGAGAAAGCCAGGATGAAAACGATCGACAGCACAAAGGCAGCCATAATCGCTATTTTTCGCATATTGTCACCTCCCTTCGCCTTTAATTTCGCCCGTTGTTGTGAATCAAGTCACAATAACCGGCGCACTACTACACTCTGACTGGACTGATGGCGTTCTGGGGTCGTCAACAACCAAACAGGCGCAGTGGCCAAATGAAGGTTGCAGCCATACCGCCCTGCGGGGGCTATGAGGTGCTATATAAGAGGTTTTTGTTCTGTCCCGAGTTGAACTGTATCAACGTCCGCTTCCGCACGAGTGTCCGCTATTGAGCCCGCAATTACTGCAACGCATACTACCCCGGGTATGAAGGATAAGGCTTGATCGTGATTATGTCAATATCCAGCCTTCTGCTTCACGCCGGGTCGATATAAACGCAACCATAACTCAAGTGGGCATTTTATTATATCAGGGAATTCCCCTATAAACAGGCTCCCCAGAGGTCTTTAAAGTCGAGATATATCCTGCAAATCAAGGTATTTTAATGAACCGGAACTTGCCAGGTTTCCTCCCAAACAGCTTTCGGCCTCTATACCGCCGGGGGTTTTTTTGCGGCCAAGGAAGAGAACATCGGTGTATGGCCGCCAGCTTCTCATTTCCACAATCCGGGTCTCGAAACCCGATTCCCGCATCGCCGCCACCGCTTGCTCGCGGCTCATGAAGGTCAGCCGGCTGCGTTTTCCCTTGGTCAAACCCGACGAGGTCGCGATCAGCTCCTGCAGGTAGGTGAAGAAATATTTCCAGCGCGGCCGCCTCTCCTGAGCTTTCCACACCAGCATGCCGCCCTCGGCCAGTTTGCCATGGCATTGACGAAGCAGCCGGACCTGATCGGCAAACGGCAACAGATAAAGGACGTCGGCGATGGTGACGGCGGCGCAGCCGGAGACATCCAGCTCTTCAAATCCGGAGCAGATGAAATCGACGTTAGCCCGGCGGCCAATCGTCCGGCGCGCCTCCTCGATCCGGGCGCAATCGATGTCGACGCCTTTCACCTGGCGCCCCGGCCCGCGCACGGCCAGCAGGTTGGCAAACAGGCCGTGGCCGCAGCCCAGGTCGATGACCGTCCCTTCCCTGGGGACGAAGCTTTCCACAAACTCGAGGTCGCTCAGGAACACCCGTCCCCGGAGAAAAGCGCGGGTCAGGCGCGGCGACTTTGCGTACAGCGAAAGCACGTCATTCATGCTCAAGGTAGACCTTCCTCTGGTCCCAATCGATCCTGACGGCAGCGTCCGCGCCGCGCCTGAGATAAAAGAGAGTCTGATCGCGGTCGAGCGGCAGTTTCATGGCGCCGGGGTCCCCGGGCGAGAGATATTCCTCGAAGACGATCACGTTTTCGATTCCGGGCGCCAGCGCCGCCGCCGGATGTTTTTCCACCGAGGGGTCGAAGGTCCAGTTGCGGAAACCGGGAAGGTAATAACGGGCCTGCTGGTAATCGAATACGGAAACGATCAGGGTCGTGGCCGGATTGAAGTTCTGTTCGATGGTGGCGATCTTGGAGCGCAGGATGTCGTCGCGTGCCGCCAGCCGGTTGGCCGACAGCGGCGGCGTCAGCACCAGGAAGAGCAGCAGGTTCAAAAACAGCAGCGGAGCGGCAACCGTCCAGGTGAGCCTGGCCGCTTTTGACGCCGCGGCCGGGCCTGAATCCGCGGATGCGCCCGCCGCGGCCGGGCCTGAATCCGCCGACCTTTCTTCCGCCCAGACCTGCAGCGTCCAGGCCAGCAGGAGCAACAGCGCCGGCAGGAACGAGAAGACATAACCGTATTCGCCGACATGGATGAAGGCATAAAACAGCACGCTTGGCGCCAGCCAGACGAGCAGGAAGGCAAGCCGACGGTCGCGCAGCAGGCGCCTCGTCCGGGGCTTCGCCAGAACCACGGCCAGGATCAGCACCAGCGCCGCCGCGCCCGCCATCCCGAAGAGCAGGAACCGGCCCAGGGCGGAAGTGTTGGTCCACAGGCCGGCGGCGCCGCGGCCGAAGACGGAAAAGTAGGTGAGCAGATAATCGGTTTGCCGGGAAGACGCGGCCTGGTAGGGACCGAATCCGCCGGACAGCAGCGCCGAGGGAATATACCAGGCCGCGGCGCCGGCGGCCAGCAGCAAGGCGGCCCCGGCCTGCCGCCGCCAGCCCTTGTTCCAGGCGCTGACCACGAGCAGGGGCAGCATGAACGGCAGCAGATCCTGGCGGAAGCCTGAAGCCAGCCCCAGCAGCAGCCCCGCCGGCATCAGCCAGTTCCCTGAACCCTGCCAGAGGCGCCAGAAGACTCCGGCAAGGACGACGCTCAGGAAGGCCAGCAGCGTGTAGGGATAGGCCGCCTCGCCGTACGCCCAGAAACTGAGGCTGGTTGCCAGCAGCAGCGCCGCCACCAGGCCGGTGCCGCGGCTGAACATCCTGTTTCCCAACCAGAACAGCGCCGCCACCGCGGCCGCGGAGAAGAAGATGCTGATCCAGACCATGGCGGAGTTGGCGTCGCTGATCGCCTGGTTGACAAGCCAGACGAGTCCTACGTAAAAGATGTGGCCGGGCGGTTGCGGCTGGTCGATGGTGACGTCGAAATGGGCGATCGCCCGCGTATAGAGGACCGAGTCCCAGGCATACAGCATCGTGGTCCGGAAGGGGATGCGCGACAGAAAGGTGAGGGCGAACAGGCCCGCGGTGATGATCCAGTCTGTCCGTTTGCCTGCCGGGGCGGGCACGATTTACTGCTTGGCGGGATGGTGGCAGGAGGTGCAGTCCGCCTTTTTGGGATGATCGGTTTTAGGCGCTCCCTGCGAACCATCCTCGTGGCAACTACTGCAATTTTCGTAGCTTCCGGTCACGGAATGCGGCGTAGGCGAGGGTGAGGAGGCAGCAAAGGCGCAGCCCCAGCTCCCGAGAGCCAGCAAGACTATTGTCGCCAGTACGGCCGCTGATTTCATTTTCCTCCACCCTGTGGAAAGGAGCCGGGCCTTCGCGCCTCTGCTCACTCCACGAAATATCTCATGCTGATCTTCTTGAACTCCCGGCTGCTGAACAGCAGCTCGTAGTCATCGATGCCGACCTGACGCGAAAGCTCCGCCGCCACCCGGTCGCATTCCTCGCGGGTCGCGGCATGGATCATGGCAAAGACATTATAGCTCCAGTTCGCCGCGCGCGGGCGCTGATAACAGTGGCTGACCTCGGCGGATCCGGCGAAGGCGCGGCCCACCTCCTCGGCGCGGTCATCGGGAACGTTCCAGGCGCTCATGGCGTTGGCCTTGTAGCCGAGGCGCTGGTGGCGCACCATCGCACCAAAGCGGCGGATGGTGCCGTCGGCGAGCCATTCCTTCATCTTCGCCAGCACTTCCGCCTCGGTCATGCCGGCGGCGGCGGCGATGTCGGCAAATGGCGCCGGCGTCAGCGGGATGTCGTCCTGCAGCAGCCGCACCAGTTCCTTTTCCCTGTCGGAAAATACCCTAGCCATCGATCACGGGCAGGTCGACCTGGATCTTGAACAGCTTGTCGGCGGGAAGATTGATGATGGGGCCGATACCGGCCCGCTCTTCCATCTCCGCGAGGATCTCGGTGATGCGCCCGCGGCTCGGGGCTATGAGGGTGAACCATATGTTGTAGTGGTGATTGCGCTCGTAATTGTGGGTGACGTTGAGGTAGGAATTGATCACCTCGACGGCGTTTTCCAGCTTGGCTTCAGGTACGTGCACGGCGCAGAGGGTGCTGGCGTAGCCGAGTTTGCGCGAATCGAAGGAAGCGCCCATGCGGCGGATCTCGCCGGAATCCTTGATTCCCCTGATGCGCTCGATGACCTCTTCCTCGCCGATTCCCAGCCGATCGCCGATGTCGGCGTACGGGTGCGCGCTGACCGGGAAGCCGGCCTGTATCAGCGTCACGAGTTTTTTGTCTGTGTCATCCATTGAAGTTTATTTCGGTTTTGTGTCGCCGGGGACGGGCATTCCCGTAGCGATACTGGCGAAGCCCCACCGGGATTCGACAGTCAAACAAAATACTGGCTGAGCCGTATCGCCGAGGGAATGCCCGTCCCCGGCGGTATAAAAACTAAGTCTTTTTCCTGGCCTTGGGCTCGTACACGCAATACGGCTCTTCGGCCAGGTAATCTCCCGTTACTTCGTAGGCCCGGGCGCGGCAGCCGCCACAGAAGCGGCGATATTCGCAATAGCCGCAACGGCCGTGATAACCATCGAGGCCGCGCATCTCCCTGAACACCGGCGAGTTATGCCAGACGTCGCCGAAGCTCTGCTGATTGAGGTCGCCGCATTTTACATCAAGGAAGCCGCAAATCTGAACCTCGCCCTTGTAGGAGATGAAACAGAACCCCTGGCCGCCGAGGCAACCCTTGCTCATGGCGTCCATGCCGTGGGTTTCCACAGTGACCTTCTTGCCCTCGGCGTGGGCCCGCTGCCTGAGGATCCGGTAATAATGCGGCGCGCAGGTCGGCTTGAAGTTCAGCGGCACGGTCTCGCGCTGGTCGTAGACCCAGTTGAGAGTTTCCTCGTATTGTGATGGCGAGAGCTCCTGATCGGCCAGCTCGTCCTTGGCGCGTCCCGTCGGCACCAGCAGGAAGGGATGGAAAGCGACCGCGCCCAGGTCGATGGCCAGCTGCAGGATGTCGGGCAGCTCCGCCAGGTTGACCTTGGTCACGGTTGTGTTGATCTGAAACTCGAGGCCGGCTTTTTTGGCCGCTTCGATGCCTTCCATTACCTCGGCGAAGGCGCCGGGCACGCGGCGGAAAGCGTCATGCGTTTCCGGGGTGGCGCCGTCGACGCTCAGGGAGATGCGGCCGATGCCTGACTCCTTGAGGCGGCGGGCGTTTTCCTCGTTAAGGAGCGTGCCGCAGGGGGACATCACCATCTTCAGGCCCTTTTCCGTGCCATAACGGGCGATGTCGAAAACATTCTCGCGGAGCATGGGGTCGCCGCCGGTGAGGATGACGATGGGGCTGCCCACAGCCGCGATCTCGTCGATTATCCGGAAGGCTTTCTCGGTCGAGAGCTCGCCGGGATAGGGGCCCTTGTTGGCCGCGGCGCGGCAGTGCCGGCACGAGAGGTTGCAGCGGCGGGTTACTTCCCAGGCGACCAGGCGCGGCGCCGGCGGTCCGCCCGGCTTGCCGCCGGGATGGCCGGAGCCATGCGGGCGCCCGCCTGGATGTCCGTGCTCAGCCAATCTCCTCATCGGTGAGGTAGCAGGCCGGGTCGGGGGCCCAGGGGTCGCCATGAACCAGGTCGGCGCGCACGCGCAGGGCGCCGCCGCAGGCATCGAACCATTTGCAGGCAGCGCAGCGGCCGTGGATGTGGCTGCGCCGGTCCTTGAGGCCCGCCATCAGCGGATCGGAGGTGTCCATCCAGATCTCGCTGAAGGGCCGCTCGCGGACGTTGCCGAAACTGTAATGCATCCAGAACTGGTCGGCATGCACGTTGCCCTTGAAATCGATGTCGCTGAAGCCGACGCCGGAACTGTAGAGGCCGCCACCGTTCCACTTCAGCAGCTTCATCACGGCCTCGGCCCGCTCCGGGGATTCCTCCAGCAGCTTCATGTAAAGATAGATGCCGTCGACATGGTTGTCGACGGTGAGGATGTCCTTTTCCAGGCCGCGGTCGTGCATGTCCCTGGTGCGCGCCAGGATAATGTCGAGCGCGTCGCGGCTCTCCTCGTGGGTGAGGTCGTCGCTCTCCTTGCCGCGCCCCGAGTAGACAAGATGGTAGAAACATGCTCTATCGATGCCCTCGGCCTCGATGAAGTCGAAGATGCGGTGCAGGTCCTTGTAGTTGTGGCGGGTGAGCGTCAGCCTGAGGCCGACCCTCTGCTCGACCGCCTTGCAGTTGCGGAATCCCGCCATCGCCTTTTCAAAGGCGCCCTTGTGACCGCGGAAGGCGTCGTTGATGTCGCCAATGCCGTCGAGGCTGATGCCGACGTAGGTGAAGCCCAGGTCCTTGATGCGCTGAGCCACCTCGCGGGTGATGAGCGTGCCGTTGGTGGAGAGCGTCGGGCGGATGCCCAGCGAGACCGCGTGGCCGACCAGCTCGAACAGGTCCTTGCGCATCAGCGGTTCACCACCGGAAAAGAGCAGCGCCGGGATCTGGAACTGCGCCAGATCATCGATGAGGGCCTTGCCCTCTGCGGTCGACAGCTCGCCCTCGTATTTTTTCGATTCGGAGTCCGTGTAGCAGTGCACGCACTTGAGGTTGCAGGTGCGGCTGGTGTTCCAGGCGACCACGGGCCGGCGCTCGGCGGCGGATTTGGGCTGGCGCGGGATATAGGGCATGCCCTTCATCTGCTGGTCCTTCTTGTGCCCGTGCCCGTAACGCAGCGAATCGGCGGGCGTGTCGCGGTCGCAATACAGGCGGGTGATGTCGATCATTTTTCTTTCCTTATCAGCGCCTTGACCAGCCCCGGGATGGTGTACTCTGCCGCGACCAGGTCTACCCGCAGCCCCAGGTCTCTGGCGGTTTCAGCGGTCACGGGGCCGATGCAGGCGATGGTTACACTCCCGGGGAGAGCCTGGAAATCGAATCCTTCGAGTAGCTTCACAAAATTTTTAACCGTGGATGAGCTGGTAAAAGTAATGATATCAATTTCCCCGCTCGAGAGCATTTCCCGCATCTCCTGCGAACCGGCATCGTCGAGCACGGTCTCGTAGGCGTTGACGACCTCTACCCTGGCCCCGGCTTCGGCCAGCTTTTCGGGAAGCACCTCGCGGGCCTCCCTGGCCCGCGGAATCAGCACCCGGGCGCCGGCGGCTCCCTGCTTGAGCAGGCCCTCCAGCATGGCTTCGGCGCGGTACTCGGCCGGCACAAAATCGATCCTGAGGCCGCGGCGCGCCAGCGCCGCGGCCGTCGCCGGGCCGATGGCGCCCAGTTTGATTCCCTTGAGGTCGCGCACGTCGCCGTCCAGGTCAAGCCGGCCGAAGAATTGCTCGACGCCGTTGACGCTGGTGAAGACGATCCAGTCGTAGGCGGGGCCGCCGTTGCCGCCGGCGGCGGCCGCCGACGCTTCTTCAACGGCCCGGCCGCCGCCACGCATGGCGGCGATGGCCGCGTCGAGAGCCTCATAGTCATCTTCCGGAGCGGTCACCTTGATGGTGGGAAATTCGACCGGCACGGCGCCCGCGGCCGCCAGCGCCGCCACCAGGCCGCTCGCCTGAGAGCGCGAGCGCGTGACCGCGACGCGTTTGCCGAACAGGGGGCGGTCCTCAAACCAGTGCAGCTTCTCCCGCAGCGCCACCACCTCGCCGACGATGGTGATCGCCGGCGCCTTGAAGCCGCGCTCTTTGACTGATTGAACAATATTTGACAGGGTGCCGGTCAGCGTCTCCTGGCGGGGCGTCGTGCCCCAGCGGATCAGCGCCACCGGCGTCTCCGGGGCGCGGCCGCTGGCCACCAGGTTCTCGACGATATATGGCAGGTTGTTGACGCCCATGAGGAAGACCAGCGTGCCGACTCCCGTCGCCAGCTTGTCCCACTTGATCGATGACTCTTCCTTGGTAGGGTCTTCATGGCCGGTGATGAAGGCGACATCCGTGGTTACCCCGCGGTGCGTCACCGGGATGCCGGCGTAGGCCGGCACCGCGTAAGCCGAGGAGATGCCGGGAACGACCTCGAAGGGGACGCCCGCCTCCCGCAGGGCCAGCGCCTCTTCGCCGCCGCGGCCGAAGATGAAGGAATCGCCGCCCTTGAGCCTGGTGACGACGTTGCCCGCCAGGGCCTTGTCGACCAGCAGCTGATTGATATCAGGCTGCTTCATGGTATGGTCGCCGCCCTTCTTGCCCACGTAGATGAGCTCGGCACCGGGAGCGGCAAACCCGAGAAGGGGCTTTCCCGCAAGGTAATCGTAGACGATGACGCCGGCGCGGCGCATGCACTCCACGCCCTTGAGGGTGAACAGGCCGGGATCGCCCGGACCGGCGCCGACGAGAAAAACTTTACCCGTTGTGTCGTTCATTGGGATCCTTCACTTTGCAGTGATTGCATGCTTGAAAACTTCCGTGAAACGCGCTTCTATTTGCCGGGGCTGCCCTGGGGGCAGAGTCCCAGTATCTCATCCGGCTTTTCAAAATAGAAGTCCGGTTCCAGTTCCTTGAGACGGACCGGCGCGAACATGCCCCAGCCCACGGCGACCGTCGCGGTTCCCGCCGCCTGGCCCGCGAGAATATCGAAAGGGCTGTCGCCGATGTAGACCGATTCCTCCGGAGTCAGGTCCAGGCGCCGCATCGCCAGCTGGATCGGCTTGGGAAGCGGCTTGTGCTCGTCGGTGTCGTCAGCGGCAACCACGGCGTCGAAATAGGATTCGATAGGGATGCTGCGGAAGGCCATATCCACCGTCTCGCGGCTCTTTGAAGTGACGATCGCCAGCCTGGCGCCACGGCGCTTTAGCTCTTCCAGCAGCGAATCTATCCCCTCGTAGGCAGCGATGTACTCGTCATGCACGGTGTGGTTGTACTCGCGGTAGACATCGTAGAGCTGCTGCGCCTTGTCGCCGCCCAGCAGCTCCATCTGCCTCATCAGCGGCTGGCCGACGTTGGCGATCAGCACCTCGTCCGGTTTTTCCTCCCCCAGGACCTCGCGGGCGGCGTGACGGAAAGAGCGCGTGATCAGCTCCGAGGTGTCGATCAGGGTGCCGTCGAGATCGAAGATGAATCCCTGAAAACATTTTTTGGGAAGGTTCAGGACGCCTCCTGGCAGCCGTTGCGCCCGCTGTCGAGCAGGGTATCGAGGCCGAGTTCGTGGATGAGCTCCATGCCGGCGAGGTTGGTGAGGGCGAAGTGAATGGGAGTCACGGAAATCTTGTCCTCGGCCAGGGCGTGAAAATCGGTTCCCTCTTCCTCGTGATAGGAGGGATCGTCGCCGTAGATCTGGTAGCGCCGGTGGCCGTTGCCGTCGCCGCCCTTCTCGATCAGCTGGTCGCGATAGATGCGCTTGCCCAGCCGGGTCACCGCCGCGCCCCTGATCTCCGCGGGCGGCAGGTTCGGCGAGTTGATGTTCAGCAGCACCGGTCCGGGGAGGCTGTTGCCGAGCACGGCTTCCGCCAGGCGCGACGTGAAAGCGGCCACGGTGTCAAAATGGAAGACGCCCTCGTTGCCGGTTTCCTTCCAGCCGCCCGGGCGTTCGATGGAAACGGCGATGGCCGGCGTGCCCAGCATGATGCCCTCGAAGGCCGCGGCCACGGTTCCCGAATAAGTGATGTCGTCGCCGAGGTTGGGGCCGAGATTTATTCCCGAGACGACGATGTCGGGTTCCCATTCCAGGAAACCCAGCGCCGCCAGGCGCACGCAGTCGACCGGAGTGCCGTCGACGGAGAAGCCGGTGGAGCCGTCGGGGAAGGAGATTTCCTGCACGTTGAGGGATTCACCGATGGTGATGCCACGTCCGATGGCGCTGCGGTTCTTGTCCGGGGCGATGACCGCGACCTCACCGCAACGTTCCATGGCCTGCTTCACGGCGAAGAGGCCGGGTGAAAAGATGCCGTCGTCGTTGGTAACCAGGACCTTCAACGCCGGCTTAACCTTCCTTGCTGCCGGCCGCTGCTTTCTTGCGGGATTGCTTGCCCTTGTCCTTCTTGGCCGGCTTGCTGCCGCCCTTGGACGGCTCTTCCGCCGATTTCTGGCGCGAATCGCTACGCTTCTTGCCGTAATCGGTGGAATAAAAACCGCTACCCTTGAAATGGATGGCGACGGGATGAAAAACGCGCGTGACCCGCTCGTTGCATTTCTCGCAACGGCTCACGGGCCGATCGGCGATTTTCTGCATTTTTTCAAACTGGTGCCCGCATTTGAGGCACCTGTACTCATAGATTGGCAACCTGGATCAATCCTCCTTCTTGCACCGGAATGGTGCAAACCGACTTTATAGTATAGCAAAAGGGAGATTCCAAGGCCCCGGCGCCGGCCTTCTGGTAGCAAACCCGGGCCGTTTCTAGTAAGATTCAGACCGTCAATACGATCTTCAAGTACCGTTTCGCGCTTTGACCGCGGGGGTACTAATTTAAAATGAAAATAGCTCTAGTAACTGAGTACTACTATCCCCTGCTTGGTGGCATCACCGAGCACGTGCATAATCTCGCGGGCGCCCTCAGCAGGAAGGGTCACGAGGTCACGGTCGTAACCCATAACCTCAAGCCCCGCAAACATCACCACTACCCCGACGATCCCCTCAACTTCATCGTCGAGAGATTCGGCAAGGGCATCCCCATTTACTCCAACGGCTCCTTCGCGCGGGTAACCCTCGGCAAGAGCCTCGGCGACAATCTGGGGAAATTCTTCGAGCGCGAGCAGTTCGACGTCATCCACGCGCATTCGCCGCTGACGCCGATCCTGCCGCTGCTGGCCGTGCGCCGCTCCAACGCGCCGGTGACCGTGGGGACCTTCCACACCTATTTCGACCGCAGCCACGGCTACGGCCTGCTGAAGAAGAAGTTCATGGAGAGCATGGACATGATGGACGGCAAGATCGTGGTATCCGATGCCTGCGTCGAGGCGCTGTCGCGGTACTTCGACACCGACTACAAGGTCATCCCCAACGGCGTCGACACCAGCTACTTCCGCCCCGAGGCGCCGCGGCTGCCCCAGTTCGACGACGAGAAGCTCAACATCCTCTTCGTCGGGCGTTTCGATCCGCGCAACGGCCTGAAGACCATGCTCGAGGCTTTCAGGATAGTAAAGAGCCGGTTCGATAACTGCCGCCTGATCGTCGTCGGCGACGGCCCATTAAGGCCGTACTACCGCACCCTGGTCGACCGCAAGCTGAGCAAGGACATACATTTCGCCGGACTGGTCAACGGCGGCCGGCCCAATTTTTACTCCACCGCCGACATCTATTGCACCCCCTGCACCAAGGCGTCCTTCGGCGTGGTGCTGCTCGAGGCCATGGCCTCGGCGACGCCCATCGTCGCTTCGGACATCAACGGCTACCGGCTGGTCATGGAAGACAACAGACAGGGAATCCTTGTTCCCGGGACCGGGGCTGCCGGCTTTGCCGAAGCGCTGCTGCGGCTGCTGAAGGATCCCGAGTTGAGGCAACGCCTGGGCCGGGAGGGAAGGAAGACCGCGGAGGAGACCTTCTCCTGGGACCTGGTGGCAAGCCGTGTCGAGCAGTATTACCTGGAGCTGATGGGGCGCAAGCTGGACGTGCTCACCGAGGATCCCGCTCCGGAGAAAATCTTCGCACTGAATGACTAAGCGCGGGGCCCTGTCAGTACTGGGCTCGATCGCAGGCGGCTTCTTCCTCACCATCGCCTCCATCTCCCACTGGTTATACCATCACCGCGGCCGGCGGCGCCTGGGCAGGCGGCTGCTCGCGGCCGGAGCCATCGCCGACGGCCTTTTCGTCTACTCCACCCTGGTCCCCAATTTCCCCCTCGGCGGCAAGCCTTATTTCAGCGGCCGCCGCGAGGGCAACCGCATCGCGCTCACCTTTGACGACGGCCCGAGCGCGCCTTACACCGCGCAGATCCTCGACACCTTAAAGAAGGAAGGGGTCCCGGCGACGTTCTTTGTCCTCGGCGAGAACGCCCGCCGCCACCCGGAGCTGGTCAAGCGCATCGAGATCGAGGGCCACCGCGTCGGCAACCATGGCCTGGACCATTCCATCCTGATGTTCGCCGGCGGCAGGCAGGCACTGGCCCAGGTAGAGGCCACCGACCGCGCCCTCAGGGACGCCGGCGTCGCCGATCCCGCCCCGGTCTTCCGGGCCCCCCACGGCTGGCTGAGCCCCCTGGCGATGCGGGCGCTCTCGCGCCGCGGCTACCTGGTCACCGGCTGGTCCAAGGGTGTATGGGATACGGCTTTGCCCGGAGCGGGAACCATAATCTCGCGGACGAGGGAGATCCTGCGGCCGGGTAACATCCTGCTGCTTCACGACGGCTGGAGCGGACCCGCCGAAGAGGACCGGTCACAGACGGTCGAGGCGCTGGCCGAGATCATCAGGGACGCCAGGTCCCGGGGTCTTCAGTTCGTGACTGTCGAGCAGATGATGAGGGAGGAAGAGACGCTGTGAACCCGGACCGGAAACCGGCAGGAGGGAAACGGGCTTGAGCGGGGTCTTCAAACAGTTGCGCCGCTACGGACTGCAGCTGCTGACCGTGGTGATAGTCCTCTATGTCCTCTTCTTCCACGTCGAATACGACGAGCTCTACCGGGCCTTCCTCAACGTGTCCTGGACTTTTGTCCTGCTGGCGATCATCGCCAACCTGGTCTCGATCATGCTCAAGGTCGCCAGCTGGAAGATCATCTTCGACTTTACCTTCGAGGGGGTGAGAAGCCGCTGGCGCGACCTGACCTCGGCCCTCATGATCGGCTTCCTTGTCAATCTGATCATCCCCGCCCGCGTCGGCGAGCTGGCCCGCGCCTTCGTCATCAGCCGCAGGAAAACGCTGCTGGGCTCGCCGGTCTCGCGCTCCACGGTTTTCGGCACCATCGTCCTGGAGCGTGTCTTCGACGGCGTGGCCATGGCCATGATCGTTGTCTACGGGGTGGTCCACATGGACCTGCCCGCCTGGGCCGACAAGGGCGCCATCGTGCTGCTGGTGATCAGCGGCTTTTTTGCCATCGCCATGGTGATCCTGGAGATCAAGCGCGAGCGCATCACCGAAACCGCCGAGCAGGCGCGGGCGACCCTGAAGGAACACCATCCCTGGTGGCGCCAGTGGAGCATCCGGCTCTACGGCGTCGTCGCCCGCTTCAGCGAGGGACAGAAGGCGCTGCGCAGCCCCGGCCGCGTCGTCCTCATCTGCATGACGACCGCAACCTCCTGGCTGGCGCAGCTGACGGCGGTATTCTTCTCGCTCCACGCTTTCCACCTGGGATACATCGGTTTCCTGGGAGCGCTGCTGCTGCTCATCCTCATCAACGTCGCCGGCGCGCTGCCGGCAACGCCGGGGAACGTCGGCGTCTTCCAGCTGGCCACGGTCATTCCCCTGACGGTCACTTACGGAATTCCCAAGACCACGGCCCTCGCCTTCTCGGTCGGACTGCAGATCATCGAGGGCTCCATCGGCCTGATCGGTGGCAGCGCCTGCCTCTTCCGCGAGGGACTCAAGTTCGACCAGGTCCGCAGCGGCGCCCGCGAGTTCGAGGAAGAAGTCGAGGAACATCGCGTGCTCGAAGAGAAGGTCGGCGACATCGGCCAGGAGGTCGAAGAGCTCAGGCACGAGGTCGAAGACAGCATCTCGAAAGACAAGGAAGATGAAGAAAACCGGTCGATCGGCAGCACCGATTGAGGCCTTCAAACCCCTCCGAACGTTGCTATAAAGCCGTTTTTGCCTTAATATCGAGGACGTTGTTCTCCGGGTCCCCCGGTTAAAACGCACCTTTAATGGGAAGCATCCATTTAAGAGAAGCCGGGTTTTCTGCCTTCCTCGAAGGATGGCTCCCCGGTCCCTGTTTACCTGTCCGGCCGGAGCCACCATGCGCGTAGGAATCCCGAGGTCGCTGCTCTATTACAAATATCTTCCCTTCTGGAAGACTTTCCTGGCCGAGCTCGGCCTGGAAGTGGAGACATCTCCCCTGACCAACAAGAAGATTCTTTCCTGGGGCGTCGAGGTCGCCGAGAACGAGCTCTGTGTCCCGGTCAAGGCCTTCTACGGGCATTGCATGGCGCTCAGGGGCAAGGTCGACGCCCTGTTCGTGCCGCGTGTCGTCAGCGTCGAGGAGCGGGCCTACACCTGCCCGAAGTTCCTGGGGCTGCCCGACATGGTCGCGGCGGTCGCCGACCAGCTGGGGCTGCCGCCGCTGCTGACCCCGAAGCTCAATCAGCGGGAAAAACCCCGCGAGTTCAAATGGCAGCTGATCAATTTCGCCCGCGAGGAGTTCGGGCTGGGGACGCTCGACGCCGTTGCCGCCCTCGAAGCCGCCCGCAAGGCGCAAAACGATTATCAGAAGAGCCTGGTCGCCGGCCGCACGCCGCTCGACCTGCTGCCGGCCAGCCGCCTCAACCGGCCGCGCTGGAAGATGGAGAAGAAGGAGCGCAAGCGCATCGGGCTGCTGGGCCATCCCTACAACATTTACGACGGCTATATCACCCAGAATCTCATCGCCCGCCTCGAGGAGATGGGCGCCGAGCTGGTGGTGCCGGAGATGACCGACCATCACGTGCTCATGGAAGAAGCCACCGACGTGCCCAAGCAGCTCTACTGGACCTACGAGAAGGAGATCATGGGCGCGGTCAACTTCTGGACCAGGAACCGCATGGTCGACGGCATCATCTACGTGCTCGCCTTTGCCTGCGGGCCGGACTCGCTGGTGCAGGTGCTGATCGAGCACCGCGCCCGTATCCACAACGTGCCGCTGATGTCGCTGACGATAGACGAGCATAGCGGCGAGGCCGGGCTCGTCACCCGCATCGAGGCGTTCACCGACATGCTGATGAGGAAGAAAAAGCCGGCCGAGGCGGTTGCCTGATGGCCGCAATCGTCAACATTCGTTTTGAGGGAAGAAACCGATGAAAGTCACCTGCCCGCACATGGGCCACCTGCACTGGATGCTCGACGACCTCTTCGGCCGCCTCGGCGTGGAGTACATCAAGCCGCCGCCGACGACCACCAAGACGCTGACCATCGGCGCCAAACACAGCCCGGAATTCGCCTGCCTGCCGCTGAAGATCAACATAGGCAATTTCATCCAGGGGCTGGATATGGGGGCCGACACCCTGATCATGGCCGGCGGCCACGGCCCCTGCCGCTTCGGTTATTACGGCATTGTCGAGGAGCGCATCCTTAGAGACCTGGGATATGATTTCAGGTTTATGATGCTCGAGCCCTTCGGGGACGGCAAGTGGGCCTTCTATAAAACTTTTGAAACGCTCACGCCGGGCGGCCTGGGCCTGCGCAAGCTCTGGAAGATCCTCAAGGTTTCCTTCACCAAGGGGCGCGCCTTCGACCAGATCCACAAGCGCACGCTCCAGGTGCGCGCCTACGAGGTCAACCATGGCGACACCACCCGGGCGCTCAGGCAAGCGGAAAAGATTCTCACGCAGGCGTTCACGGCCGGGGAGATCGAGGAAGCGCGGCGCGAGGCCCTGGCCCTGATCGATGGCGTCGAGCAGGATCCGGAGCGGCGGGTGCTCAAGGTCGGGATCGTGGGCGAGTTCTTCCTGCTGCTCGAGCCCTTCAGCAACTTCGGGCTGGAAGAGGCCCTGGGGCACATGGGCGTCTACCTCGAGCGCAGCGTCTGGGTGACCGACTGGATCGCGCCCAACGGCGACAACAAGATTTACGGTTTCCCCAAAGATATGGTGGACAGCAAGGCAGCGCCCTATCTCAATCACAACGTCGGCGGCGAAGGCCGCGAGACCATCGGCAGCATCGTACTGATGGCGGAGCGCGAGTTCGACGGTATAATACAGCTGCTGCCTTTCGGCTGCATGCCGGAGAACATCGCCACCAGCATCATCCCCAAGGTCCAGCGTGATCACGACATTCCCGTGCTCACGCTCGCCTTCGACGAGCAGACAGGCCGTGCCGGCGTGCTCACGCGCGTGGAGGCGTTCCTGGACCTGCTGACCGCCAGGCGGGGCCTCAGCCTCGTGGGGGCAAACGCTTAAAGGAGAAGAATGGATATTCCCGCAAAAACAGGTTATCTCGGCATTGACGTCGGTTCGGTCAGCACCAACCTGGTAATTCTCGACGAGCACGCCAACGTGCTCGCGGCCATCTACCGCCGCACCCAGGGCCAGCCGATCAAGGCCGTTCAGGAAGGACTACGCGAGCTCACCGACCTGCTCGTGAACCAGGAAATCGAGGTCCGGGGCGTCGGCGCGACCGGGAGCGCCAGGCATCTGACCGGCATCATCGTCGGCGCCGACGTGGTCAAGAACGAGATCACCGCGCACGCCGTGGCGGCATCACTGGTATTACCTGATGTCAATACAGTTCTCGAGATCGGCGGGCAGGATTCCAAGCTGATCGTGCTGCGCGACGGCATCGTCACCGATTTCGCCATGAACTCCGTCTGCGCCGCCGGCACCGGCTCTTTCCTTGACCATCAGTCGGCGCGCCTGGGCATTCCCATCGAGGATTTCGGCAGCTACGCCGTGCGCTCGGAAAGTCCGGCCCACATCGCCGGCCGCTGCTCGGTTTTCGCCGAGTCCGACATGATCCACAAACAGCAGGTGGGCATCGTCGTCGAGGACATCATCTACGGACTCTGCCACGCGCTGGTGCGCAACTATCTCAACAACCTCGCCAAGGGCAAGGACATCAAGTCGCCGGTGGTGTTCCAGGGCGGCGTCGCCGCCAACGCCGGCATGAAGCGGGCCTTCGAGGACGCGCTGGAAATCGAGGTGACGGTGCCGGTCCATCACAACGTCATGGGCGCCATCGGCTCGGCCGTCCTGGCAATGGAGCTAGAGCTGGAGCCCGGTGAGACCAACTTCAAGAGCTTCGACGTCTCCGATCTCGTCTACGAGACCTCGACGTTCAACTGCAACGGCTGCTCGAACACCTGCGAGATCGTTCGCATCAAGGTGGACGGGAAGACACTGGCCCGCTGGGGCGGGCGCTGCGGCAAGTGGGAGAACGAGGACTCTCCCGGCGCCGGCAAGAAAAAAGTTCACGCCTCGGTGCGATAAGACTGTTCACGCCTCGGTGCGATAAGACAAAACCGAAAGGGGAAAGATGCCGGAACCGACAGAAAACGCACTCTCAGCCTTCAGGGCCGGCAGCGGCCATCGCCGTTTTCAGATAACGGCATATGCAGGCGCACTGAAAATTACAGGCATCGCCTATTATGCCGCCGATACGCGTTCGACCTCGCGCCGGGCTTCGGATTACATCCATTCCCTGTCGGGAGACCGGCTGACGCTGTCTTCAGCGCGCATCTTCGAGCGCACGACCGGACTCGTCATCGACGAGCCTGCTTTCGTCGTCGTCACCATGTCACGCGTCGACGCCATCTTCGCCGATGAGCTGGAGAGCACTGAGAGCACACCGGCGCCCGGAGGACCTGCACTGTAATAAGGAAGTGGAAGGGCGGTGCGAAGAAGGGGCGGTTGTGGA
>JAJZQT010000013.1:33121-34256 GCA_021803005.1 Actinomycetes bacterium
AGCGCCTCCGGGGAAGCCGTGAAGCCGGTAGTCCTTCCCCAAACACCGAAGAAGACCGCGAAGGCCGCGCAGGCCGCCGCCCACGCCGCCAGGTTGCGCCCATGGTGGCGGCCGCTGGCCCACGAGACCGCCTCGCCGATGCCCGAGCCCATGAAGAAGGCAACGATAAACGCCAGAAAACCGATCGTCAGCAACAGGCCGAAGACGTAGCCGCCGATGACGGCGCTGACCAGCCCCAGGATCACCGTCAGCAGCATTCTCTCCGGTTTTACCGTCACCAGCGCCGACTTCGGCAGCTTGCCGCATTTGGGACATTTTACGCCCACGGGAGCGAAGATCATGCAGTCGGGACAGATGGGGTCGTCGCAGTTGCTGCACCGCACATTGGCTTCAACGGAGGGATGGTTAACACACTTCATTATGGAAATATTCTAGCATAGCAGCGGGCGGGCTGAAGGCGATTTCATCGCCTTCAGCCCGCCCGCAATGAACTGCTCCTACCGCAAACTTACTCTAGTTCCAGCTCCCGTAACAGTGATTCCTTGGGGAGCGCTCCCACTACCTGTTTGCTGACAGCGCCACCCTCGAAGAGGATCACCGTGGGGATGCTCATGATGTCATACTTGACCGCCGTCTCGCGATTCAGATCAACGTTCAGCTTGGCGACTTTGACACGCCCGGCCATCTCCACCGCCAGCTCTTCGATGACCGGAGTCACCATCCGGCACGGCGCACACCACTCGGCCCAAAAATCCACCAAGACGGGCAGATCCGACTGGAGCACCGCGGACTCGAAATTAGCATCCGTCAACTCAACCATATTATCAACCGACATGCAACACCTCCTTTCCCATATATTCCGTAATGGCTGTCCCCACCCAGGGACATGCCGCCGTTGCACGGATTTAGGGACAGGAGGGCAGGGCCGCCCCCCGCGGCCGCGTACTGGTGCTTGTATCACAACCCCACCTCCGGTTCCTCGGAGCTCCCGGCCGATCGAACAGCAGTAAAAACCGTTCTGGCGCGAGGCAACCTGAAAGGCCGCCGCGCCCCGCCGAGCTACTGGGCCTGGGGAAAAACCGTGGCGCCAGGATAAATCGCCACGTCGCCCAGCTGCTCCTCAATGCGCAACAGT
>JAJZQT010000014.1:0-24370 GCA_021803005.1 Actinomycetes bacterium
TCCCCTATAAAGCCGGATAGGCAGGCTATTCAGCCTGCCTATCCATTATTGCCAATACCTCTTTCAGGTTCCACAGTGGTAAATAGGCATCCATTACGGCCAGGATACTACAACCGTATCAACAGGAGCCTACAACCGGATCACCGACGCCACTTTGCATACGCCAGACCTTCGATGAATTGCTGGTGTGAGAGGCCTGCAGACAATATTCCGTCGCTGAGCCTGTCGGAGCTGTTAGAGTGATATTAGCGGATTGGTGGTATCCCTGAGCCGTCAGGGCTGCCACCGAAGTGGTATACGAAGAGTTATCCGTGAAGTAACTCTCCTCCGCCACGGCCGCGTTACGCAGATCGCTCTGTACATTTGCATCCCAGCCCTTTTGCCGCTGGCTGAGATACATAGGAATGGCGATCGCTGCCAGGATGGCGATGATAATGATAACCACCAACAGCTCGATCAACGTAAAACCACCTTCACCTCTCACCTGCATCCGTTTCTTGATTGCTGTAATCATATGAGCACCTCCTTTCTCATCACCTTTTATACTTCGTTGCCAGACCACAAAAAAAGATCTGTGGCTAGCAGGCAAACCACAGATCCAAATAACTTGACCTCTGGTGGCAGCTCAGCCGACCAAGTAACCTTGGTCCTGTAGCTTTGCGCCCCGCCCTTACGAGCGGTTTGCCTTTTTCACCTTCACCCCTATACTACCCAAGTGCCCTTTTCCTAGACATTTCGCCGCCGGGATGTACGGTGAAATCGCGCCTTTAATCGGTAACAACCGATTAAAGCTTTAAAATATCTTTGTATTCAATACCGCCTTGAGGCGATTTAGAGCTTTTGCTGACTCTCTTGATATTTTTCTTTGCGTCAAACCCAGATCCTTGGCAACCTCCGCCTGTGTAAGGTCCTTGTAGAATAGTAGATAAATTAACTTCTTCTGAAAGACACTTAGGGCATCCAGGGCTTCCTCCAAAACAATCCGATCCTCGATCGGCAACAAAAAAGATTCGTAGTGCTTGGAAAATACTACGCTTGCATCCGGTCCAGATTGTAGCCTTTCACGGGTAACGGGATCGTCAACACTATGCATTCCAATGTTGGCATAAGCACGCATTATTTCCAGAATGCCCCGTTCGGAAATATTTACCGCTTCAGAAAGCTCGCTTAACGAGGGTGGCCGCCTTAGCTTTCTTGTCAGGTCGAGAGATACTTCTTCGATACGCCGTTCGCTCTTGCGCAACCAACGCGGCTGCCGCATCAGCACATTATCTCTTAAATGATGACGTATCTCTCCGTCAACAATCGCAGTCGCATAACTGGAGAAGCTGGCGCCATGGGATTTATCATATCGTTGGACCGCCTTTATCAATCCAAGGTTTGCTACCTGCAGCAGATCTTCGTAAGGATCAGGAAAGTACGAGAAGCGTTTCATGACGGTGTGCAATAACCCTTGATTGCTGGACACTATCCGTTCCAGGATCTCGGGATTTCTGGTCTCTTGATACCGCTCAACAAGATCCTCATTGCATCTCTCTAATCTGCGAGACTTGGGAAATTGAACAACTTCAGCTTGCGACCTTGCTGACGCTCCTGCTATCTGTTTACTTTTATGGGCGGCACTATTTTTCATTTCTGTTACCGACTCAGCCGCTTTGCTAGCAGTAGCAATTCGTTTATTTCACAACCGACATGAGGTTGAAGATCGGTAGATACAGGGATATAACGATCACGCCTACCAGGGCGCCTACTCCCATCATCATTATCGGCTCCAGGATCGATGTCAGAGACTTTACCGATGCATTAACCTCATCCTCGTAGAAATCTGCGATCTTGTTCAGCATGGTATCGACCGCACCAGTCTCCTCACCAACGGCGATCATCTGGGTGACCATCGGAGGGAATACTGAAGTCTTGGTTAGTGGTTCGGACATCGGCCGTCCTTCTTTAACTTCCCTTTTTACATTGGCCATCGCTTCGGAAACAACGGTATTCCCTGCCGTTTCACCAGTTATCTCGATAGCCTGCAGGATGGGCACTCCACTTGAAACCAGAGTGCTTAGCGTTCGGGAAAAACGGGCCATCGACAACTTGAGAATGATATCGCCGATGCCCATAGGTACGCGCAGTTTGGCCCGATCCCAGGCGGCGGTTCCTTGCGGGGTTTTCTTAAGCCTTATAAGCCCGTAAATCGCACCAAAAATGGCTGCGAAGACAAAGATACCCCAGACGCTACGCAAGGTATCGCTTACGGTTACCATTATTCTGGTCAGAAGCGGCAGTTGGCTGCCCATATCGGCATACATTTTGGAAAAGATTGGGATGATGAATAGCATCATCGCCATCATGACCAGCACAGCAAAAGCCGCAATCAATAGTGGGTAGACCATGGCAGATTTGACCATCCTGCGGAGACTGTCCTCTGCCTCTAATTGACTTGCAACCCGATTCAACGTCTCATCGAGGATACCGCCAGCTTCACCGGCTCGCACCATGCTCACATAAAGACGGCTGAAAACATTTGGGTGTTTCTCAAGGGCGTCTGAAAGTGCACTACCACTTTCAACGTCGGATCTGATCTCGCTGATGACTTGCTGGAGTTTCTGGTTTTGGGTCTGGTTCTCGAGAATGTAGAGGGCACGCAATAAAGCCAATCCCGAGTTGATCATCGTCGCGAACTGACGCGAAAATACGGTAATATTCTTTGACTTGATGCGTCTGGCGTCATTCAGCATGCTACTAAAAGAAGTGCCGGAGTGTTTTTCATCGATGCCGACGACCGTGTAGCCTTTATTCCTCAGCTCGGCCAAGACCGCGGCGCGGCTTTCACCCTCCGCCTCACCCTTTGCCGGCACTCCACGTACATCCCTGACCTTGTACACAAATGTACTCATGATGTCCGGCCTACATTGTTATCGTGACATATCATTGATCTTCCTTTAGGCAACTTTACCAAGTATCAGTCTTTCAAGTTCTTCCGGATTACTCGATCTTCGTATCGCCAACTCCTTGGTGATCTTGCGGCGCCTCACCAATTCGGCCAGGGAGCTATCCATTGTTTGCATACCAAACCTGGCGCCGGTCTGCATAACCGAATAGATTTGATGCGTCTTGGCTTCACGAATCAGGTTTCTTACCGCAGGCGTCGGTATCAGGACTTCGACAGCGGGGATTCTTCCCTGACCATCCACCGTGGGTAGAAGCTGTTGTGTACAAACCCCCATGAGAGTCGCAGCTAACTGAACACGAATCTGCCCCTGCTGATGCGGTGGGAAAACATCGATGATTCGATCGATAGTCTGAGGAGCATCTTGTGTATGCAATGTCGCAAAGACAAGATGGCCGGTTTCTGCCGCCGTCAATGCGGTTTGCATCGTTTCGGTATCACGCATCTCACCGACCAGAATCACGTCAGGATCCTGTCTGAGAACCGATTTAAGCGCTCGATTAAAAGATTTGGTATCCGTCCCCACTTCGCGCTGGTTGACTATCGATTTTCCATGACGATGAAGAAACTCAATCGGGTCCTCGATAGTCATGATGTGCTCCTCACGAGTGAAGTTTATCTCCTGAATAACAGCCGCAAGGGTCGTGGACTTGCCGGAACCGGTAGGACCCGTGACAACAACAAAGCCTCTCGGTTTACCGGCCATTTTATGAACGGCCGCCGGCAGCATGAGCTCGTCAATGTCTTTGATATGCGCAGGAATCAGTCGGAAGGCTGCGCCGAGGCTGTTCCGCTGAAAGTAGGCGTTAACGCGAAATCGAGCCCGACCCGGAACCGAATAGGAGAAGTCGATCTCCCATTCGTTTTCAATCCTCTGCCTCTGATCCTGTGAAAGTATGCTGTAGATAAGATCCCTAGTGTCGTTACTGGTCAAACGGGGGTAATCAAGCCTGATGAGTTTTCCCGATACCCTGATTACTGGTGGAGAACCTACAGTCAGGTGCAAATCTGATGCGTTACGTTCCAGGACTTCGACAAGTATGTCGACCAAGTCCATAATCTATCCCCCTCTTAGAATCGTCCGGACTAGATAATGACCCGAGCGATTTCCTCCATTGACGTTACGCCCTTTACAACTTTGTCTATGCCATCCTCACGAAGCGACAACATGCCTTCCGCCTGGGCTACTCTTGAGATTTCATCGGCACTTTTTCTTTCCACCGTTAACCGCTCGATGGCTTCGCTCACAATCATGACTTCATAGATTCCGAGCCTGCCTTTGTAGCCGGTGTTGTTGCAGCGCGGGCATCCGCTTGGCTTATAAAGTGTGATATCCTCACCCATAACTTCCTGGGGGAAACCGTTTTGGCTGAGGGCTTCGTCCGTGGGTTGATAAGGTTCCTTGCAGTTGGGACACAACTTTCGCGCAAGGCGCTGAGCAAGGACGCATTCAATCGCCGAAGCAGTCAGGAACGGCTCAATGCCCATTTCTGTCAGGCGGGTGAGCGCTCCAGGAGCATCGTTGGTATGCAGTGTGCTGAGCACCAGATGACCAGTAAGAGCCGCTTCGATTGCGATCTGTGCTGTCTCCTTGTCCCTGATCTCACCGACCATAACTATATCGGGGTCAGACCGCAGGATGGCTCTCAGGCCTGAAGCAAACGTAAGGCCTGCCTTAATATTAATCTGAGTCTGATTGATACCAGAAAGCCTGTATTCGACCGGATCTTCCACCGTAATTATGTTTTTTTCCTTTGAGTTCAGTACGTTCAGAGTCGCGTATAGTGTCGTGGATTTACCGCTTCCGGTCGGTCCCGTCACCAGGATGGCGCCGTACGGCTTCCTAAACGAGACTTCAAATCGTTTGAGAGCGCGGTCCGAGAACCCCAGATCCGTAAGATTCAGCATAATGCTGCTCTTATCAAGCAGACGCAGGACTATCTTCTCCCCGTAAACCGTCGGCATCGAGGCAACACGGATATCGATGGGTTTGCCGCCCACGGTCAGCCCAATTCGTCCGTCCTGGGGTATGCGTCGTTCAGCGATATCAATATCCGCCATGACCTTGATGCGAGACAAAACCCCGGCCTGCATTCGCTTGGGAATCGACATTACCTCATGAAGAACGCCGTCGATCCTGAATCTTACGACCAATTCTTTTTCTTGGGGTTCGAAGTGCAAATCGCTAGCGCCGTCATCGACACCCTGGCTGATAACTCCATTTACAAGTTTTACGATTGGTGCCTCGGAAGCAACATCGCGGATGTCAGCTTCCATTGTGGTTTCCGCGCCAAAAGCCGCCTCATCATCAGTCTCTTCGGTAACCGAATCACCCATCCGGTGAACCTTGGAGATCTGATTGAAAACGTCCTCAGCCGAGCATATCGCAGGCCTGATGTCATAGCCCGTCATCATCCGAAGATCATCTATGGCGAAAACGTTGGTCGGATCCACCATGGCCACAAGAAGGGTGTTTTCATCAAGGAACTTGATGGGGATAGCCCCGTAGCGACGTGCCAGCTTTTCGGGGATCATGGTTGCAGCCAGCGCATCGACATCGTATTCGTCGAGGGAGATGCTCTCGACGCCCAGACGTTCAGCCAGTGCCAGATTTAGTTGATCCTGGGTAAGGGTCCCGTCTTCAACCAGAATCTCACCCAGGCGTTTAGGAGTATCCTTCTGCTTTTCGAGTGCTGCTTGGAGCTGATCGCGGGAAATTAGACCTTTTCCTACCAGGATTTCGCCGATAGGCTGCAGTTTTTTGCGAGTCTGCCTCGATGTCAGTTCGCTAGGGTTCAATAGCTTCCCTCATCACATCAATGGGAGGGTCGACACCCGTCCACAAGTGGATAGCTGCCGCTCCCTGATGGAGAAGCATGCCGAGACCGCCCATTGTGTTTGCCCCTTTGCCTCGCGCCGCTGACAGGAGGGGAGTCTCCTGTGACTGCGTGTATACGATGTCGCAGACGACGTGATCTTTCGTTAGTTTATCGACCGCCAAGGGAGGCATCTTTAGGTCGCCTTCAAGCCCTATGGATGTCGCGTTTATAACGATTTTGCTGGAGATTACGAGGTCCTCGTTCGCCTCGTCCAGCGTGCGAACCTCGAGGGGCAATGCGGGAAAATTGCGCTTGAGCAGATCGGCGAGCTCTTCGGCCCGTTGGCGAGAACGGTTGATTATCGATAACTGTTTGATGTTTTTTTCAGCCAGGGAAACCGCAATCGAGCGCGCGGCACCGCCGGCGCCGATCAAAAGCGCTGATGCATTGTTGAGATCGTTTTTCATCACCTCCTCTAGAGATTTTATGAAGCCGATGCCGTCGGTATTGTGTCCGATAAGACGGCCATCCTGGAGGACGATGGTATTGATTGCGCCGGTTATTACCGCATCGCCCTCGAGTCGATCCATTAGTTCCGCCGCCCGCACCTTATGGGGCACAGTTACGTTCGCGCCCAGAAAACCCATGGCTTTCAGACCGTGGATGGCATCGGGAAGATCTTCAGGCTTTACTTCGAGGGGAACGTAGCTGATATCGAGGCCGAGAGCATTGAAGGCAGAATTATGCATTCGCGGAGAAAGGGTATGGGAAACAGGAAATCCGAGAATCCCGATTAATTTTGTCCCGCCGGTGATATCCAATTTCAACCTCCGTAGCCGCGCTGATTTCTGGGTTTGTGTAGAGCCCACTGATGAATCCTAACCCAAAGAGAGGAAAATACGGAGTCCGGGAAAAGAGGCGAAGCGAAAATTTGGAACGATTAGCCGCTCGAAACGGCTGCGAGGGCGGTTGAATCAGGTCTTGAAAACGAAGACCAGCAACGCTGTATTGATAAAAAACGCTGTTGCCACAACGGTTGTGACGCGGGTGAGGTTTTTCTCGATCACACTGGTGCCACTAAAGGTCTCACTCATGCCACCGCCGAAAATACCAGAGACACCGCCCTTACCTGAATGCAGCAGTATCAGAACGACAAGGGCGACCGAGAGGGCCGTTTGTATGCCTATAAAAATATATGACATAAGAAAATCCGTTTCAGCTTTCTTTCTATATGAACCAATCAGATGATAGCGGGCAAGACGTGTGTAAGCAAGGGTATACCTCCTGTTCCGGTCATAGGCCCTTGACGATACATCTGCCCGTCATCTCTGGAGGAATGGGAATATCCAGGAATTTCAGTACGGTCGGGGCGACATCGCCCAGGGCACAACCTTCAGAAAGGGCGACATCCCTGGTGACGATCAGCGGAACGAGATCCGATGTATGCGCGGTATCGGGACCGCTGTCATCGTCTATCATGCGCTCAGCATTGCCGTGGTCTGAAGTTATCAGGCAAACGCCCTTTTTATTCTGAATCTCGGCAACAGCCCTTCCCACGCACTCATCGACAACTTCAACCGCCTCCACTGCGGCGGCCATAACACCCGTGTGACCAACCATGTCGCAGTTAGCAAAATTTATAACGACGAAATCAAAATGTTCACGGTCCAATAGATCGCAAAGGGCATCGGTCACCTGTCGGGCGCTCATTTCCGGCTCCTTGTCATAAGTCGGAACATCAGTGGGCGAGGGAATCAGTTTGCGCGTCTCGCCCGGATAAGTCTTTTCGACGCCGCCATTGAAGAAGAAAGTCACATGGGCGTATTTCTCCGTCTCGGCTATGTGGAGCTGGGTCTTGCCTGCATCGGACAGAACGGCGGCGAGAACATTTTTCAATTCTTCAGGAGGGAACGCGATGGGTGCGGGAAAAGTGGCGTCGTATTCCGTCATACTGACGAAATACGGATGTGGCGCGTCGGTGCCGCGATCAAAACCGTCGAAATCCTCGAAGATCAGCGCACGTGAAAGCTCACGGGCGCGATCGGGGCGGAAGTTAAAAAATATGACGCTGTCGGCATCGTGAATGCGGGAATCAGCGCTATCGTCGACAACCGTGGGGATGACAAACTCGTCGGTAACGTCGGATGCGTAGGAATCCCTGACGATTTTCAGCGCGTCCGGCTGGTGAGGTCCTTCGCCGTTCACAATAGCGTCGTACGCCAGCTTCACTCGATCCCATCTATGGTCCCGGTCCATTGCGTAGTAACGGCCCGCCAAAGTGGCGATACTGCCGAGGTTTTCTGCCTGTGTAAATCTAAGAATCTCTTCTACATAGCCGATGCCGCTTCGTGGTGGCACGTCCCGTCCGTCGAGAAAAAGATGCAAAAAAAGACGATTGCATTTTTTCCTGTCCGCCAGCCTGATTAGCGCTTTCAGGTGCCCCAAGTCGCTATGGACACCGCCATCGGAAAGCAGGCCCAGCAGATGAACGGCGCTGTCATTTTCTTTTGCCCGGGCAAAAGCTTTGGCAAGCTCAACGTTCCGGAAAAATGAACCGTCTTCGATTGACTTGTTTATCCGGGTGAGATCCTGATATACGAGGCGGCCGGCGCCAAGATTGAGATGGCCGACTTCGGAATTGCCCATTTGCCCGGGCGGCAGGCCCACTGCCTCTCCTGAAGCATTGAGTGTTGTGTGAGGGTACTTCTCAAAGAGGCTGTCGAGGTTTGGCGTTTTCGCCAGGGTAACGGCGTTGCCGGGACCGGCGGAGGCAATGCCCCAGCCGTCGAGCACCATGAGGCAGACCAGTTTTGGATTCTTGTCCTGCAACTGCCCTGCTTACTGGAAGTTTACGATGCGGGCAAAATCAGCAGCGGCCAGACTGGCGCCGCCCACTAGTGCTCCGTCTATATCCCGCTCGGCCATGAGCTCGTCGACATTGCCCGGCTTGACGCTTCCGCCATAAAGGATCCTCACCTGTTCGGCGGCATCGCCGAATTTTTGCGCCAGGGTTCCGCGGATGAAGCTGCTGGTTTCCTGGGCAATTTGTGGAGTTGCAGTCTTGCCAGTGCCGATCGCCCATATCGGTTCATAGGCAATAACAATAGATGGCAACCGGGAAGCTTCGATCCCGGCAAGCCCGTTTACGAGCTGCCCTTCCAGCTTTGCCTCAGTGTTTCCCACTTCGCGCTCGTCGTCGGTTTCGCCACAACAAAGTATGGGCCGGAATCCGGATTCGAGGGCGACGACGACCTTGCGCGCCAGATCGCCATCGTTCTCGTTGTAATATTCCCGGCGTTCAGAGTGTCCGAGGATGACATCGTCAATGCCGATCTCCTTGAGCATCGGGGGAGATACCTCGCCCGTGAATGCGCCTTCGGCTTCGAAATGCATGTTCTGGGCTGCAACCTTGACGTTGCTGCCGGCAGTAAGCCGGCGCACCTCGGCAAGGGAGGTGTAGGAGGGACAAAGGACGATTTCGACACCAGAAGCATCGGCCACCAGCCCCAGAAACTCGTTCACATAGGCAGCTGCTTCGGCCATTGTCTTGTACATTTTCCAGTTGCCCGCGATAATTGGCGTCCGGTTACTCATCAGGGTCCCTCCCAAGGATCTTCGCAGAATTGACAAGGTCGCAAAGCGGAGCGATGGAACAGCGCCGAAATAATCGGTGATTGTTCAACCGTCCGAACGGCATTTCATTATTTATAAGGGCTGGACAAAAAGCAACCGTGACTCCTGACACCTCGCAATCCTTGAGGCCGGACGAAAGGCGAACTGTGTAATGCGTCTATGTTAAAATGAATCATTCAACGGTCAGGAGGGTGCCTGAATGCCTGATGAAATAATAATCTACACAAAGCCCGGATGCCCATATTGTGCCGCCGTGAAGGAAGACTTCAAGGAGAAGGGCATCGAGTACACCGAGTACGACGTCAAATCCGATCCGGCTATACGGGAAAAGGCCATTGCCCTGGCCGGCCTGGCGGCAGTACCAGTCATTGTCAGAAATGGTAAGGTCACAGTCGGATTCGGTGGCAGTTGAGGCTGTTGAAGCGTCCGGCGGTCGCCGGGCCAGAAATCGATCCTAATAGACTTCGATGACTTTCCGCAAAATACTCATGCGTGCTTTGCTGCCGGCTCTGGCCGCTGTCTTTGCCGGCCTCATTCTGGGAGGATGCGGCGCTTCAGGCGCATCTTCTTCGGGCTCGACGACGAGCGGCGGCTCTAGCGTAAAAGCAGCCCCCGATTTTAATGTCAGGACCTTGTCCGGCGATACAGTTTCTTCTTCCAGCCTGGAAGGTAAGCCGCTGGTGCTGAACTTCGCCGCCTCGTGGTGCGGGCCTTGCGAGCTCGAGGCCCCGGTCCTGGAGAAGATGTACGAGAAATACAAGGGCCAGGTCAATTTCTTTGGAATCGCGGTTAGGGATCAGGAGGAGGACCAGCGCGCCTTTGCGCAGAAGCACGGGTTGACGTTCCCGATCGGCCTGGATCCAGACAGCAAGATTCTTTACAGCTATCAGAAAGCAGGGAAGGTCAACTTGAGCGGCATTCCCACGACCTTCTTCATCGACAAGGATGGCAACATCGCGGCTTTCTTCATCGGGCCACTTTCTGAAAGAACCTTCGACCAGCGGGTGGCGAGCATCCTCAAATAGCGGGCCGGCAACGCTAGAGATTCAGCCTGACGATGCGGGGGAGATTGCGAAGCTTCTGCTTGTAATCGAAACCGTAACCCACAAAAAACTCGTCCGGGACCTGGAAACCCTGATATTTAACCGGCAGGTCGGCGAGACGGCGGTAGGGGCGGTCCAGCAGGGTCGCAATCTCCAGGGTTGCCGGATTGCGCAGCCACAGGTTCTGGACGATGTAGTTGAGCGTCAGGCCTGTATCGATGACGTCCTCCACGATCAGCAGGTCACGCCCCTCGATGTCCTGGTCGAGGTCCTTTAAAAAGCGTACGCGTCTTACGTCCCCTCCCTCCCGCCGATCCTTCCTGTAACTGGAAATTGCGATGAAATCAATTGTTACGGGAATTGTGACTTCGCGCACCAGGTCGGCAAGGAAAAATATGGCGCCTTTGAGGATGGATAACATCAGCGGTTCGCGCCCGGCGTAATCTTCAGAGACCTGGCGGGCGATCTGCCTGACCCGCTCTTCGATGGCGTATTCGTCCAGGTAGGTCTCGCCGATCAGGCTCGGGAAATCTGGCGCTTTGCTCAATTTCACCTCTCTCCAATGACTGCAGCTTAGCAGGCGACCGGGAGACGCCAGCCCGGATTATTCTTGTGACAGGTCGTACTTGTGCGCCAGCTTGATGAAATCCTTCTTGTAGAAGAGCTTGATGTTGATTTCTGGAAAACGCTCCCGAACCTTGCGGATTTTCATGTTCTTCTTGGTCACGTGAGCCTGCTTCATCGTGGTCAGCTCCACAAACATATCCTGCTCGGGAAGATAGAAGTCAGGCGTGAAGGCTTCAACGACTTTGCCTTGCTCGTCGCGTTCGAGAACGAAGGTGCGGGGTTCATACATCCAGGGGATGCGATAGTAGTCAAGAATTTTGGCACATTCCTCTTCGCTGCGGTTGGCGAACTGGGGAGGTGTGTCCCCCATGTAGGAAGTGAATTTGGTTTCTTTGCCGGTCATCCTTGAAAACTATACCAGAGGGCGAAACCACCACTCAAGGAGGAAAAGCCCCTTTAGTTTGACCGGCCGCGCGCGGCTGTGTTAATTTCGATTGCTATGAGTTTCTCAATTCCTCCTCTGCCCCGGTCCAGCGGGATCAATTCTTCCGGCAATCTCGAAGTCGCTGGCTGCGACGTCGTGGAGCTGGCAAAAGAGTTCGGCACGCCATTATTTATATATGACGAGGAACAGATCCGGGAGAGCTGCCGGGAATACCGCCGGGCGTTCGCGACCCGTACCGACCATTTCGACATTGTCTACGCCAGTAAGGCTTTTTCCTGCATCGCCCTCTGCCAGCTGATCGGTCAGGAAGGCCTGTCGCTGGACGTGGCCTCGGGCGGGGAACTCCATACGGCGCTGAAGGCCTGGTTCCCTCCGGAGAATATATATCTGCACGGCAACGCCAATTCATATGAGGAACTGGAGAGGGCCGTGCGTAACGAAGTGGGGCGGATCGTGATCGATTCGGTGGACGAGCTGGCAGCACTGGACAGAATCGCTGGAGAGCAGGGACGGCGCCAGCGGGTTCTCTTGAGGATCACCCCCGGCATCGAAGCCCACACGCACGACTTCATCCAGACGGGTAAGCTCGATTCCAAGTTTGGCTTTTGTCTGGCCGATGGGGTGGCCGAGGAAGCGGTGGCGGCAGCAATGGCTGCAGATAACCTGGAACTGGAAGGGCTCCACAGCCACATCGGCTCCCAGATTTTCTCGCTGGAACCGTTCGCCAGGACCATAGCCGTGATGGCCAGCTTCGCCGCGCAATGCAATAAACAATATGGCTTTGAATGCCGCCTGCTGGATGTCGGCGGCGGCCTCGGCGTAGCGTATACTGGCAGCGACGAGCCCGCCGGCGCCGATGAGCTCGCCAAGACGATTGTCAACAGCGTCCGGGACGAATTCGGCCGCGCCGGCCTGCCGGTTCCGCGCATTGCCGTCGAGCCCGGTCGCTCCATCGTCGCCAACGCCGGCATCACCGCCTATACCATCGAGGCCGTTAAAACCATTCCCGGAGTAAAGACTTATGTCGCTGTCAGCGGCGGCATGTCCGATAATCTCAGACCGATGCTTTACGGTGCCCAGTACGAGGCGTTGATAGCCAGCCGGCCCAAGGCCGAGCCGACCATGACCGCGGCAGTCGCGGGTAAGCACTGCGAATCCGGTGACATCATCATCAGGGAAACCGGACTTGCCGACCCCAGGCCCGGTGAGATCCTGGTAACACCCAGCACTGGCGCTTACGGGTATTCCATGGCCAGTAACTATAACGGGCAGCGGCGCCCGGCCGTTATTTTCGTTAAGGAAAAGCAGGCGCGGGTAATTATCAGAAGAGAAAGCTACGAAGACCTGGTGCACCTGCACGAACGATTGGAATAATCGTTTGACCTGGAAGCAGTACAGTCTCGAGCAGTCAGCTGTCCGATTTGACAAATCAGAAGACCTGACTGTCGGCATTGAGTAAGAATTTTCAGATCATCGATGCCGATCGCCTCGATCTGGTCAATCGTTTTGAGGACCTGTACGGTGCGGCGCGAAGGAAGCTCGGCCCTTTTGTCAGCGGCGAGTTGATCGCATCCGAGATCGAAGTCGGCACACGCAAGCACAGGTCTCTGGCCGAAGCCGGGGCCGATCCCGGGAACAGGCGCTCGGGGCTGCAGCAGGCCGCGAAAGAAGTCGGCCTGGCCCTCGGCGCTTCGGGAACACATCCCTTTTTCAGCTGGACAAACACTCACATCCTCAACACTCCCCATTACCGCGCCGTCGAGGAAAGCCTCAAGTACTGCGCCCGGCGCAATCTCAGCTTCGGCATGCATGTTCACATCGGCGTACAGGGACACGAAAGGATGATCCGGGTGTTCAACGGTTTGCGAGGATTTACTCCGCATCTGCTGGCTCTTTCGGCCAATTCCCCAGCGAAGTGGCCGATACCATGGCGATTGCCGCGCTGGCCATGGCTCTTGTAGCCAAGCCTTGCGAGGACCACGACAGCGGCAGAAAGCTGGAAGTGCAGGCGGTAAACCAGCTCGAGGAGAACCTTTGGCGGGCAACGCGCTACGGACTCAGCGGCAACCTATCGATTTCACCAGCATGAAGGAGGTTCCGGCTCCCGAGACGATCCTGAAATTGATCAATTATACGGCCGGCGTTCACTCACGCCTGGGGATCGGGGACTACATCTCGCGCGTCCCGACGATACTCGAAACCGGCAACGGAGCCCAGAAACAGATTCGGATATACGAGCAGACCGGAGACGTCAATGCGGTAAATGCCGACGCGGTGTCCCGCAGCCGCTTCAATTATGGATTGAGTGAAGCGCCAGAGACATCCATGAAGCCCGGTGAAAGGAAGGCTAATCACATTGATGACAGGGACCGACGAAGGCAAAGGGCGCCACGGGGAACTTTGAACTTTTCCAGGGAATTCATGGAATCAAAAAAGGCCGGCTATCTAAATAACGTATCACTTGGAGAGACGCTGAAGCACTGGCTGGGCGTACTGTCTGAACGAGGAATCCTGGACCCATTACCAGCCGAGACCATCTCCGTCGATGAGAGCCGCTGCCGTGTAACCGCCGCGCCCATCTTCGCAAGAACTTCCTCACCCTACTGCAACTGTTCAGCGATGGATGGCTACGTTGTTCGCTGCAAAGATACTCTTGCGGCGTCGAAAGCGTCACCGTTACGGCTGGTGCTGGGTAAGGATGCCATCGAGATAAACACCGGCGATCCAGTCCCTGAAACCAGCGATGCAGTCATCATGATCGAGGACGTGGACCAGGTGTCCGCCAAGGAGATCGAGATCACTGCGCCGGCTACACCGTGGCAGAATATCCGCACCGTCGGTGAGGACATCGTGGCCACCGAGCCGGTCCTGCCGGAAAACGCTTTGATCGATCCCGTCGGCGTCGCCGCCCTGCTGGCGGCTGGCCTTGTTGAGATTCCGGTGCGGCGGCGTCCAGTCGTGACGGTCATTCCCACGGGTTCGGAGCTGGTTCAGCCTGGCGAAGAGCTTCGGAGGGGCAACATCATCGAATCCAATTCCAGGCTGCTTGCGGGCATGGCAGCCGAATGGGGTGCTTTGGCGATGAGGCGCGAAATCGTCAAAGACGATTTCGCGCAGATTGAGACGGCAATCAAGGAAGCGTCCGCCTGCAGCGATGTTGTCCTCGTCAATGCCGGTTCCTCAGCCGGCAGTGCCGATTACGCCATTCGGGCAATCGAGACGCTTGGTGAGGTGCTTGTGCGCGGGGTCCGCATCCGCCCGGGCAAGGCGGCTATCCTGGGCATTGTAGACAACAAGCCCGTGCTTGGCATTCCCGGGTATCCGGTTTCAGCTGCTCTGGCGATGGATCTATTCGCCCAGCCGGTAATATTCGCCATGCAAGGCCTGCGTGCTCCTGCTCGTACGAGGGTGCAGGTGAGAATACCGAAAAAAGTCTCTTCCTCAAGTGGTACTGAAGAATTTGTCCGGGTAAAGATTGCAGAGGTCGGCGAGCTGCTGGTGGCGGCACCGATTGAGAGGAGCGCGGGAGCGTTAATGTCACTGGCGGGCGCCGACGGTATTCTGCGCATCCCTGAATATAGCGAAGACATCAAACCGGAAACGAAATTCGAGGTAGAGTTACTGAGAAACCTCAACGACTTTGGGGATGCCGTGGTCGCGGTAGGCAGTCACGATATCACGCTCGACATCATCGCCAGCGACCTCAGGAAAAAGCACCCGGGTCTTACTTTATCTTCAATAAACACAGGCGGCATGGGCGGCCTCATGGCCATGAACAGAGGAGAAGCCCATCTTGCGGCAATCCGTCTTTTGGACCAGGAGTCAGGCGAATACAACTCGAGCTTTGTTAAAAAATATCTTCCGGCCAGCAAGATATCCTTGGTCAACATCGCGTTCAGGGAGAAGGGTTTGATAGTTCGGAAAGGAAACCCCAAGGGCATACAGGGGATACAAGACCTGACCAGGAACGACGTCGTTTTCATCAATCGGCAAAAAGGGACCGGGACGCGGATTCTGCTCGACTACAAATTAGGGCTCAAGGAAATCGAGCCGGAACAAATAGCCGGCTATGAACGTGAGGAAGATTCCCACATTGCAGTCGCGGCGGCGATACAGGACGGCACCGCCGATGCTGGCATGGGTCTGCCGGCGGCGGCCAGGGCGCTTGACCTTGATTTTGTGCCGGTCACAAGCGAACGCTACGATCTTGCTATTCCGGAGGAATTCCTCGAGAAACGCGGCGTAGGGGCAATACTGGAGATCATTGGGAGCGCCGCTTTCCGGGACAAGGTCCTCGCACTCGGCGGCTATGACACTTCACGCTCGGGTGAAGTTGTGGGTCAAAGCTGAAAGATGGTTCCCGGAAATAAATCCGGTCAACTATTGCGGCGGGCCTCGGGCTGCCTGGCCGGCGTGGCCGTGGGAGACGCCCTGGGCGGACCTCTTGAAGGATATAGCACAGAACAGATAGCCACACAATTTGTGCAACTTAGGGAGATGACCGGCGGTGGCTACAAAGAACTCGCTCCCGGCGATACCAGCGACGACACCGCCCATACCCGGATCCTCGCGGAGAGCGTTGCGGCCTGCGGCCGCCTTGATCCATCGGATCTGGCTCGACGGCTGGCCGACTGGTACCGCTACGACGGCTTCGGCATCGGCTGCCATACTGAAAGCGTGCTTTCGCGGATCGCCGGGGGAGAAGACTGGGAGCAGGCGGCGCTCGAGGTTCAGGCCGCCAAACCGGACAGCGCCGGTAATGGCTCGCTAATGCGTTGTTCTGCTGTAGCACTTCTGCGTCACGCAGAGCCGGAACTGCTTATCGACGAGAGCCGCCTAAGCTCGCGCGTTACTCATCCGCACTCTTACTGCCAGTGGTCCTGCGTATTTGTCGACCTGCTGCTCGCCCGTCTTTTGACCGGCGATAATCCATCAGCCTCATTTGATGCGGTGTTCGCCTATTGCTCGAATCGCGAAGATTTTCCTCTTCCGGTGCTGGAGCGGGCGGCCCGTGCCCGGTCGCCTCGCTCCGGCGATAACCTCAACCCCAGCGGTTATGTTCTCGACAGTCTCGAATGCGCTCTGTGGGCACTCCTCAATCATCGCAGCTTTGAGCAAACCCTAATCGCGGCCGTCAACCTCGGCGGCGACGCCGACACGATCGGCTCGATCGCCGGGGCCCTTGCCGGCACCGCCTACGGCCTTCACGCCATTCCGGGAAGGTGGCTGGTTCACGTTTCCGGCTGGCCTCAGCTTCAGGATCTCGCGGCTGACATCATCAAGATCAGCTGACGATCTTTCTTCACCTTGTGCCTTTTTGACATGTAGCCTAATTTCAGGTGAAGAGATATTTCCAGCTGGTTTCCGGTTCGGCTACCGCTAATTCCTATCAATTTTCTGATATTTACATATCTTTTTGTCAAAGGAATCTGTTGGCAAACGTGGAATGATTGGCCGAAGGGCGTGTGCCTGTTTCACCCCCTTCATCCCTTATACCCGGCGGAAGGCCCTCGTTTTTGAGGGTCTTTCGCTTTCCGGAAACAGATCTTTCGCATCCAGAAAAACATCTGGGGACACCTTGTTTGTGGTGTCCCCAGTTTATTCCAGGCTATTTCAGCTTCGAGTTGCTTCTTATTACATCATGCCGCCGCCGGGAGGCATCATGGGAGCCGGGTTCTCTTCAGGAATCTCGGCCACGACGCACTCGGTGGTCAGAATGTTCTTGGCGATCGAAGCAGCGTTCTGCAACGCCGAGCGGGTTACAAGAGCCGGATCGATGATACCGATTTTAACCAGATCCTCATATTTGTCAGTTGCGACATTGAGGCCGATTCCCGGTTTCTCGCTCTTGACCCGGTTTACAACGACGGAGCCTTCCAGGCCGGCGTTGTCAGCCAGCTGGCGGAGAGGTTCCTCAAGGGCACGGGCGATGATGTTGACGCCGGTAGACTCGTCGCCGGTGGCTTCTACCTTCTGGACGGCACCGATGACATTAATCAGGGCGACGCCGCCGCCGGGCACGATTCCCTCTTCCAGGGCCGCGCGAGTAGCGTTGAGGGCGTCCTCGACACGATGCTTCTTCTCTTTCATCTCTGTCTCTGTGGCCGCGCCAACCTTGACTACAGCAACACCACCTGCCAGCTTGGCCAGGCGCTCCTGCAGTTTCTCACGGTCGAAATCGGAATCAGTCGCTTCGATCTCAGCCTTGATCTGCTTGATGCGACCCTTGATATCAGCAGCTTTGCCGGAGCCGTCAATGATCGTGGTATTGTCCTTGGTCACGACGACCTTGCGCGCCTTGCCCAGCTGTGAAACCTCGGTGTTCTCCAGCTTCAGACCCAGCTCCTCGCTGATGACCTCGCCACCGGTAAGAATCGCGATATCCTCGAGCATCCGCTTACGACGCTCGCCGAAACCGGGAGCCTTGACGGCGATGCCAGTGAAGGTGCCGCGCAGCTTGTTGACGATCAGTGTCGCCTGCGCCTCGCCCTCGACATCCTCGGCAATGATCAGCAATGGCCGACCAGCCTGAATTACCTTTTCCAGCACGGGCAGCAGATCCTGGACGGCGCCGATCTTCTGGTTGGCCATCAGGATGTATGGGTCCTCGAGAACCGCTTCCATGCGCTCCTGGTCGGTGATCATGTATGGTGACAGAAAGCCCTTGTCAAACTGCATGCCCTCGGTGAATTCGAGGTCCATGCCAAAGGTCTGGCCTTCCTCGACGTTGACTACACCATCCTTGCCGACCTTCTCGATCGCGTCGGCGATGACGTCGCCGATGATGCGGTCGTCAGCCGAAATGGTGGCGACGCGGGCGATATCCTCTTTGCCCGATATTTCCTTGGCCTGCTTCTTAATGGCCTCGACGGCCGCCTCGACGGCTAACTCGATGCCGCGCTTGAGCGCCATCGGATTGGCGCCGGCGGCGACGTTGCGCAGTCCCTCACGGACAATTGCCTGCGCCAGCAGCGTCGCGGTGGTGGTTCCGTCACCGGCGACGTCGTTGGTCTTGGTCGCGACCTCGCGCACCAACTGGGCGCCCTGGTTCTCGAATACATCTGCTACTTCGATCTCGCGGGCTATGGTCACGCCGTCGTTGGTGATCGTCGGTGCGCCAAATTTCTTGTCGAGCACGACGTAGCGGCCCTTGGGTCCCAGCGTTATCTTGACCGCGTCGGCCAGGATGTTGACGCCGCGCTCGAGTGCCCGCCGCGCTTCTTCATCAAATTTGATCTCTTTTGCCATATCGTTTCACTCCCTTCACTATTTCTTGACAACTTTGGCGAGAATGTCACTGACCTTCATGATCAGCAGGTCCTCACCCTCGACTTTGACTTCAGTTCCGCCATACTTGCTGTAGATGACTTCGTCACCTTTTTTGACATCGAGCGGAATGCGTTTGCCGTTTTCATCCATCTTGCCTTCGCCTACTGCAATGATCTTGCCGCGCTGGGGCTTCTCCTGCGCGGTGTCCGGCAGCACAATGCCGCTGGCGGTTACGTCCTGGGATTCCACCGTCTTGACGATAACCCGGTCTTCTAGAGGCTTAAGATTCATAGAAACAACCCTCCTCAATCTGTCGTTTACAAGGGACTAGCTTATCAATTTCTGGCACTCTTTGCTCGGGAGTGCCAATCGCGCGACATATGATAATAACCAGCCCGGTTTTTGTCAAACAGGATTCCAGATATGAAAAAAGCGTCCTTGCGGCCGCTAAATAGCCTGCAGAATGAGCTAATCGACCATCAAGTATCCTTCTTTTCCCCGGTGGCTTCTGCTGCCGCTTCTTCATCTTCGAAGACGTGGCGAAAACACTGGCTTGCTCCCGGACACCATTCGATACAGGATGCTACCTCCCGGGGAACCCACATGCCGCAACCAGAGCATTTCGCCTTTGATTCTCCCGAAAAAAGCTCTACCTCCTCGCCGCAACGAGGACACTCTTTTATTGTAATCTCAACCTCACTGCCGGGACATTTCATCCTGTCCGTCTCCCTGACTTCCTTGTTTCCATCCAATGGGATTTCAAACCAGGCAAACCCTAACCGTCACGATGTCTTGCACAAATATTCTTCCCCCCTTGGCGCCCGTTAAACGAAGCAGCCCCGGAATTAGTAATATATGTGATACAAATCAAGTTTTGTCCCGAGCCGGGAGAAAGTTGTGAGCAAAATAGACCATAGCCGCCGAATAAACCCTCGAATCCTGAATGTAACCGTTCTGGTGGTCCTGTTAACCATGACGTCCATAGCCGGCCTCACCCTCACTGGCTGCAGGGAGAGCCCGGACACATCGGCTCCGGAGCGCACCATTATCGACCGGTCCCGTGACTGGCAGGGTGCGCTCCTCTACATCGCCGACGCCAACGGCCCGGTGCCAGAATGGGGCAGCGTGCGAATTTATGACAACGTCAGCGGCTTCGTGGAAAAGTCGGTGGAACAGAGCGCGGCGGCTTCACCGGCGGATGTTTACGTGACGCCCGACGGCGGCTCGATGTACGTCGCCGGCTCCGGCAACGGCCGAATCGAAAAATTCCGCTGGGACGGCAATAACTGGATCCGCGCCGGCATCACCATCGAGACGCCTGCCGTGCAGGTCACTTCAATCGCGCCGGGTCCGGATGGCAAACTCTATGTCACGGCCAACGGCGATGGCCCGGCGGGCAAGATCTACACGGTCAACCTGGGCAACGACACCGTCGAGGATCCTCCTCTGTCGTTTCCGGAACTGCCAAACCTGCGAGGCGTCGCCTGGTCACAGGATAAAACCACGATCTACCTGGCCGGCACCTCAACCCAGGGATCGCCCCGGCTGGTTGCCGCCGCCTGGCCTTCACTCGCCGTCAAGAGCCGGGTCGATCTGCCCGGCGCGGCGATCGCCAATCATCCACTGCTATCCGCCGACGGCCGGCAGATATATGTCACAGGTTCAGGTGCGATCTACAAGGTGGATGCGGCGACGATGGCGGTTGGGGGCAGCTTCACCCCTTCAGGAAATCCGGCGACCGCATATTCAGGCAGCGCGCTCAGCGCCGACGGCCGCTTCATGTTTGCCGCGGGCAAGTCCGCGGGAGAAGATAGCACGCTCTATATCCTTGATCTGGCCTCCGGCTCGACCGTGAAGGCCGTAAAACATATCAGTGACACGGCAGGCGGTATCCAGAGAGTGGAGTGATTCGTGCCCGAGCTTCCCGAAGTCGAAGTCGCCAAAAAGACGCTGTCTCCCTGCGTCCTGGGCAAGAAGATCAACTCAGTGCTGGTGACTCGCAGGCAATCGATCCGCACACCGCTGGAAGAGCCTGAACTGTTCGCCGCCTGGCTGAAAAACCGCACCATGGAACGGATCGAGCGCCACGGCAAAGTGCTGTTGTTCCACCTCGACGGCGACATGTCACTGGTCTTCCATTTCAAGCTTGGCGCTGAGGTGCGGTGTGGCGATAAAGCCCTCGAGGAAATCGGTGGCGTCGCCATTAATTTCACGGACGGCACTTCCCTGGATTTTTCGAGCTTCGCGCTCAGCGAATTCCATCTCATGAAGACGGCGGAGCTCGATCGGTTGGGAGTCCTTAAAGCCGGCGCCGACCCCCTCGCCCGCTCGTTCAGCCTCAAACGTTTCCACGAGTTGCTGCCCGCAAACAAGCAGGTGAAGGCGGCCCTTTGCGACCAGACCCGCATTTTGGGCATCGGCAACTCCTGGGCTGACGAGATCCTCTGGGAGGCCAGGCTGAGCCCGTTTCGCCGTAGCGGTGATCTGACCGAAAAAGAGTTCTCGGAGCTTTACGGCAAAGTGAAATCCACCCTGCGGGAAGGAATCAGGCTCGGGGGTGAGTCCAGCTTCATCGACGGCCGCGGCCGGAAGGGCCGATATAAAAGGGTCGTGCACGGTCACGCGGGCAGGCCCTGCCCCCGCGACCGTCACCCCATCGAGATGGTAAAAAGGGGTCGCACGACTTTCTGGTGCCCCCACTGCCAGAAATGATGGACCCCCATCCGGCAACGATCGGCCACACCCGACCTATAGAAATCCCATCCTCAAAGGGATAGAATTTTTGCCTTGACGCGCCCGGCGACAGCTTTTTCCAGGAGCGGCCGTCCGCTGTGACTTCACAATCCGACCAAAGGAGTTGCACATATGCCCGCTGCAGACCCTTCCAAAATCAGAAATGTAGCTGTGATCGGCCACCGTGGAACCGGCAAGACCAGCCTGACTGAAGCCATCCTTTTTTCTTCCGGCGCGATCAACCGGCAGGGAACGGTCGAGCAGGGCACTACGGTGGCCGACCACGAGGATGATGAGAAAAAAAGGCAGATGTCGATCTCGGCATCGCTCTGTCATCTGTCCTGGCGGGAACGCAACATAAATCTTTTAGACACTCCCGGCGACCCGAGCTTCCACGCCGACACTATTGCCGCACTTCGGGTAGTCGAGGGCGCCATCGTGGCCGTCAATGCCGCTGTCGGAGTTGAGGTACAGCACGAGCGGCTCTGGAAGCAATGTGAGGACAATGGCGTCAGCCGTTTGATCTTCGTCAACATGATGGACCGCGAGCGCGCTGATTTTACCGCCGCGGTCGAGCAGTTGCAGGAAAGCTTTGGCCAGGGCGCCGTCGCTGCACAGGTGCCCATCGGCGCCGAGGACAAGTTCGAGGGGCTGGTCGACCTGCTCTCGATGAAGGCTTACCGGTACGATGGTGGCAAGGCCACCGTGGGTGAGATCCCGGCGGACATGGCTGATATGGTCGAGGAATACCGCGAGAAGCTGATGGACGCCGTCTCTGAAAACGACGACGCCGTGATGGAGAAATACCTCGAAGGTGAGGAAATATCAAACGAGGAGCTTTTCTCCGCACTCAAGGCGGGAGTGGCTTCCGGCAGCGTCTTTCCCATCGGCGCGGGCTGCGCCACCAGGCTGGTCGGCGTGGACCTTTTGCTGGATCTGGTCGTGGACGCCATTCCTTCCCCGATGAAGCACGGTGCGGTAAAGGCGAGGGACGCCGCGGGCGAGGAGATCGAGCTGGAATGCAGGGCAGACGGGCTTCTCGCCGCCATGATCTTCAAGACTCTGGCCGACCCCTTCAGCGGCCGCATCAACGTCATGCGTGTTTTTTCCGGCGAGCTCTCCAGCGATAGCAACGTTTACAATCCAGCAACCAAAACCAAGGAGCATATCGGCAAGCTGCTGCGGCTGCAGGGCAAGGACAACAGCAATGTCGATATTCTGGGCCCCGGTGATATCGGTGCGGTCGCCAAGCTCAAGGCCACCAACACCGGCGATTCCCTCTGCGGTGAATCCAACCCCATCACCTTCCCGCCGATGCAGTTCCCGAATCCCGTGATGTCATTTGCCGTCGAGCCCAAGAGCAAGGGCGATGAAGAAAAGATCGGCACGTCGCTCAAGCGGCTGCAGGAAGAGGACCCCACGCTCGTGGTCAAACGCGACCCGCAGACTAACGAGTTGATCGTGTCCGGCATCAGCCAGGTTCACGTCGAGGTCGTTGTCGAGCGGATGAAACAGCGCTTCGGCGTCGAAGTCGAACTCAAGCCGCCACGCGTTCCCTATCTGGAAACGATTCGCCGGAAGGCGCAGGCCCAGGGCAAGTACAAGAAACAGACCGGCGGCAGGGGCCAGTACGGCGATGCCTGGCTTGAGATCGAGCCTCTACCCAGCGGAGAAGGCTTTGAGTTCGTCGACAAAGTCGTGGGCGGTGTCATTCCCCGAGGTTTCATCCCAGCGGTCGAGAAGGGCGTGATCGAGGCCATGAAGGAAGGCGAACTCGCCGGAAGCCCACTGGTGGACATGCGGGTCACTGTTTACGACGGCTCTCACCATCCGGTCGATTCCTCGGAGATGGCTTTCAAGATCGCCGCCTCGATGGGCCTGAAAAAGGCGGTGTCCGCGGCCGGCCCGGTTATACTCGAACCGATCATGACAGTACAGGTGACCGTTCCCGAGGAAAACGTCGGTGATGTAATCGGCGACATGAACTCCCGGCGGGGCAAAGTCCTGGGCATGGAACCCAAGGGTAAGATGAACCAGGTCAACGCCGAGGTCCCCCTAGCCGAGATGCTCTCCTACGCCCCGGATCTGCGTTCGATGACCGGCGGCAGGGGCGACTACACTATGGAATTCCTGCGTTATGAAGAGGTTCCCGCGCATCTGGCGCAGAAGATTGTCGACCAGATGCAGGCCCAAAAAGAAGATAAATAAAAGGGGAAAACGGTCAATTTAACAGGCGGAGCCATTTTTGGGGGGTGTTCAAAAAAGCAAACCCGTAGTACAATAATCGTACTTTCGAGGCAATGGAGGTGCTTTTTTGAAAGCCAAAACGCAGAAAACAACTTATGTGAAGCCGGCACTTATCAGGCTGGATAACGTGAAGGACATTACTTTTGAATGTCCCTCGTTCACGTGCAGCATCTACGTGCCGCCCTCTCCCAGCGCCTAAACAAGATTTTTAATTAGCATTGAAAAGCAGCCGGTTACCCGGCCGCTTTTTTTTGTTTAGCTGTATATTTCCGGGATCCTAGACCGCTTCTACAGTGGATACCTCGGGAACCTCCTCGCGAAGGCGCTGCTCGATTCCCATCTTCAAGGTCATCTGGGACATGGGACAGCTGCCGCAGGCGCCGGTGAGTTTGACTTTTACCACACCGTCATCAGTGACATCTAAAAGTTCCAGGTCGCCTCCATCCTGCTGGAGTGCGGGCCGAATACGGTCAAGAGCCTGTTCAACTTGCTCGCGCAACATCGTTCACCTCCTTATTGGAAGGAATATCTTTCGGATACCCCGCATCATTATGCCAGAAACGCGATTACATTCCCAATAAAGGCGGACGGGTCCGCCTGTTTGATTTCCATCCGTTGCGGTTGTTAGGATTCACTTGTGCGTTCCGCTAGCTGGTACACCTCTCCG
>JAJZQT010000014.1:24470-29307 GCA_021803005.1 Actinomycetes bacterium
CTGGCCGGCGTCGGCCTCGCCTTCAAGGTTGCCCAGGCCCTGCTCGAAGGGCAGGTCCCGGCGGGAGAGAAGGCCCCAGCGGGAGGGCCGGCCCGCGCGCAACAAAGCCCCGCGAGCCTTCATCCGGACCTCAGGCGCCTGTTGGACCTGGTGGCTCTGGGCACGATTGCCGACGTGGTGCCACTCGTGGACGAGAACCGCGCCCTGGTAAAACAGGGACTGGCGCAGCTGGCGCGCACCGGCAGGCCGGGACTAAGGGCGCTCATGCGGGCGGGACAGGTTGACCCGGCGCGGATAAATGCCGGCCTGGTTGCCTTCCGCATGGCTCCCAGGATCAATGCCGCCGGCAGGCTTGAGGAGGCTCTGCCGGCGCTCGAGCTGGTCATGGCCGAAGATGAGAAAACGGCGAACGAGCTGGCCGGCAGACTTGACGGTTTCAACCGCGAGCGGCAGCGCATCGAGAATCAGATGCTGGCCGAGGCCCGGGCGATGATCGGTGAGTGGCCCGAGGAAAAGCGCGAGCGGCGCGGCTACGTGCTGAGCTCTCCCGGCTGGCACGAAGGCGTTATCGGCATCGTCGCCTCGCGCCTGGTGGAACTCTATTACCGGCCGGTAATCATGATCGCCGTGGACGAGGAATCAGGACGAGGCAAGGGCTCCGGCCGCAGCGTCCCTGATTTCGACCTGCACGAGTCGCTGCTGGAACTGAGCGGAATGCTCGAAGCTTGCGGCGGGCACCGCGCCGCCTGCGGCCTGACTGTCGATATCGCTTCGATCGACGAATTCGGGCAACGCTTTGCCGATTACGCCGACGCCATGCTTCCGGAGGAAGAAACCAGGCCCAGCCGTTTCGTGGACGCACTGGTATGCGGCAGGGAACTGACACTGGATCTGGCCCAGGAGCTCTCACGCCTGGAACCCTTCGGGCTGGGAAACCCTTCGGTCGAGTTGCTGGTCACCGGCGCCAGGGTGCAGAACGATCGCGTCACCCGTGACGGCCAGCATCTTCAGTGTCAGGTGGAAGCCGGCGGCGCCCGGTCCAAAGCCATTGGCTTCGGCCAGGCGTTCCTGCAGGAGAAACTGAGGTCCGAGCCCGACTGGGACGTGGCCTTCCACCTCGAGCGCAACGAGTTCAACGGTTCCATCTCGCCGCAGCTGCAGCTGCGGGAATTCTTTCCTCGAAAGAACGGAGCCGAATCCGTTCAGGGTTTATGTGAGGCGCGCTGTGACATTGATTGCCCCAACCGTATAGCCGGCTCCGAGTTCTGGAACCTGCTCGGCCACGGCCTTGATATCCCCGTTGAATGGCTGCCGGGGGGTTTGGGTTCTTCTAATAGGGAAGAAGCCGAAAACAGCCTGGCCGAGCGCCTGGTCGACCGCCGCGATTTCGGCGGCATATCGGCGCAGATTGCCCGGCTCATCGCCGGCGGTGAGAGCGTGCTTATGCTTGTGGCCGACGTTGCCAGGCGCCGGCGCCTGATATCCCGGGAACTGCCGGTGGCGGGAGGCCGCCTGCGGCAGGCTTTCCTGGCCAGTTCGCGTTGCAGCAGACGGATCCTCGACGAGCGGCTGGAACAAGTGCGAAGCGAGGGGCCATCAATAATGCTGGCCGATTTCGCCACCATCACCGCGATCCCGGGACTGGCCGGGCATTTCAAACACCTGGTCTTTGTGGATCCTCCCTGGAACCGGCGCATTTTTGATGCCATCACGGGGGCGGCGCCCGAATCCTTCGTTCATTTATTCTACTGTAGCGATGAGGTACAATTTACGGGTAAGGTGCTTGAACACGAATATGACCTTAGGGGTCAATCGGCCCGGGTCTACAAGCACCTGGAAACGGGAATCAAATATCCTCTCGACGAAACCACTGAAAGGCTTCTCCTCGCTGGCGGCAAGTATCTGCGCCAACCGGTCCTGATCGCCAGGTGTATTAAAGTTCTCGAGGAGCTTTCACTGATTTCTATTGAGGATGGGGCCGACGGGCCGATGATGTCCCTGCTGGCCGCGAAGCGGACCGAGCTTGACCGGTCCGCTGTTTACAAAGCTACACAATCTTTTTACAGGGAGTGTTCGCAATTCTTGAGCAAGTCGCCAAGCGCGAAGATGATTTAGGCTCCGAAGAGGCCGCTCTTCAGGATCTGTTTGCCGCCATAACCGAATATAATCCCGATTTCGACCGGGATCTGATCATGCGCGCCTTCCAGTATTCGCGCGCGCAACACGAGGGCCGCTTCCGCAAGAGCGGAGAGGACTTCATCTACCATCCCCTGGGCGCCGCCCGTATCTGCGCCGACCTGAAACTCGACAGCGTCACCATCGCGGCGGCGCTGCTTCATGACGTCGTCGAGGACACGCCCACCACCGTGGGCACAATCCGCAAGATGTTCGGCGATGAGGTGGCCGAACTGGTCGACGGACTCACCAAGCTGCAGAAGGTCTCGCTGAAGAGCGAGGAAGAGGAGCAGGCGGATAACCTGCGCAAGATGATCGTGGCCATGGCCAAGGATATCCGGGTGATCCTCATCAAACTGGCCGACCGCACACATAATATGCGCACCATCTGCTACATGGACAAGCAGAAGCAGATCCAGAAGGCCAAGGAGACTCTCGAGATCTACGCCCCGCTGGCTCACCGCCTCGGGATTTACAGCATCAAGTGGGAACTGGAAGACCTGGCCTTCGCCGCTCTTCATCCGCGCAAATATTCAGAACTGCAACAGATGGTGGCCCAGCGCCGCGCCGATCGCGAAACTTACGTGGCCCAGGTGGCCGAGTACCTCAAGGTCGAGCTGGAGAAGGTCGGTATCAAGGCCGACATCGAAGGCCGCGCCAAGCACTTCTACAGCATTTATACCAAGATGGTCAAACGCGGCAAGGAGTTCAACGAGATCTATGACCTCACCGCCATGCGTGTGCTGGTCGACACGGTCAAGGATTGCTACGGCGCCCTGGGCATAATCCATTCTCTCTGGAAACCGATGCCCGGCCGTTTCAAGGACTATATCGCCATGCCCAAGTTCAACATGTACCGCTCGCTACACACCACCGTGATCGGGCCGCAGGGCAAACCGCTGGAGATCCAGATCCGCACCGGCAAGATGCACCAGACGGCAGAGTACGGCATTGCCGCCCACTGGCTCTACAAGGAAGCCGGCAAGACCAAGAAATCCAAGGAACAGGCGGCCGACAAACTGGCATGGCTGCGGCAGATGATGGAGTGGCAGAGCGAGACTGAGGATCCCAAGGAATTCATGAAGACCCTCCGGATCGACCTGTTCGAGGAGGAGGTCTACGTATTCACCCCCAAGGGCGAGGTCATAAGCCTCGCCGCCGACGCCACGCCAGTGGACTTTGCCTACGCCGTGCATACGGACGTCGGGCACCATTGCGTCGGCGCCAAGGTAAACGGGCGCATCGTCCCCCTGCAGCACACCCTGCATAGCGGCGACTTTATCGAGGTCCTTACTTCGAAATCGAGTCAGGGACCATCACGCGACTGGCTGAACTTCGTCAAGACCAGCCGCGCCCGCAACAAAATCCGCCAGTGGTTCAAGAAGGAACGGCGGCAGGATTCGGAGCACATCGGCCGCGAGATGCTGCAGGAGGCGCTCCGGCGCAAAGGGCTCGCCAGCCAGAAGATAGTTGCGTCTCCGTCGTTCACGGAACTGACCCGGTCGATGGGATTTCTCAAGGCTGAGGATCTTTACGTCAGCCTGGGCACCGGCAAGACCTCGCCGCAGCAGGTACTGACCAAAATAACCCAGCAGCTCGAGGGATCGGGCGAGATCCCCTCTGTGGTCACGAAGTCGACTCTACCGGCTCGCGAACGCTCGGCCACGGCTCCGCCGAAAGAACTCGGCATCAGCGTCGACGGCGTCAGCGACGTTGGCGTGCGCCTGGCCAAGTGCTGCAAACCTCTGCCGGGTGACAAAATCGTCGGCTATATCTCTCTCGGCAAGGGCGTCAGCATCCACCGCAAGGACTGCCCCAACGCCAGGGCGCTCAATCTGCGCTCGGGAGAGAGGTTCATCGAAGTGGCCTGGAAGGGAGCATCGGAGAAAGCCTTCCGGGCCGAGTTCCAGGTCGAGGCCATGGACCGCAGCCACCTGCTCGAAGACATTTCACGCACCTTGAGCGAGTCGGGCATTAATATCGTCTCGGCCCAGCTTAGCACCTCAAATGACCATTTGGTCAAAGACAGGTTCGTGGTGGAGATCGGCGATGCCAAACTGCTGGACACGGTACTCGACACGATCAAGGGCATCGACACCGTCTTTGACGCATATCGCATCACCCCGGGAATCGGAGAAGACTAGGAAAGAACCGGTTGCTGCCGACGGCCGGGCTGTTACAAGCGGGTGGCGGCCGGGATGCGGCGGCCGGCTCACCGCCTAAAAGATCTTCCCCGGATTCAGGGTTCCTTTTGGGTCGAATTCACGTTTGATCCCCTTCATCAAGGCAATCGTCTCATCAGGCAGAGCACCTCTCATGAAACGCGACTTGGCCATGCCGATGCCGTGTTCTCCCGAGAGGGTGCCGCCAAGGTCCAGAGCCGCCTGAAAGATGGCGGCGATAGCAGTTTCAGTTCGTTCCATCAGAGCCGGGTCGCGGCTGTTGGTGAGGATATTGGGATGAAGAACGCCGTCGCCGGCATGTCCGAAAACGGCTATGGACAGATCGTTCTCTTCGCCGATCAGCCGGAGGCGCTCCAGCGCTTCCGGGATTCTGGTTCGTGGCACGCAGATGTCTTCACCGATCCGGGTCGGCGCCATCCGGGCCAGGGCCGCGGAGATGGAACGCCTCGACTCCCACAATTCTTCCGATTCACCATTAT
>JAJZQT010000014.1:29407-34223 GCA_021803005.1 Actinomycetes bacterium
GCCTGCCTGAATTCCCAGTTAGTGATACCCGGCTCGGCCACGGCAACCATTTCAGTGGGATCGAGCCGCCTCAGCCGGTTCATGCGGCTGAAATGAAGGACGATGCCGCCGGCCCGGGGAACCGACCCGCCCGAGAGGCCGGTGCCTGCGCCGCGCGGCACCAACTTCGCGCCTTCATTATCCACCAGCTTCATGATGGCAGCTATCTCGGCGGTTGAGGCGGGGCGCACGACGGCTTCGGGCAAGCCCGAAGCCGTCGTGCCGTCATAGCTGTAGCAGACGAGATCCTCGGCAGCCGTGCTGACGTGATCGCTACCAACGATCCGTTTTAGATTTCGAATAAATGCCCTACCAGCCATGGTCATTCCTTTTCAGCAAGGGGCCTGCAAATAGTAGCGTATCCTTTTGGGCGCTATTTCGCTGAAACCCCTGAATCGTGCGCGCCGTTCACACGCAAACATTTGTCAACCCTCGATTATTACCAATGAGCCATGATACCAGCTGAACATTTAGGTTTGCGGGTCTTTTTCAAGAAGTTTCCTCTATTGCCGAAGGTATTAATGGAATGGCAAACACTCGCAAGCGCTTAGCGGCGTCCTTGTTTGCAAATCGTATCTTCAGGGAGTACATAACTACAATGATATCCCAGTATAGAAACAGTGCTTCTTTGCGGCGAGCAAGCACGTTGTTACTCGCTTTATTGTTTTTAGTCATTATGGCAGGCGCGGCTGCGCCGGCGGCATTTGCTTATGACAGCGAAGAGCTGGCCTTCCTGACACTGATTAACAATTACCGTGCGCAAAACGGCCTGCCGGGCCTGACGCTCTCGCCTAAACTTTCCAATGCTTCGGAAGCTCACAGCGCCGACATGGCCATCCGTAATTATTTCTCGCACACCGGCTCTGACGGCAGCTCCCCCTGGGACCGAATAAGGGCGGCTGGTTATACCTACAATACCTATCTCGGGGAAAACATAGCCGCGGGATTCGCCGACGCCCAAGGCAACTTCGACGCCTGGCGCAACTCTCCACCACATAACGAGGATATGCTCAATCCAAATTTTAAAGCGATCGGCATCGGACGTTATTATCAGGCAGGAACTGCCTATGGTTGGTACTGGACAACAGATTTTGGCGGTGTTTCTGAAGGAAACAGCCCGCCGTTAGTGAGCATCCCCGCGCCTACCGGCAGCTCGAAAGTCAGCGGCACGGTCGATTTCAAGGCCAGCGCCTGGGACGATCTTGGTATCGCGAAAGTCGATCTTTACATCGATAACAACCTGGTTGCCAGCGATGCGGCGCCGCCGTATTCCTTCAACTGGGATACGACCAGCTACGCCAACGGCCCTCATACATTGCGAGTCATAGCAACAGACGTCGGCGGCCTGGTCACCGATACCAGCATCCCCATCACGGTCGACAACTTCACGGCTGCGAGAAACTATTACTTTACCTGGTACGATCAGTCGAGCGGTGACTGGCGCGACTGGGTGTTGATGGCAAATCCGGCAGTCGGCAGCGCCCAGTCCCGCGCCGCGGTTGTCGTGGGTGGGATGACTTTTGCCGACCGCGACCTGCCAGTGGGAGCCCCGGCAGAAACGCCGACGTTCCCGGGCATCATGGGAGGCCCTGTCAAGATACCGACCACACAGCCTCTGATCGTCAGCCAGAGGGTACTATACAAGGGCTCTTTCAATGAGATTCCGGCGATCCCCGACACTTCTCTGGAATCCACGTATTATTTCACCTGGTACGACTCCAACGCCGCGACCGGAATGAAAGGCGACTGGATCCTTATCAGCAACCAGGGCAGCTCAGTTGCCAACGTCGAGGTCTATATAGGTGGCATCCTCAGAGGAACATACTCGGTGCCTGTCGGTGGCCGGGTTACTCCTGTCTATCCCAACACCACCGACGGACCAGTCAAGGTCGTCTGCACCAACCAGCAGCCCCTCATCGTCAGCCAGCGGGTGCTCTTCAAGGACTCCTTCAACGAAGTCCTTGGGGTTCCCGGATCGAAGCTCTCGAGCGAATATAACTTCACCTGGTACGACAGTACAACTCAAAACTACATGCGTGGCAACTGGATTCTCATCGGCAACATGGACAGCGGAACAGCCGAAGTCGACGTCTACATCGGTGGCAATCTCATGGGCCACTATTCCGTTCCCGAAGGCGGCCGCGTCACGCCGCAATACCCGCAGGTCATGAACGGCCCGGTGAAAGTCGTCTCCACCAACGGCAAGAAGCTGATCGTCAGCCAGCGGATCCTCTTCAAGGACAGCTTCGAGGAATTCCAGGGATTGACCAGCGCCGACGCCGGCACCGACCTGTGGTTCACCTGGTACGATTCCAAACGCGTAAACGGCATGAACGGCAACTGGGTGCTCGTCGCCAACCAGGGTAATGTGGTAGCAAACGTCGACATCTATATCGGTGGAACCTTGATGCAGCACGTCGATCTGCAGCCCGGCGAAAACAAACCGCTCTATTATGCCGGCACCATGGCCGGTCCCGTCCGGGTCGTATCAACGAACCAGGTGCCGCTGTTTGTCACCCAGCGGGTGGTCTTCTTAAACAGCTTCAACGAAATCGGCGGCATGCAGTTGCAGTAACCCGCGGGCCCGAGATGCAGCAACCCGGGCAGCGCGCCTGGATGAGCAGGTCTGCGAAACCAAGCGTCACTCCTTCCTGGATTCCGTTTTTCAGATACGCTTTACTTCCCACACGAAATCCTTGTTGACAAGTTTCTATCGTTTTGCCGCTCTTTCCCCGCGGCTGCCTGTACGAATATCACCGGTGTGTGACAGCTCCACTTATTGGGAACAGACACGGGCCGCAAAAGGCGCAAGAAAGGAGAGAGACCGCTCACCGGGAAGCCTATAAGGCAGCGAACTGATAAATGACGGCGAATATCAGGTTAAGAGAAGGTTAAATCTGCCATATTGATATGGCTACCGGCAGCACATATACATAAAATATGACAGTCCAGCGAGCAGACGATGACTGCATCAGGGCCCAGAAAGGATTTTGAAAGGGCTCAAGGGGAAATTGGTAGCGGGGGCAGGATTTGAACCTGCGACCTTCGGGTTATGAGCCCGACGAGCTACCAGACTGCTCCACCCCGCGTCACCGAGCGTTATTATAGCACAAAGAATTTGCATTCAACACAAATGGCCATCCGTTGCTCCACAGACAATTTTTCGCGAGTTTGCAGGGTTTTTACTCATACTTTAGGGATCGGTGCAGATTCCGATAGGGATGTGTGACCATCATGACCAGATCGCCATTGACAACATTCAAAATCATGCCGCGACTGATCGTCCCAGTTGTTTTGCTTGCACTTGCGGCTCTGCTCGTGCCGGTCCATTTTGCCGTCGCCGATCCGGCAAGCGGCGATCCCGCTGCGCAAGCCCAGCAACAGGTCCAGTCCATCGAGTCACAGCTCGGTGATGTGCGTGCGCAAATGGACGTTCTCAATCGTGACCTCGAAAAAATCGTCGAGCTGCACAATACCACAAAAGTCCAGCTAGACCAGTTGACCATGGAACTGGCCGATAGCCGGCAGAACCTCGATAAGGCGCGCGCCCTCCACGACGAGCAGGAGAGGCTGATCTATGATCGTTTGACTGCCATTTATAAATCTGGTGATGTCAATCTGGTGAGCGTTCTGTTCAACAGCAACAGTGTCAGTGATTTCCTGGAACAGGCGATGTATATTGCCAAGATTAACGAGCAGGACAGTAAGCTGGAACAGCAGTTCCAGGACAGTGCCGACAGGATCCAGGCTATCACTGACGAGATCGACCAGAAGCGCTCCCGGCAACTGCAGCTGGAACAGGAACTGAGCGATCAGCAAGGGCAGATTGAATCCAAGATAGCCGAGCGCCAGACTCGCATCGATCAGCTTGACGCTCAGGAGAAAGACATCCTGGCGGCGGAAGCCGCGCGGGTAAAGGCCGAGCAGGACAAGGCGGCGGCGGAAACTGCCGCGATGTTGCAAAACCTGCAGATTACCGATGCCGTTCAGGCTCAGGTCGTCCAGGATGCATTGCAATATCTGGGCGTTCCTTATGTCTGGGGCGGTGAGAGCCCGACAGGTTTCGATTGCTCCGGCCTGGTCAAATATGTTTATGGCAAACATGGTGTTTCGCTTCCGCACGCTTCATCGATACAGTTCCAGATGGGTGCTCCCGTGCCGCCGGACCAGCTTCAGCCCGGCGATCTTGTGTTCTTCTACGGTGCGACCGCGCCGCAGCACGTTGGCATGTACATCGGCCAGGGAAAATTCATCGAGGCGCCTAATTTCGGCGAGGTAGTGAAGATATCGACGCTGCGGTTCGACGGTGATTACTCGGGCGCCAGGCGATACCCTCTCAAACCGCGGGCTTCATGATCTCCAGGCTCTGCAGGGCCTGGAGATTCCACGGTAACTGCGGTAACATCTGCCCATGGTTATAGCTATTGGAATCATCGCTGTTGTTATCGCCTTCATAATCCTGATCCTGCGCGGAGTGGCGCTCGTTCGTAGCGCCATCGGCTTCGGCAAAACCGTGAAGATGGTCTCTGGACATGCTCAGCCCATTGTTTCCAATATGATGACAAAGGCCGGCACGGCCCAGCAGCACGTCTTCTCGATAACCGGCAACGTTGACAGGTTTCAGCGCAAGACGCCGCTGCTGATGAAGTCGATTGCCAGACTGCTGTATATCATCAATGCGCTCAGGGATGCTTCGGAAAAGCTTTCCCTCTCCCTGCGCAAGCTGGGATATTGACCCGCCAAGAAACTCGCCCGGCGCCCACTGAACGAGGTGGCT
>JAJZQT010000015.1:0-2679 GCA_021803005.1 Actinomycetes bacterium
TGAGCGGCCGCGCGCCGTAGGCGGGGTCGTAGCCCTCACGGGCAAGGTAATCCTTGGCGGCGCCGGTCATGGTTATGCCGATGTTGCGGCCTTCCAGGAGCGCCGTTATGCCGCGCACCTGTATGTCCACTATCTCCCGCAGCTGCGTCTCGCTCAAGCGGTGGAAGATGATGATGTCGTCGACGCGGTTGAGAAACTCCGGTTTGAAATGCTTGCGCATGGCTTCGTCGACGCGGCGGCCCATCTCCTCCTCGCTGCCGGCGCCCAGCTCGGTGATGTACTGGCTGCCGATGTTCGAGGTCATGATGATGACCGCGTTCTTGAAGTCCACGGTGCGGCCGTGGCCGTCGGTCAGCCGGCCCTCATCCATGATCTGCAAAAGCACGTTGAAGACTTCCGGATGCGCTTTCTCGATCTCGTCGAGCAGCAGCACCGAATAAGGGCGCCGGCGCACCGCCTCGGTCAGGTAGCCTCCCTCCTCATAGCCGACGTAACCCGGCGGCGCCCCGATCAGGCGCGACACCGTGTGCTTCTCCTGGAACTCCGACATGTCGATGCGCACCATCGCGTGCTCGTCGTCGAACATGAACTCGGCCAGCGCCTTGGCCAGCTCGGTCTTGCCGACGCCTGTAGGCCCCAGGAAGATGAACGAGCCGTAAGGCCGGTTGGCGTAGCTGAGGCCGGCGCGGGCGCGGCGCATGGCGTTGGAGACCGCGGCGATGGCTTCATCCTGGCCGACCACGCGCTCGTGCAGGCGGTCTTCCATGTGGATGAGCTTCTCGACCTCGCCCTCCATAAGTTTTGATACCGGGATGCCGGTCCATTTGCCGACGACTTCGGCAACGTCTTCCTCGTCGACTTCCTCCTTGAGCATCTTCAGATCCTTCTGCAGCTCGGCCAGATGTCTGTTTTCTTCCTCGATCTTTTTTGTCAGGTCGACTGTTTTGCCATAGCGCAGCTCGGCGGCCTTCTGCAGATCGCCTTCGCGCTCGGCGCGGTCGGCCTCGGTCTTGGTTTCTTCCAGCTCTTCCTTGAGGGCGCGGATCTTCTGGATGGAATCCTTCTCGTTGGTCCAGTGAGCCTTCATGCGGTTCGAGGTTTCCTTGAGCTCGGCCAGTTCCTCCTGCAGTTTGGCACGGCGCTCTTTTGAGGCCTTGTCTTTTTCCTTGGCGAGGGCGCGGTCCTCGATCTCGAGCTTCTTGATGCGCCGCTCGATGACGTCGATCTCGGTGGGCAGCGAGTCGATCTCGATGCGCAGGCGCGAGCTGGCTTCGTCAATGAGGTCGATGGCCTTGTCGGGCAGGTAGCGGTCGGTGATGTAGCGGTCGGAGAGCACGGCCGCAGCCACCAGCGCCGCGTCCTGGATGCGGACGCCGTGGTGCACCTCGTAGCGCTCCTTGAGGCCGCGCAGGATGGCGATGGTGTCTTCCACGGCAGGTTCGCCGACGAACACCGGCTGGAAGCGCCGCTCGAGCGCCGGATCCTTCTCGACGTACTTGCGGTATTCATCGAGGGTGGTGGCGCCCACGGCCCTGAGCTCGCCTCGGGCGAGCATGGGCTTTAACATGTTGGAAGCATCGATAGAGCCCTCGGCGGCGCCGGCGCCAACGAGCGTATGCATCTCATCGATGAAAAGGATTATCTTGCCCTCGGATTCCTGGATTTCCTTGAGGACGGCCTTCAGCCGGTCCTCGAACTCGCCCCGGTACTTGGAGCCGGCGACCAGCGAGCCGATGTCGAGCGCCACCACGCGCTTGTCCTTCAAGCCTTCGGGAACGTCGCCGTCGATAATGCGCTGGGCCAGGCCTTCGACCATGGCGGTCTTGCCGACGCCGGGGTCGCCGATGAGGACGGGATTGTTCTTGGTGCGGCGGGACAGAACCTGTATCACCCGGCGGATCTCGTCATCGCGCCCGATAACCGGATCGAGTTTGCCGCGCCGCGCCTCCTCGGTGAGGTCGCGCCCGTATTGCTCCAGCGGCTGAAACTTGGCCTCTGGATTGGGATCGGTGACGCGCTGGCTGCCACGCACTTCTGCCAGCGCCGCCAGCAGGCGGTCCTTGGTGACGCCGGCAGCCTTGAGGATGTCGAGCGAGGCTCCCGGCAATTCCGCAGCCGCCAGCAGCAGATGCTCGGTGCTCAAATATTCGTCTTTGAGCTGGTCGGCCAGGGACCCGGCGACATCGAGCAGCTGTTTCAGCCTGGGACTGATATAAGCCTGCTGGCCGGGAGCGCCCGTGACTTTGGGCATCGCCTCCACTGTCTGGCTCAGCTCGGCTGCGATCGCTGCCGGGTCAGCGCCCAGCTTCTGCAGAATCGGAACGACGATGCCCTCACTCTGCTCGAGCAGTGCCAGAAGCAAATGCTCGGGCTCGATCTGCTGCTGACCGGCAGCCTCCGCCCGCTTCTGCGCGGCTGCGACGGCCTCTTGTGCCTTGATTGTGAATTTGTCTGGCTGCATAAAATCCTCGTTCGTATAAAGGTTCAGTTAAAGGACAAATTAAAGGGACATGTTACTTAATTGCCTATTTTAGGAACACATTACTTAATTCATTTCCCCGACTAATGGTCTCATACACTAATTCAGTGGCGGATATCAATATCTGGCGAAGAAAGTAATATCGAGCTTGGATAGCTACGTGTCCCTAAAGTAGGCAATTAAGTAATGTGTCCCCAAAA
>JAJZQT010000015.1:2779-11843 GCA_021803005.1 Actinomycetes bacterium
CTTTCACCGGTTTAGAGTAAGTAGCCTGATGCGTCTCTCGATCACTACAGCACCGGCTCTTGATGGCCGAATTATCTGGACGGGCCACTTCACTCCATCCGGGTTCCCGACTGCTCCCCCGGATTCCCGGTAAAGACGACTCCGGACTGAGGCTTGACGTTGACCATCCCGATCATTTGCTTCACCTCTTCTGAGTCTCCTGGACCTGTTTTCCGCAAGTCCTGTTTTTTCATTACTCCTCATCTTTTCCTTCACCAATATAGACGATTCACCCGCTTGAAAGGGTTCGTCTTGGAAGGATAAAATGCCTGCAAAATATGGCAATTATGTAATCCGGCGGTGCCTGCCGGTTAACAGTTCGCCGGCCTCGTCCGCATAGCTGACGGGGATGCTCTGCGGCTGTCCGGGTGCGCCTTCGGGGACGGTGATCCTGAGGACGCCTGCCTCAAAGAAGGCCTCGGCGCTTGACCACTGCGTGTTGTCCGGCAGGGCCAGGCTCCGCGAAAAGCTGCTGGAAGATATCCGCCGCCATTTGGAGCCTTCCCGATCAAACGTTCTCTCCAGGCGGTGCTCGCCCCTGACGGTCAGCACACCCGGGCTGACGCTCACTTCCAGTTCTTCAGGTTTTAGATCCGCGATCTCCAGGGAATAGGTAAGGGCGCCATCCTCGCGCCTGACGCTGACGGCCGGAGTTAGCGCGGGCCTCCGGGACCGAGCGCGTGAGGAGTCCCCCCATACTAGTGCCATTTTAACACTCCTTCGATATTCGCCGTTTTACGGGCGATCCGGGTCAATAATAAAGACGATATTGTTTATCTGTCAATTGCATTTATAGGAAATCTTATAGGTTAAGACTTAGATAGCTAATTAAAGGATTCATGGTTTTTTCTGAGAATGAAAAAAATTCGGGCGTAGAATCATGAATCGCGCTGAAGTGCCGATTAAAAAGGTCGCAACTCTTTTAGGGCCAAAAAGCAGAAGGTGGAAGATCGCGTGTCGACCGGAAGAAATCTCCACATAACCATTGCGTTTCTCATCTTCGTGCTGGGCTTGCTTCTGGTTGCGGGTAACGCCCTCGGTTCGACGGCAGAATCGGGTCCGGCAGTCGCCGCCGCCAATCCCCCCAAGTCCGAGATCAAAACCATGCTCTACAACGCCGCCGTGGCCCGCGGCATCCCGCCGGAGATTCTCTACGGCATCGCTTACCAGGAGAGCGGCTGGCAGCAGTTTAGGTCTGATGGGACTCCCCTGGACAGCTATGACGGTTATGGCAGCGGCATCATGCAGGTCTCGTACGGCAGCTGCGTCAACTATCCGGCGCACAAATGTTATGAGGACACCAACAGCATTAGGTATGATATCAACTACAACATCAACGCCGGCGCCGACATCCTGATCGACAAATGGAACTCGACGCCCAGCATCGGCGACGACAATACGAATTGTTATGAAAACTGGTTCTACGCAGTCTGGGCCTACAACGGCTGGACCGTCAACAACGAATATCCGTATACGGTCTTTTCGCACATAGCCACGGGACCGTATGACTGGTGGACGGGCGTCCCGGTAACGCCGGTTCCCAGGGAGTGGCGGGTGGACGGCAAGGGCGTGCAGGTGGCGACGCCGCAGCCCTCACATTTCTGGTACGTTCCCGAGTCGCCGGACACAAAACCGTACCGCAGCTATTTTTCCTGGTATGACAATGTCGGCGGCAAGAACTGGGTGCTGATGTCCAACCCGGGCACGGACAGCTCACGCTTTGCCCTGTCAGTCGGCGGCCAGGCTCAGAGTCTGACGTCGCTGACCGGCGTCCCCGGGGAGGTGCCCGTGGGCGGCGTACTGTACGCCAGGTATGCAAATCTCATGGGAGGCCCTGTGGTTGTCGGCTCCACGTTGCAGCCGCTGGTCAGCCAGCGCATCCTCTGGGGCGGGAATTCCCTCGAGGAAGTGCTTGGCATCGACGAGGCGTCCCTTTCAGCCCACTACTACTGGCCCTGGTACGACATGGCTACGCCCGGTTACAAGGATTGGGTGCTGGTGGGCAACCCGGGGGCGAGCGCCGTCAGCTTCCAGATCAGGATAGCCGGACGGCAGGTTGCCGCTGGAACCGTGAACCCCGGCCAGCAGGCGACTTATACCTTCCCGGGAGTCATGGCGGGGCCGGTGGAGATAACCGCGTCCGACCGGATCATCGCCAGCCAGAGGGTGCTGTCCAATTATGACCGGGCCTTTAACGAGGTGCCGGGTATCCCGGCCGAGGAATTAAGCGACCATTTCATCTGGACCTGGTACGACAATGCCAGCGCCGGCGCCACCGACTGGATCCTGATAGCCAACCCGGGCACGCGGGTTGCCTCTTATGAGATCAGCATAGCCGGAAACCGGGTGGCGACGGGGACGGTCGCGCCGGGACAGAAGGTGACGCCGACCTTCCCAGGTTCCATCGGAGGGCCCGTCGAGGTTAAGGCCTCGGATCTCGTGATTGCGTCGCAGAGGGTCGTCTGGGGGCCGTCATTCGAAGAGGTCCCGGGCTACCGTTACTCACAGCTCAGGAGCCACTATTCCTGGACCTGGTACGACAACCAGAGCGTCGGCTCTTCGAACTGGGTGCTGGTGGCCAACCCGGGAACCGCGGCTGTAACCTACGAGATCAAAATCGCCGGCAACAGGGTGTCGTCGGGTTCGCTGGCCCCGGGACAGAAGGCTACGCCAACTTTCCCTGGAACCATGGCCGGACCGGTCGAGGTCACGGCGTCGGGGCCAATCATGGCCTCCCAGCGAGTGCTCTGGAACGGATTCTTCAACGAGGTGCTGGGCAAGGGTTAGCGCCGGCGCCTGTTACCAACGCAGGCTTTTCTAGTAGCGCAGCCTCGCGGCGATATGTCCGGCCCTGGTGATAGCCGGGTGCCCCGGAGGAACCGTCATCACAGTGGCGTCCTGCCTGACCGCCAGCTCTTTGGCTTCCTCGACGACATCGCCGATGTGCTCGGCTGCGCCTCCGCAGACCGGACAGACTTCCTCGCCGAACTCGAGTGTGTTGCAGGCCGGACAGCGCTTGCCGGGTTCGGCGTAGCCGTTTTCGACCAGCAGCAGGTCGACGCGCCGCTGATTCAGCACCGCCAGCACGTCGTCCAGTCCGCCGGCATATATCCTGCCTGAATTCAGTTCCGGGCCGAGCGATTCCAGCAGGCTCGATTCTTCCCGCTGCCGCTTCTGCTCTTCCAGCTCCGCGACCTTGGCCAGAACTTCGTCGGCGGGGGCATTGATGTCCACGGGAAACCTTCCCAGCAGGCGCTGGTTCAGGTATGGGTGCAGCACGCGCTCCAGCTCCGGCCATAGTTCGTCGGACACGCCGGCCACCAGCCGCTCGAACCCCTCCTTCTTGAAGTACTCCATGGTTGCGTCGCAGGCTTTTTTGAGGTGGTTTCGCACCTGCAGGCCGTGCCGCCTCTGCAGCTTGGACTGCTCCCAGCCTCCCTGTTCGTGATGCTTGAGGACCTGATCGAGAATCTCTGTCCGCTCGGTGATCTCGCCGGCATAGACGCTGAAGATGCGGGCGGTCTCCTTGTTCGTTAACATGACGCAGATATGTGAGTAGGCCGACAGATTCTCCACCAGCGGCGCCACCTGGGGTTTCCAGTCGACGTAGAGACTGTTCTCCACCTGTATTTTCAGGGGACTGACCTGCCACAGGCCTTCGGCCCGGCAGGCGAATATCACCAGCGCCCTGGTGCCGTTGCGCTGGAATTCGAGGTTGACGTATTCGCCTATCGATGACAGATCGGAGTCGAGGCGGGTCTGCTGATCGCGGCTAAGGCCCAGCTTGGTAGCAGCCGACTTGCGCGCCTGGCTGATGAGGTAGCTGAGCTCGGTCTCGTAGTCCGCGCGGGTGGGATATCTGGAGCCGTCGACGTTGAGATAGAGGCTCACGACCGGAACCTGATCATTGCTGGTGAATCCCCGAAGGGAAGAGATTTCCGAAGCGCTGAGCATTTGCACCACCTTGCCTAAGGGAAAAACAGGAGTGCCCTTAATCTACCCGCAAGGTGGAAAAAATATCCCTGGGCGGCAGGCGGTGTTTCGGAGAGGTCTTAAAACGTCGGTTTTAGACGGCGGGGGCGGTTTCGAGCGCCCCTTCCAGCCGTAGCAACTCCCTGAGCGCCGCCAGGCCGACGGCCAGCTCGTCCTCGGTGGGGTCTGAGGTTGTGACCAGATGCTGCAGCTCGCCGCCGGGGCGGGTGAGCACCCTCGACCAGAGGCTGGACGGGTTGCGGGCGGCCCACTGCATCAGCTCGACCGCGCCGGAAAGGCTAAGCACGCTCACGCCCAGGCGGGCGACGTTGCTGCGCCGGCCGAGCGCCCGCTGTGTCAGCGTATTACCAAGCGCCATCAGGGCCACCGCCGGGCCGACGATGTTCGAGCCGCAGCGCGGATGTTCGGAGGTTGCCGAACGGGCTTTGTCCACGTCGAGTCCGCCCGAGGCTTCGAAGGCGTTGATCGATTTGTGCTCGGCGGCGTGATATTCGGTGGCGCGCGAGCGGCGCAGCGCCACCAGCGAGGGCAGGACCGCCAGCCCTGCCATCACCGCTTCCTCGACGAAGGGGGAAAGCTTGCGCTTGGGATTCTTGACCGCGACGGCGCCGATGACGCTGACGATCATCGAAGCCATGACCTCCGGCGAGCGGGTCATGATCGGCAAACGGCCTCCATGGACACTCGCCTGCGGCAGCACCATGGCCGTCTCGGCTAGCCCCACGAGCCCCCTGAGCAGCGGAATCCTGCGGAACCGGTTAAGGCCCAGGCTCATCTTCTCGCCCGAGGCGATGCTGATGCCGCCCTCGGGATTACGGACGGCCATCGCCCAGTGCCGGGGGGTCTGGAACATGACGCCGTTCTCGAGAGCCATGCCGCCTATCTTCAGTTGTTTTTTCGCTTCGGCTGTTCCCATGATTTCACCGTTATCGCTGTTTTTTCCGCGTGGATATTTCCGTGATGCTTCAAGCGGTTGTCTCCATGATGCTCCAACTATATATAATAAATTCCATGACCGGCAACGATACGAATTCCGCCAAGGGCGGCAATCGCTATAAATCCCTGCAGGAAGAGGCCCTGGCGCTGCACGAGCAGTGGCGGGGCAAGCTTTCCATCGACAGCAAGGTCCCCGTGGACGACAAGCACGCGCTTGCGATCGCCTACACGCCGGGAGTCGCCGAGCCCTGCCGCCGCATCGCCGCCGACCCGGCGCTGGTTGATACCTACACCGGCCGCTGGAATACGGTGGCGGTGGTTAGCGACGGCTCCGCGGTGCTGGGCCTGGGCAATATCGGCGCCCGGGCAGCCTTGCCGGTAATGGAGGGCAAATCGGTGCTGTTCAAGGCTTTCGGCGCCGTGGATGCTTTCCCCATCTGCATCGCCAGCCAGGAGGCCGATGACATCGTGCGCACGGTCAAACTTCTGGAGCCCAGTTTCGGCGGTATCAATCTTGAGGATATTTCCGCGCCTACCTGCTTCGAGGTCGAGCGACGGCTGATCGAGGAATGTGACATCCCGGTCTTCCACGACGACCAGCACGGCACCGCCGTGGTGGTGCTGGCGGCGGCCATGAATTCCTGCAAGGTCACCGGCCGGTCCCTGGAGGATCTGAAGATCGTCATCAACGGCGCCGGCGCCGCCGGCATCGCTATCGCCCGCATGTTTAAATCCATGGGTGTCAGGGAGATCATGCTCTGTGACACCAAGGGCATCATCGGTTCCCACCGCGGCGATCTCTCGCCGGTAAAGCAGGAAGTTTCGGGCTGGACCAACACCGCCTGCCGCCAGGGGGATCTGGCGGCGGCGATGGAAGGCGCCAACCTGTTCGTCGGGGTCTCGGTCAAGGATGCGGTCACAAAAGCGATGGTGGCGGCGATGGACAAGGATCCGATCGTCCTGGCCATGGCCAATCCCGACCCCGAGATCCTTCCCGATGACGCCCGCGCCGCCGGAGCGGCCGTGGTCGCCACCGGGCGCAGTGACTTTCCCAACCAGGTCAACAACGTGCTCGGCTTTCCCGGCATTTTCCGCGGCGCGCTCGACGTGCGCGCCAGCGTTATCAATCTGGAAATGAAGGTGGCGGCGGCCAGGGCTCTGGCCGGACTGGTGGGGAAGGATCTGGGCGCCGGGTGCATCATTCCGGAGGCCTTCGATCCGCGCGTGGCCCCCGCCGTGGCCGCCGCTGTTGCCGGAGCCGCTGTGGAAAGCGGCGTGGCCCGGCAGCCCAAATCCCCCGAAGAGGTGGCCGCTTCAACCCGCCGCATGCTCGGCAACGAGGGCTGGCGATGCGGATGATCGGCGTTAGTGAGGCCAAGCATGCGTGAGAACGACGCGGGCGAGGGAAGCCATGCGTGAGATCGATGTCAACGAGGTAACCGCCCTCGTCTCCCGGCTATTCCAGGAAGCAAACTTTCTTCTGCCTGCCGATGTGATCGAGTCGCTGCAGGCGGCTCTCGCCCGTGAAGAATCGCCGCTGGGGCGGGACGTCCTCGAGGCCCTGCTGAAAAACGCCGGGATCGCCGCCCGCGAGCGCGTGCCGCTTTGCCAGGACACCGGCCTGGCGGCCGTGTTTGCTGAGGTGGGTCAGGAGGTTCACTTCAGCGGCGGCTCCTTTGTAGCCGCGGTCGACCGCGGTGTCGCCGCGGCTCAGGCGGAAGGCTACCTGCGGGCCTCGGTGGTCAGCGGCGCCTGCTTCGAACGCGCCAACACCGGCGACAACACGCCGGCCGTGCTGCACACGGAGCTGGTCGCGGGCGACAGGGTCAACATCACCGTGCTTCCCAAGGGCGGCGGCAGCGAGAACATGAGCCGGCTGGCCATGCTCAAGCCTGCCGACGGCGTCGAGGGCATCATAAATTTCGTGCTCGAGACCGTCGGGCTCGCCGGCGCCAACCCCTGCCCTCCCATTTTCCTGGGCGTGGGTATCGGCGGCACCATGGACAGGGCGGCGCTTTTGAGCAAGCAGGCGCTGCTGCGCCCGGCCGGTTCGCCTAGTGCCGACGGGCGGCTGGCGCAACTGGAGGCGGACCTGCTGGAAAAGGTGAACGCGCTCGGCATCGGCCCGGGCGGCTTCGGCGGCACGGTGACCTGCCTGGGCGTTGCCATAGAGGAATATCCGTGCCATATTGCCTCGCTGCCCGTAGCGGTCAACATCCAGTGCAACTCGGCGCGCCGCGCCGCGGGAAGCCTGTGATGAGCCAGATGTCGATTTCGGCAGGGAAGCAGTGCGATGGCTGAGCCGGTGAGACTCAAGCCGCCGCTCAGTGAAGACGACGCCCGTTCCCTGGAAGCGGGAACCAGGGTCCTGGTTTCCGGCACCGTCTTCACCGCCCGCGACGCCGCCCACCGGCGGCTGATCGAGTCGATCGACCGGGGGGAAGAACTGCCGTTCGACCTCGAAGGTCAGGTCATTTATTATGTCGGGCCCACGCCGGCTTCGCCGGGGAAGCCCGTCGGCTCGGCCGGGCCGACCACGAGCTCCAGGGTCGACCGCTACACGCCGCAGCTGCTGGCGCGGGGGGTCCGCGCCGTCATCGGCAAGGGAGACCGCGGCCCCGAAGTCGCGGCGGCGCTGAAAGAAAACGGGGCAGTCTATCTCGCGGCCGTCGGCGGCGCCGGCGCCCTGCTTGCCGGCAGGATCGCCAGCGCCGAAGTCATTGCCTGGCCGGAGCTGGGGACCGAAGCGGTCTACCGCTTCGAGGTCGAGGATTTTCCCGCGATCGTGGTGATGGATTCCAGGGGCGGAAATCTCTATGAGTCCGGACGGAAGCTCTTCCGGCGCTGACCAAACCGGTAGGGCGGCGTTCCCGGCGCTGAAAGCTGTCTGAGTAAAAGGAATAACCGCCGCCCGCTAACGTTCTGAAGCACTTCCATTACTTTATGATGAAAATAAATTATCGCTTCCAAACTGGAAAATTCGGAGTATATTGCTATACTATAAACACTCTCCGTTGAGAATTGTGGTTCGACTGAAACTGAAGCTGTAGCTAATCTGAAGCTGTAACGGTGCCGTCTGCCGCCCCGGCGAGCTTACGCCGAGGCGGCGGACGGCCAAGAATTGAATTAGCGCGGGAGTGGGTGGGATATGCCGAACGAAACAGTGCTGGTCGTTGACGACGACCCGGACGTCCTTCACAACACCAGGGAATGCCTTTCCAGGATTGGCTACCGTGTTCTGACGGCGGTCGACGGATCCGCAGCCAGGCAGATCTCCCGGGAAGAGCGTCCGGACGTCATCATCCTCGATGTCGACATGCCGGTGACCAGCGGCCACGAAGTTTGCAAATCCCTCAAAAGCGATTCCAGCCTCAAGCACATTCCTGTCATCTTCCTTCATGAAAAACCCAGCATAGAGGACAAGGTGTCGGGTTTCGAGGTTGGCGCCCAGGATTATCTCTCAAAACCTTATGACTCCGAAGAGCTGGCGGCGCGGGTGGCCGCGGCCGTGCGGCAGAAGGCGGCTTTCGACCGGCTACGCCACAAGAACGCAAAACTTGAAGCCCTGGCCAAGCACGTGCGGGCGGCGGTCCAGCATTACGAGCAGCCGCGGTCCAGCAACCCCGGTGGCGATGGTTTCGATGTCGAGGAAGAAGGGGGCAAAGCAATAGTCAGGTTGACCCGTCGCGAACTGGAGATACTGCAACTGCTGGCGCGCGGACTCAACAACGATGTCATTTCCCGGCAGTTGTACATCAGCCCGACGACGACCAGAAATCATATCCAGAACATCCTGGGAAAACTGGGTGTCCACAGCAAGCTGGAGGCAGTCGCCTGTGCCGTCCGCGCCGGATATGTAGACTTCATTGGCTAGCGTGGTTGACAAAAAAAGGCAATAATAAGGCCACTCGTAATATAAAAGCATTAGTTATTTAGACTATATTAACTATAGACGGTTATATCATTAGACGATATGATACTAACCAACATACTTTTCTTAGCGTAAAGGGCTTAATCGCCCCCCTTGGAAGGCCCCGAAACTATTCGGGGCTTTCTCCTTTCCAGGAACAGTTTCCTTTCCAGGAACAGTTTCCTT
>JAJZQT010000015.1:11943-13285 GCA_021803005.1 Actinomycetes bacterium
TCCTTTCCAGGAACAGTTTCCTTTCCAGGAACAGTTTCCTTCAAGCGGTAGTTTCCTAATATTCAGAGATGGCTTCAGAGTGGCAATCCGGAAAACTTTTCAGAGAAAAAGAAATCGGCGCGGGGTAGGAATCCGCGCCGATTATGATTGATACCTGCTCGGGGACAGGTACCAAATCTTTGGTCTGGCCCGGCCAAGGCCGAAACTTCACATTGAAACAAAAGAAATACTCGTACAGTTATCATATTAGGCATGTGGGGGGCGTTTAGATAGAGTCAAAGGGGGACGAATCCGGGGGGCAACAGGGGCCGGAAGGCCCCTAGCCGAACCAGTTCTCCCGGACAGCATGGGCGACGGCTTCGGCGCGGTTGCGGACCCCTAACTTGCGGTAAATGGCCGTGTTCGATCGCCTGACCACTCGGGGGCTGATGAAGAGTTTTTGCGCTATCTCTTCATTAGTGTTGCCGGCGGTCATCAGCTTGAGCACCTTCCATTCCCTCTCCGAGAGGTCGTGAGGGAGATCGGCCGGCGCCCGATCCTTCAGCTTCCGCCAGAGCGCCGCTTCGAGCTCCGGCTTCAGGGGAGGCCGGCCGCCGTCCTTGACGATGTTGAAGGCTTCGGCGATCTCGTCCAGGTCGCTGTCCTTGATGAGATAGGCGGCGGCGCCCGCCTGGTTGGCGCGGAAGATGTCTTCGGGACGGTTGGAATAGGTAAGCACCACGACCTTGCAGTCGGTTGCGTGCTCGTTGCAGAAGCTGATCAGCCCAAGTCCGTCTTCCACTTCGGGCATGTTCAGATCGGTGACCATCAGGTCGAAATTGCCCCTGAGGATGAGGGTCCTGGCTTCCTCCACGCTCACGGCGGTGCCGACAATATCTACGTGCGGGTACTGGCAGAGCCCGGACGTTAGCCCTTCCAGGACGACGGGGTGGTCGTCAATTACGATAATTTTTATCGGCTGGTCAACCATGATTTTCCCCGATGTTCGTTTTCATCGTCTTCCAGCGACGCGAGTATGACCCTAAGTCTTTTTTTCAGCTCGGATGAGCTGGACCTAAGGTGCTCGATTGCTCCCGCCTCGATCGTACCCGCGGCCGCGGGACCGGCCGACTGCATGGCCCTGATCTCTTCCCCCAGGCCAAAAACGCCGTCGTGCAGCTGCCGGTGGGTTTCGGCGAAAAGAATTTCCCGTTCCCGGGTCAGAGCCCGATCGATGGCCTGCCGCTGCAGGAATTCGAGGCTCCTGATGAACTCCCCCGCAATGCCCGCGGAGAAGGCCAGGATGATAAATATCGTCGTATGCTGCAACGGCTCCTCGAAGCGCAGCCCCCTGACAACCGGC
>JAJZQT010000015.1:13385-17193 GCA_021803005.1 Actinomycetes bacterium
CCCTTGACGCCCAGGCCGCCCTTTTGTTGTCTGGTTGCCAGGTCCGCCTGGCTGAATCCCTTGCCCTGGTCGGCTACTGATATGTTCAGGCGGCGGCCGTGCCCGCGCGCCTCGATGGCCACCCGGTCGGCCCCCGAATGTTTGGAAGCGTTGGCGGCGGCTTCCCTGACAATCCCGAGGACCTGGCGCTGGACTTCCGGGCTCAGCTGGATCTTGCCGGCGTTCAGCAGTAGATCCATCCGCATGCCGGTCTCGCTCTCGAATTCCTCCTTGAGGGAGGCCAGGGCGGTGTTGATATCGCCGCCGGTCTGTTCGTCGAGGCCGCTCAGGATGCGTCGCAGCACCGAAACGGCCCGGTCATAACCGGCCGAGAGGAAGTCCAGCGATCGTTTGACGTCGTCGCTGCCGCCTAGATTTCTGAGGCTTTCTATCTTGAAGTGCAGGCCGCAAAGCGTATTGCCGAGATCGTCGTGCAGACGGCGGCGATAACTTTTCCGTTCCGCGGAGATGATCGATTCCAGCTCGAGCGCCGAGACTCGCGCCAGCACCGCTGAAAATCCCACGAAGCCCGGTCCCCAGAAATAATAGAGGGCGAAGTTGTCGACTTCCCGCGGCGAGGTGAAGAAGTCCGCAGGCGACAGCCCCGCGGACCATGACGCCAGCAGGTAAGCCAGGCTGAGGACGACCGTTGCCGCCGCCGCCTTGCGCAGCAGCGTCGTCGGGCGGGTCAGCAGCGCGGAAAAGGAATAAAAAGACATAATGAAGATCAACTTGGGTTCCTGGGCCAGGAACATGAGCGAGGCGCAAGCGGCCACATCGAGGACATGAAACCAGTCGCGTCCGGCGGCGCGTGTTTGCGTGGAGCGCCAGGCATAGAAACAGGTGTAGGAAACGGCGACCGCCAGCAGCAGAAATGCGTGGCGAAGAGAGCCGAGTAGGTCGGGGCGGACGGCGGCGACAATCGGTATCTGCACCAGGATGAGCAGGCGCCAGACGACTACCCACCACTGAATGCGCAGGTAGCGCATGCGGTAACCGTTCTCGCCGACAAGGACGGGATTCCTGAGAGAGTTGCGGATGCGGGCCAGGGGATGACCGGCGTTATTTTTTGGCGAAACGCCAGGGGTGGCGCCTTCAGCTCCCTTAGTCCCTGGGCCTCCCCAAAGATCTTCTAGCGCTCCGCTCATGCTGCCCTGCCTTCCCAAAACGCTCCGTGCCGGTCAAGTAGGGATAATGATAAAGATAATTAACCTGCTGTCAACTTTGTGAGTCATCGTGGCCGGCGCGGGATTATTTCTGTGATTATGAATCGGTATCTTTCTGGGGCTTGAGCAGACCGGGTTTCATCAAGAGGAAGGTCGCATAGATCAACAGCATTATTGCGCCGATGATGATGGCTGATTCGGGGCCGATGACGCCGCCGAGCCAGCCGAATGCCAGGGAGGAGAAGGGCTGCATGCCGATGAAGCACAGCACGAACAGGGCCATGACGCGGCCCCGCAGCCGGGGCGGAGCCGTAGCCTGGGCGCCGGTCATGACCGTTGAGGCGCCGGTGAGAAACGAGGCGCCGGCAAGCGCCACGAACCCGACCGAGAGGTAATAACTGCGCGAGAGCGAGAAGGCCAGCAGCGATGCTCCCATGCCCAGGACCGCGAACCGGATGAGCAGATCCCGCCGCACGTGGTGCGGCAGGCTGGCGACGAACAGGGCGCCCAATACGGCGCCGAGCCCGCTGGCTCCCATCAGCACCGAGTAGCCGGTGGCGCCCTGGCCCAGGACCTCGGCCGCGATAACCGGCATCAGCGTGATGTAGGGCATGCCGAAGACCGACAGCATCAGGATGCTGATCAGCAGCCAGGCGACCCGACGGTTCTTGCGCACGTACCTGATGCCGGCCGTCAGCGTGCCCACCGGTCCCGCCCCCGAGCGTTCGTGCTGTGTCTGTTGGGGATGGATGACCGCCAGGGCCAGGATCACGAACAGGAAGCTGAAGGCGTTGACGTAAAAGACCTCGGCGGCTCCGTAACGCGCGAAGACCAGGCCTCCCAGCAGCGGCCCCAGCAGGCGGGCGCTGTTGAACTGGGCGGCGTTCAGGGCGACGGCGTTGAGGAGCGAATCCCTGGGCACGATGTCGGGCATCATCGCCTGCCAGGCGGGAAAAACAAACGCGGTGACGATGCCGCCGAACAGAACCAGGGCGCCGATTCTCATGATGGTGATGTCGTTTGCCTGGGTGAGGCGAGCCAGCACGAATGCCTGGATCATCAACAGGGTTTGAGCCGCGATAATCAGGCGCTTGCGGTTGAACCGGTCGGCGAAGAGCCCGGCAAAGAGCGTCAGCAGGGTGGTTGGCAGGAATGTCAGAAAGTTGATGATGCCAAGGGTCACCGATGGATTGCCGGATTTGCTGATGTCATAGACGACCCAGCCGACGGCGACGGTCTGCATCCAGGTACCGACGTTGGAGACCAGGGCGCCACTCCAGAAGTAGCGGTAGTCGCGATGGCGGAAGGACTTGAAGGTGTTGCGCTCCCGCTCCTTTGTGGCCCCGGGCGTTGCTTCGACTTCGGCTTCGAGCGAGAATGTGTCTTCGTTGTTTTCATTGCCAGAATTGGCCATCCAGCTTTCTCCCTGCTCCGGCACAGAGGCGCCTGGGCGCCTGGAAATTCTGCGAATTCTAGAACAACTGGCTGCGAATTGAAATCGCGCCGGAAATTTATCCCCTTTATCGCATGGGAATATTCTGGCTATTGGAGCAATAGAGAGGCGGCCCTTCGGTGAAACCGAAGGGCCGCCCATGAATGCCTCAGATACCACGTATCTTACTTGTACTGTTTCTCTTCCCTGCTATTCCTACTGCTGCGGCGGCGGCGGCGGTACAGTGACGCTGCACTGCCAGGCCGGGCACTCGAACGTTATCTCCTTCAGGTTCTCGTGCTTTACCAGCACAGGCTTCTCGTACGGTTTGATTTGTTCTTTCTTCACGCTCATTCCCTCCTCCATTTCAGTAAATGACAGATGACAGCAAGGCCGTCTGCCTAGGGATAATTGGAGGAGTTGTTGCAACCATCAGTCGAGCTGCCGGTCATGGATGAGTGGAAGCTGCCTACCGCCGGGGGCAGGTTGTATTTGAGCGTTGTTCCCGCGGAACCGGCCGGCGACATTATGTTGCTGAGCGTCAGCGGCAAAGCCGTGGAAACGGTTACGCCGTTTGTATTGGTGCTGCCCGTGAGCGCTACATCGTAGGCGATGCTGCTGCCGGTATTGCTGACCGTCCAGTCGATCGACAGGATACCGTTCACGTAATCGGCGTATGACCCCCAATAGGGAACCGGAGCGCCGAGCATGAGGCTGGCCTTGGTGGTGCTGCAGCCGGATACGTAATTCAGGCCGCCAGGCGAGCTGCCCGCGACAACGGGGTAGCTGTGTTCCTCAGTGGCGGTATCGAACTTCATCCCCAAGGTGTTGTTCCAGCTGGCAACTCCGAACCTCAGGCTCCTCGTCTTGGCGCCGGCGTTGCGGATTCCCAGTGCGTTCATGCCGATTGACGCAGCATTTGCTTCAAACTGGGCGTTGCTGTAAACGATGACCGGCTTGCTGAGGTCGATGCTGAGCAGATTGGTGTAGTCGCCACCGCCATCCGTGGCAAAGAGCTGCTGGTAGGGGATGTTGACCGCGCCGGGAATGTGTCCGGCGGCATAATCGGCAGCGCTTCTGACGTCGACAACCGTGTAGTTGGCGATATTGGTGTCATTGACCTGGCCCGCGCCGGTGCCCGGGAAAATAAACGGCCCGCCGGCGAGGGTGA
>JAJZQT010000015.1:17293-24622 GCA_021803005.1 Actinomycetes bacterium
GCATTGCTGGCGTCAGCAATAGTTCCAAACTCCTCGTCGCCGGGCGGCGGGGCCGCGGAACCGGCGACGGCAAAAAAGACCAGCAGGATGAGCAAAGCGCTCAAGACCACGGACACGCATGTGGCCGGCCGTTTCAGGAAATAACTCATTTTTCCCCTCACTCCCTAAGTAGTTAGTCGCACGTTAAACGAAATCGAAAAAGTTCTAAAGTCTTCTATAGGCGCTACCTCCTTACCCCCCGGTTAGAAAAACGTCCTGACGGACGCCTGCGAGCAACTGAGGTCATTCAACTTAAATGTTACGAACTTAGTCCTCTTAGGGGCTATAAGCCTAATCCTGCGTTATGTAATCTGTCAATACCCATTCCGGTATGGGGTATCGATCGAGGAGACCGGGATTGGCGGCGCGGAGATGGTGAAGTTTAGAGGTGGCAGGAGAGTAACGAAACAGGGTAACGAAAACCGAATTGGTGGAGGATACCGGACTCGAACCGGTGACCTCCTGGATGCAAACCAGGCGCTCTCCCAACTGAGCTAATCCCCCAGTAACAACGGTTTTATGGTGGAGGATACCGGACTTGAACCGGTGACCTCTTGCATGCGAAGCAAGCGCTCTCCCAGCTGAGCTAATCCCCCACGCGGAAAGGGTCGTGGTGGGCGATACTGGACTCGAACCAGTGACCTCCGCCATGTGAGGACGGCGCTCTAACCAGCTGAGCTAATCGCCCGCGTGTCCACCAAAGGTATTTTAGGTATGCGGCGCGCGCATGGCAAGGAAGAACCGGCCGCCCCCGGAGGCCGCGCTCCGCTGACGCTAGCCGCTGAAGTCGCCGGGGTTGTCGGCGCGGAGTTTTTCCGCCTGGTTGCGAAGGGACTCCGACTGGCTGTAGATCTGCTCGATGTCCTGTTGCATCGTATCGATCTGGGTGACGATCTTCTCGGTCTTGATCTCGTCCCAGCCGGCGAGCGAATACTGCTCCTTCTCCATCAGGCTCGGGATCTCCATGGCGGCATTGAGCGTGCCGATCAGCTTGCTGTTGCTGTCGCGCAGCAGGCCCAGGTATTCCTGGTAGGTGGGATTCAGCGCCAGCGACTGTGACTGCGACAGCTTGGCGTCGCGGTCGGAGAGGCCGCTGAGAGCGTTGTTGATATCCTCGATCGCCGCCTGCGTGGCCAGCTTGGTCTGGTCGGAGGGAAGCGCCTGGCCGGCCGCCGCCGCGCGCACCATGCCGTCGACGGAGGCGGTGGATTTCCTCAAGGTGTCAACCGCGGCCGTGCGCAGGGCGTCGCCCTGATCCACTGACTCGTTGGCGCCGGCAATGTCGCTGCCGCATCCCGCGAGGTAGACTGCCCCGAGCGGCAACAGCGCCAGCAGCAGCGCCACTGTCAGGGTAAGCGGAAGGCGGCGGGCTCGTGTGGATTTTGACCCGGAGCGGTACATATATAAAGAATAACAGAGTCCACCCGGCTTGCTACCATCTAACATCCACTCGTGCTATCATTTCTTGTTCCCACAGACAGATGAGGAAACCAAAATGAAAAAAGGCATCCATCCCGAATATATGGAAACCAAGGTACGTTGCTCCTGCGGCGACGAATTCACGACCCGTTCAACGGTGCCGGAAATACACGTGGAGATCTGCTCCAAGTGCCACCCTTTCTACACCGGCAAGCGTAAACTGGTAGATACCGGCGGGCGCGTCGAGAGGTTCAAGCGCAAGTATGCCAAGAGGCAAACCTCCTAGCCGGTCCGACCGGTGCCGGCCAACCTCAACGTAACCCTTCTCACCCACACTCCCGAGCCCGAGCGCGCCGTGGCGTCCGCGGGCAGGCTCTGCTATTCGCCGTCGACGGCGGCCGAGCTGATGGAATCGATGCCGGCCGAGCAGGTTGAGAAGCTGGTGAAGATGCTGGTGCGCTCGGGGCACACGAGCACGTTAGAGCACGCTTCCTTCACCTTTGGCATTGACGGCATCTCCCGGGCATGTTCGCACCAGCTGGTGCGCCACCGGCTGGCTTCCTACTCGCAGCAGTCACAGCGCTACGTGCGTTTTTCCGATGAGGGCGGATTTATCGTTCCGCCCAAGATCGCCGAAGACCCGGAGGCGCTGGCCGTCTTCGAGGAGGCCATGGCGAAGGCGCAGGCCGCATACGACCGGCTGGTAGAGCTGGGAGCGGAGAGGGGGCTCGCGAAGGAGACGGTTCAGGAAGACGCCCGCTTCGTGCTTCCCAACGCCGCCGAGACCCGTATCGTCGTCACCATGAACGCGCGGGAGCTCAGGCATTTCTTCCGCATACGTTGCTGCCGCCGGGCGCAGTGGGAGATCAATGCCCTGGCCTGGCGCATGCGGGCGCTGTCGATCGGGGTGGCGCCGGTGCTTTTCCGCCGGTCCGGGCCTGACTGCCTCTACGGCAAGTGCCGGGAGGGAAAGATGCACTGCGGAGAGGAATACACCTTGGAGGAAGTCGCCGGCATGGAAGAGTGGATGGAAAGCATTGAGTGGTAAGAAGCCGGCCGGGCATCCGGCCGCATCCGTGGGCGGGCAGGCTGTAATCGAGGGCGTGATGATGCGGGGCAAGCGCCACTGGGCCCTGGCCTGCCGCCGGCCTGACGGCACCATCAGCCTTCACTCCGAAGCGCTGAGCCCCCTGGCGGACCGCCATTCCTTCTTCAAGCTGCCGGTAGCGCGCGGCATCGTCGCCTTATGGGAATCGATGGCGCTGGGGATCAAGGCGCTGGGCATGTCGGCCAACGAGTCGATGGGCGATGAGGAAGAGGACATCAGCGGCAGGGAGATGGCCGTGAGCCTCGCCATCGGCATCATCATGGCGGTCGGCCTGTTCGTGGTGCTGCCGCTCCTGGCCGCGGGCTCGGTGCGGAGCCACTTCCCCAATTCCGCAACCTTTGTATTTGCCGAGGGCCTGCTGCGCATCGCCATCCTGATTATTTATATAGCGGTGGTGTCGCGGATCAAGCAGCTGCGGCGCGTGTTCGAGTACCACGGCGCCGAGCACAAGACCATCCATGCGCTGGAAGCGGGGCTGGAGCTGACCCCGGCCAACGTGCATAAATTTTCGCCGGTGCATCCGCGCTGCGGCACCAGCTTCCTGCTGATCGTGATGGTGCTGGCGATCGCGGTCTTTTCCTTCGTGCCCATCCCCGGCGACTGGACCAACCTCAGCCACATCCTGCTGTTCATCCTGTCGCGGATCATCGGCATCCCGCTCGTTGTCGGCCTCTCTTACGAGGTGATAAAATTTGCTGGAAAGCACAAGGATAATTCCTTCATGAAGGTCGTCATGTACCCCGGGCTGGTGCTGCAGAAGCTGACCACCAGCGAGCCGGACGAATCCCAGATAGAAGTGGCGATCCAGGCGCTCGAGGGCGTGGCCGCGCTGGAGCCGATCGAGCTGGACCACGGGGGCAAGGCGGATGTGGAGGTCATGGCTTAATCAACCGGCAGCGCGATTATGCCGGCGGCGAAGGTAATCAATCATGATCGATAAGTTAATCACAGAAATAGAACAGAAATATGAGCAGCTCAACGAGCAGTTGAGCGACCCCGGCGTGCACAACGACCGGCTGCGTTACGCCGAGCTGGCCAAGGCCCACTCGGACCTGCAGCCGGCCTATGAGCTGGTGCGGCAATACCGCGAGGCCGAGGCCGTCCTGTCGGAGGCCGAGGAGCTGCTGGGGGCCGGCGGCGAAGTGGAACCGGAGATGCGCGAGTTCCTCAAGGAAGAGATCCGCGACGCGCACGAAGCCATCGAGGGTTTGACCGAGGAGATCCGCGTCTCCATGCTCGAGCCGGACCCCAATGACGACAAGGACGTCATCATCGAGATCCGCGGCGGCGCCGGCGGCGACGAGGCCTCGCTGTTTGCCGGCGAGCTGCTGCGCATGTACGCCAAGCATGCCGAGAACAAAAAATTCAAGACCCAGATCCTCTCTTCCAGCCCGACCGAGATGGGCGGCTTCAAGGAAGTCATCATGGAGGTCACGGGCAAGGGAGCCTACAGCGTCTTCAAGTACGAGAGCGGCGTGCACCGGGTGCAGCGCATCCCGGTAACGGAGTCGGGTGGGCGCATCCATACTTCCACCGCCACGGTCGCGGTTCTTCCCGAGGCCGAAGAAGTCGAGGTCGACATCGATCCCGCCGACGTGCGCGTCGACATCTTCCGCTCCAGCGGCCCCGGGGGACAGTCGGTGAACACGACTGATTCCGCCGTGCGGCTGACGCACGTTCCCACCGGCCTGGTGGTCTCGATGCAGGACGAGAAGTCGCAGCTTCAGAACAAGATCGCGGCCATGAAGGTTCTGCGCGCCAGGCTCTACGAGATGAAGCTCGCCGAACAGCAGAAGGAGCTCGCCGACCAGCGCAAGTCCCAGGTGGGCACCGGCGACCGCAGCCAGAAGATCCGCACCTATAATTTTCCTCAGGGGCGCGTCACCGACCATCGCGTCGGGCTGACGCTGCACAGGCTGGAGGCCATCCTCCAGGGGGACATCGACGAGTTCACCGAGGCGCTCGCGGCCCAGGACCGGGCCGAGCAGCTGAAGGCCGGGGTCTAAAGGGCGCCCCGGTGGCAGGCAAGGCGCCGATCGAATCAGCATCGGGGAGTTGACGTGGCTCCGCGGACCATTTCTTCCCTTTTAGGCAGGACCGCCGCCTGGCTCAAGGACAGGGGCTCGACCACGTCGCGGCTCGATGCCGAGCTGCTGCTGGCGGAAGTGCTCGGATTAAGCCGCGTCGATCTGTACGTCAAGTTCGACCAGCCCCTGAACCCCCCCGAGGTGGACCGCTACCGCGAGCTGGTCAGGCGCCGCGGTCAGGGGGAGCCGGTAGCCTACATCCTCGGGCGCGCCTACTTCCACAACCTCAGCCTCAGGGTCGACCGGCATGTGCTCATCCCCCGTCCCGAGACCGAGCACGCAGTCGAGGCGGTGCTCGACTTCCTCATTGAGGGCCAATGGCCGCGGCCGCCGGCGGTGCTCGACCTGGGCACCGGCAGCGGCGCCATTGCCATTGCCATCGCCGCCGGATATCCGGACGCCGAAATCGTCGCGGCCGACGCCAGCCCCGAGGCGCTGGAGCTGGCTGCCGAGAACTCCCGCATCGCCGGCCTGGCGGCGCGGATCCGCCTGATGCGTTCCGACATGTTCGATTCGCTCGATCCCATGGAGACCTTCGACGCCATCGTCTGCAATCCGCCGTATATCTCCGCCGAGGAATGGGACCGGCTGCCGCGCGACGTGCGGGACTTCGAGCCGCGCGAGGCGCTCTACGGTGGTCCCGACGGGCTGCACTACTATCGCCAGCTGGCCGGGCAGGCCCCCCAGTTCCTCAGACCTCGCGGCGCGCTGGTGCTGGAGATCGGGGCTACGCAGGCCGGCGCGGTGTGCGAACTGCTGGACGCCACCGGCCGTTTCGGCGCCGTCGGCGTCACGCAGGATTACTCCGGGCTCGACCGGGTAATAGAGGCGCGCCGGAAGTAACGCCGGAGCTGGCGCTGCAATCGGCGCCGGAATTCCCCCGGGAAGTCTTCCTTTCCCGCCCGCCGGTCTTGACTCTCGCAGGCAGCAATAACATAATTCAGGGCATGGTCCGACCGGCCTCGCGGGCACCCTGTTGATTTTCTCCTGTCTGATGATCCGGCGCCGGACGGTGACCGCAGTTCAACGATTCTGAGAGAGGTTTTTTTGCGCGGCATTTCCCCAGATAAGATTCCCGCCTGCGAGGAGTCCCATGGCAAACTTTAGCATCGCCGGCGCGAGGTCCACCAAGGCTTTAATCGAAAAGGGAATCAGGCTCAGCGAACAGCGACACTTCGAGGACGCGCTTGGCACCTTTGACAAGGCTCTCGACACGGGCGAAAAAGAGATCGCGTCGCTACAGCGCAAGGAAGCCAAGTTCAGGGACTCGGGGCATCCCGAAAAAGCCATGCGCAGTTTCGACCGTGTGCGTGAGATCGAGAAGGCCAACGCGCTCATCTGGTTTTACAAGGGTGCCTGCTACCGGAGCCTGCATCGCTACGTCGAAGCCCTGACCTGCTATGACCATGCCCTCAAGTTCGATCCCTGGCATTCGGAGGTCTGGTTCAACAAGGGCGTCAGCCTGCATAGCCTCGGCAGGTACGAGGAGGCGATCGAGGCGCTGGACCATGCCCTCAAGTTCGATCCCCGTGACGCTTCGGCCTGGTTCAACAAGGGCGTAAGCCTGCACAGCCTGGAGCGGTTCCAGGAAGCCATCGAGTGTTATGAAAAGAGCCTTCACTTTGACCCGCACGACGCGGCCGCCTGGTTCAACAAGGGCGTGAGCCTCCACAGCCTGGAACGGTTTCAGGACGCGATCGAGTGTTATGACAAGGCGGTTGCTCTTGACGCCCGGGATACCGCGGCGCTGTTCAACCGCGGCGTCTGCCTCTTCAGCCTCGACAGGTTCAGCGAGGCCGTGGACTGTTTCGCCCGCATCCACGAGGTCGAGCTCTGGGATCCCGCTGTCTGGTACTACAAGGGCATGAGCCAGCACAACCTGGGAAAATTTGAGGAGGCGGTCAAGTCCTTCAGGAAGGCGCTGGAGCTCGCGCCCAAGGCCTCGTCCAACTGGTTGGGATGCGGCGCCAGCCTGCACAGCCTGCAGCGCTTCCAGGAAGCGGTCTCGGCTTTCGACGAGGCTCTGGAGATTGACCCCGAAGATGCGCGTGCGTGGAGACTGAAAGGCGCGAGTCTTATGCAGCTGGGGCGCTCGCAGGAGGCCATCCAGTGTTTTGACAGGGCGCTCGAGCTCGAGCCCGGCGACGCCCTCGCTCTGGGCAGGAAAGGCGTGAGCTTGAGGTTGCTCGGCAGCTTCCGGGAAGCGATCGGATGTTTCGACCAGGCGGTCCAGGCCGATCCTCTCGACGCGGAGGCGTGGGCGGAGCGTGGCAACTGTCTGCGCGAGCTGGAGCGCCTGGAGGATTCCGTGGAAAGTTTTGACCGGGCGCTCGAACTGGATTCGAAGAACGCCGGCGTCTGGACCGGCAAAGGCCTTGGCCTGATGGGCCTCGGTGACAGTGGCGCCGCGCTTGATTGCTTCGATGAAGCAATCAAGCTTGATCCCCAGGACGACCTTGCCAGGAAGTATCGCGAAACCTGTCTGAAGCAGATGGTCGTGGCTCCTGAAGAAATCGCCGCCGAGGCGGAAACAGAGGCACTGGCCAGCGCTCCCGGACGTCCCAACCTCGCCGATCTGGTCAACTTTGGCAATGCCGACGAAGTTGCCGCCGACCTCGAGCAGGAGGACTCCCGGACCGGGCTGGAGGAAGAGCCGGGTGTGCAGGAGGAAGAGTC
>JAJZQT010000015.1:24722-26364 GCA_021803005.1 Actinomycetes bacterium
TGGCCGCGGAGGAAGCTGCGCGAGTGGCCGCCGAGGCTGAAGAGGCGCGCCGGGCCGAGGAAGCCCGTGTGGCTGAAGAGGCGCGCAAGGCTGAAGAGGCGGAAGAAGCTGCACGCCTGGCCGCAGAGGCGGAAGAAGCCAGGAAGGCCGCCGAAGAGGAAACCGCGAAACTGGCCGCCGAGGAAGAGGCAGAGCGCGCCGCTGCGGAGGCGGAAGCCGCGCCCACCAGGCCCCTCGAAGTCGAAGAAGCCTTCGCTGTCGCGGCTGCGTCAGACCGTGACCGCGCCACCGAGGCCCTCGCCTGTTTCGACAAGGCGATCGAGCTCGATCCCGGTGATGCCGGCGCCTGGCTCGATAAGGGACTCACGGAGCAGGCGCTGCTGCGATTCGAGGATTCACTTGCCAGTTTCGACAAGGCCATCGAGCTCGATCCAACCAGCGCCGAGCCGAGGTACGGCCGCGGCGAGAGCCTGCGCAGCCTCGGACGCTTCGAGGCAGCGATTTCAGAATTTGAAAAAGCCGCAGAGCTGGATCCAAAGCACACAAATGCCAGGTTCGGCGCAGGCCTTGCCTTCCAGAGCCTCGGCAATTTCGAGGCGTCGATCGCCTCCTTTGACGGCGCCATCAAACAGGAGCCGCGTCACGAGGAGGCGTGGTACAGCAAGGGTCTGAGCCTAAACCGCCTCGGGCGCTTCGAAGAGGCCGGCCGCTGTTTCGACCGGGCCGTCAATCTCAAGCCGGCACATGCTCAGGCCTGGTTCGGCAAGGGCGTAAGCCTCCAGGGCCTGGGGCGCGATGCCGAGGCGCTGCCGGCCTTCGACAGCGCCATCAGGCTGGAGTCAGCCGACGCCGCCTTCCATTACCATCGCGGCGAGAGCCTGCGCCGGCTGGAGCGGTACCGGGAAGCTTATCGCAGCCTGGAACGTTCCCTGGCCCTCGATCCGGATTCCGCTGCCGCCTGGTACAGCCAAGGCGAGAGCCTCCGGCAGCTCGGCCGCTTCCAGGAAGCGATCGATAGCACCAAAAATTCACTTAATATCAATGAGAGAGATGTCGAGGCGTGGTACAGTCTGAGCGAGAGCCTGCGTTCGCTTTCCCGCTTCGAGGAAGCTCTCGCAGGTTACGGGAACAGCCTCGAGCTGGATTCTCAACAGCCGCTCGCCTGGCTGGGTAAGGCCGAGAGCCTGCGCGCCCTGAACCGCCTCGACGATTCAATCGCCAGCTTCACCAGGGTCATCGAGATCGAGCCCGCCGCTGCCGCCTGGGCCGGCAAGGGCGATTGCCAGCGCCGCCTGGGCAGGTTCGAGGAAGCGCTGGATTCCTTCCAGTCGGCCATCGGCCTCGATCCACGCCATCAGGGAGCATGGTACGGCCGCGGCGAAAGCCTCAGGCAGCTGGAACGTTTCGAGGAATCAGTCTCCGCGCTCGACCGGGCGCTGGAGCTTGACGACAGGGACGCTGCCTCGTGGTTCAGCCGGGGAGAATCACTGCGTGCTTTAACAAGATTTGAAGATTCCATCAACAGCTACGACCTTGCCCTCGAGCTGCAGCCCGATGATTTCGGTTCGTGGTACGGGCGGGGCGAGAGCCTGCGCCTTCTTGGCATCTTCGAGCAGTCGGTCAAATCGTTTGACCGGGCGCT
>JAJZQT010000015.1:26464-33883 GCA_021803005.1 Actinomycetes bacterium
CGGGCCCAGTCGCTGCGCGCGCTTGACCGCCAGGAAGACGCCATCAAGGCTTACGACCGCGCCCTGGCCCTGGATCCCCGCGACGCCGGCGCCTGGTTCGGCCGCGGCATGAGCCTGCATCTGCTGGGGCGGTGCCAGGAGGCGATAGCAAGTTTCGATAAAACTGTAAAACTGAAGCCGCGCGACACGGCGGCCTGGTACCATCGAGGCATCTGCCTGCATGAGCTGGACGCTTTCCAGAAGGCGGTAAACAGCTTCGACCGCGGCCTCAAGGCGGATTCCCGGGACGCCGCCGCCTGGCTGGCCCGCGGGCTCAGCCTGCACCGGCTCGGACGCGAAGATGAGGCTGTGAAGAGTTTCAACCGGACCATCCGCCTCGATGCCGCCTCGGCGGAAGCCTGGTTCCAGAAGGGCATTTCCCAGCAAAGTCTCGGCCGCCTCGACGCCGCCATACAAAGTTTCGACCGCGCCATCAAGCTCGACGGCGATCACGCCGGCGCCTGGTACTACCGCGGCCGCGCGTTCAACCTGACCGGACGCCCCGGGCGCGCCATCCAGAGCCTCGACGGGGCCCTGGCGATCGACGACCGGATCGCCGCCGCCTGGTATCAACGCGGGCTGGCGCTCCACAGCCTCGGCCGTTTCGAGGAAGCCGTCGCCGGTTACGACCGGGCGCTGACGCTGGATGAAAAAGACGCGCAGGCCTGGAACTCCATGGGTCTGTCACTCCACAGCCTCGGCCGCTTCGAAGAGGCCATCCGCTCCTACGACAAGGCTCTCGACCTCGATCCGAAGTCCGCTGCCGCCTGGGCCAACAAGGGCGTGAGCCTGCGTGAGCTCGCCCGCCGGTGAGCGAACCCGGCTATCCTCCCCGCCGGTGACTCCGGCGCTCCGCCAGGAAAGTATGAGCGGCGGCGACTGGGAAAGAGTCAGCGCGGCGCTCGCTGCCAGCGGCCTGGTTATCCTTCCGTCAGATACCGTCTACGGCCTCGCCTGCCTGGCGTCCGCGTCCGGCGCGGTCGAGCGTATTTATGAGATCAAGAAACGGCAGATTGACAAACCGCTGGCGCTGGTCTTCAGCCGGGTCGAAAGCATCGGCGCCATGCTCCCCGGTCTTCCCGAGGCAATCCGTGCCGCCGTCGGCAAGCTGCTGCCCGGCCCCGTGACCGCGATCGTCCCCTTCGAGGACGGCGCCGCCGGCATCCGGGTCCACGGCGGCGGCAGCGCCGGTGTGCGGGTCATCCCGCCGCCGGCCGGAGATATATATAAACTGCTGCCGGAGCCGCTCGCGGTCACCAGCGCCAATCTTTCCGGGAAGATGGATCCGGTTGAGGTCGATGAGATTCCGGAGGCTGTCACGGAAGCCTGTGACTTCGTTGTCGACGCCGGCCGTCTGCAGAACCGTACTCCCTCGACGGTTATCGACCTGCGGCCGCTCGCCGCCGGCGGGCCGCCGGTGATACTGCGGCAGGGACCGATGAGCACGGCCGAGATCCAGGACCGCCTGGGTCTGAGCGGTTGCCTTTGAGGCCCAGTCCCCGTAAATCCGCGAAGCGATCCACATAAGCTTATGAGCGCCGGTTCGCGCAATAAACCTGTTTCCGTATTATTTGTCTGCACCGGCAACATCTGCCGCAGCCCGCTGGCCGAGTATCTGCTCAGGGATTACGCCGCCCGGCAGGGCAAGGGCGGTCTCATCTCCGTGAGTTCGGCGGGCACCCACGCCTGGGAGGGCAATGCCGCCACCGGCGAGGCCTGCGCCGCCGGCAGAAAGTGGGGGCTGAACCTGGCCGGGCACCGCGCCCGCGAGGTCAGGCGCTCGATCGTCGACGGCTCCGATATCATCCTGGCCATGACCCGGGCGCATCATGATTGGCTGGTCCGGGCGTTCCCGAAAAGGGAAAATGCGGTATACTTGGCTCTGTTATTTCCGCGCAGGCTCGATGAAAATTCTCCGGTGGCATTCGATGTCCCCGATCCGATCGGCGAGTCGGTCGGGTTTTACCTGGACGTCCTGGAGATGCTCAAGCCGGCGCTGCCCGTCATTCTCAGCGCAGCCCTGGGGAAGGAGACCGATTGAAGATCGCCATTGCCGCCGACCACGCCGGCTTCCGGCTTAAACAGAATGTGACCGACCGCCTGGAAGCGGCCGGCCACCGGGTTTTCGACATGGGGACCAATACCGAGGCCAGCTGTGACTACCCCGCTTACGCGGTCGAGGTCTCGCAGGCGGTCGCCCGCGGCGAAGCCGACCGCGGCATACTCGTCTGCGGCACCGGCCTGGGCATGTGCATCGCCGCCAACAAGGTCGCGGGCATCCGCGCCGTGGGTCCCTGCGATGTCAGCCAGGCGGAGATGAGCCGGCGTCACAACGACGCCAACGTCCTCTGCCTGGGCTCGCGCAGCCTGGCGCCGGAGCGCGTGCACGAGATCGTCGACATCTGGCTGGCCACCGGCTTCGAAGGCGGCCGCCACGCCCGGCGGCTGGAGCTGATCGCGGAGCTGGAGGCAAAATGACAAGCAAGGAATTGACCGGGGCGGAATTAAACAGATGAGTAAACCCAGGACAGAATCAAGAACCCAGGCAGAGTTCCTGGCTCCCCTCAAGGAGATCGACCCCCAGCTCGACAATCTCATCAAGGATGAGTTAAAACGTCAACGCCGCACGGTCGAGCTGATCGCCTCGGAAAATTTCACCAGCCGCGCCGTGCTCGAGGCGGCGGCTTCCGTCCTCACCAACAAATATGCCGAGGGTTATCCGTCTGCGCGTTACTATGGCGGCTGCGATGTCGTCGATGAAGTGGAATCCCTTGCCAGGAATCGCTGCAGCGAACTCTTTGGCGCCGAGCACGTGAACGTCCAGCCGCATAGCGGTTCCACCGCCAACCAGGCGGTTTATTTTGCCGAGCTGGCCCTGGGGGACAGCGTCCTGGCCATGGAGCTCTCCCACGGCGGACACCTCTCGCACGGCATGAAGACGAACTTTTCCGGCCGGCTCTATCATTTTCACAGCTACGGCCTCGACCGCGCCACCGGACGCATCGATTACGATGAGGTCGAGCGGCTGGCAAAAAAGCACCAGCCCAGGCTGATCGTCGCCGGCGCCAGCGCCTATCCGCGCGCCATCGATTTCGGCCGCTTTGCCGAGATCGCCCGCGGCGTCGGCGCCAGGCTCATGGTTGACATGGCGCATATCGCCGGCCTGGTGGCGGCGGGCCTGCATCCGGACCCGGTGGCGCCGGGCGATTACGTCACCACCACGACCCACAAGACCCTGGCCGGTCCCCGCTCCGGCGTCATCATGTGCAAGAAGACCTACGCCAAGGCAATCGACAAGGCGATCTTCCCGGGGTTGCAGGGGGGCCCGCTGGAGCACATCATCGCCGCCAAGGCGGTCTGCTTCAAACTGGCGGCGACGGATGAATTTCGTGAGCGCCAGAGGCAGACGGTTGCCAACGCCGCGCGCCTGGCCGAGTGCCTGCGGGCGGGCGGGATCAACCTGGTCTCGGGCGGCACCGACAACCATCTGATGCTGGCCGATCTCACCAACATCGGCATCACCGGCATCGAGGCGGAAAACCGCCTCGAGGAAGTCGGCATCACCGTGAACAAGAACGCGGTGCCCTATGACGAGCTGCCGCCGACTGTCACCAGCGGCATCAGGATCGGCACCCCCGCGGTTACCACGCGCGGTTTCCGCGAGCCGGAGATGGAACAGATCTGCGAGATCATGCTGGCCGCGCTCAGCCCGCACGTCACCGCCGCGGAGATCAAAAGCCTGCACAAGAGGACGGAAAAACTGCTGGCCGCTTTCCCCCTGTATCCGCACCTGTAAGCCAGAAAAACCCGGATTATAGTTGACCTCTTGAAAGATTTCGGGAAATCTGTATACTTATGTCACCTTAATTTTAAAGATAGCGGCTTTACCCTCTTTCCGGTTCGCATTCCACCGCCAGGATCATGTGGGGTATCTGACGCCGAAATGCCAAGTATCCCCGGAGGAGGAAGGAATGAACAAGAATCGCACAAGTATAACCACGGTTGCGGCATTGCTGGCCACGACGCTGCTCGTGACGCTGATAGTCTGTTCCGCGGCCCTGGCCGCTTCCTCTGACGGTTCCGCCCCGGTCGCCAGCGGCACGCCGGCGCCCGGAACCACCAAGGCTTATTACTTCACCTGGTACGACTCCAAACCCGGGAACGGCATGGCGGGCGACTGGATCGTCATTGGCAACCTCGAGGACACCAGCGCCAGCGCCCAGGTCTATTTCGGCAACGAGACCTCTCCGCGCGAAAATCTGACCATCGCCTCGCATGACCGCGCCGTCGTCAGCTGGCCCGACACGATCGGCGGGCCGGTGCGGGTGGTTTCGCCTGACGGCGCCACCCTGGTGGTGACCCAGCGCGTGCTCTACAGGAACACTTTCAACGAGGTCGCGGCCCTCGAGGCCGGGAACCTCGACAGCTCTTACAACTTCACCTGGTACGACTCCAAACCCGGGAACGGCATGAGGGGCAACTGGATCCTGGTGGCCAACGCCGGCGCCGAGACGGCGTCAGTCGACGTCTACATCGGTGACGCCAGCATGGGTTCCTACCAGATTGCTCCCGGCGACAAGATCACGCCGCAGTATCCCAATTACATGAACGGCCCCGTCCGGGTGACTTCCACCAACGGCCAGCCGCTAATCGTCTCGCAGCGCGTCCTCTGGGGCGGCAGCTTCAACGAGGTCATGGGCATGCCGGACCGCAACCTGGATACCGTCTATAACTTCACCTGGTACGACATGACCCGCGACACGGGCATGGCCGGCAACTGGATCCTCATCTCCAATTCCAACGACGCCACCGTGCACGCCCAGGTCTACGTCGGCCCCGGCGCCGTGCCCCGCGGCACCTACGCCATCGGCCCGCACCAGAGCGTGACGCCGACCTATCCCGGGCTCCGTGACGGACCGGTGCGCGTGGTCTGCACCGACTGCTCGGGAAGTCAGAAGATCATGGTCAGCCAGCGCATTATCTATAAAGACAGCTTCGAGGAAGTCCAGGGCACGCCGCCCGCCGGCCTCACCGAGCGCGAGTTCTTCGGCTGGTACGATTTCACCGCCGCCAACTCGATGCGCGGCGACTGGCTGCTGATCGCCAACCTCGGCCTGAGCGACACGATCGTGGATGTCTTCATCGGCAACTCGCCGACGCCGTACGCCAGCTATAACATCGCCGCTGACGACCGGGTAACGCCGCAGTTCCCCGAGGTCATGGGCGGGCCCATCCGTGTCGTCAGCCGCAACAACCAGCCGCTGATGGTGAGCCAGCGAACGATCTATAAAGACAGCTTCAACGAGCTTCTGGGCCTGACCAAGGTTGACGTCGGCGCTCCCGCCGCCGCCGGCCCGGACATGCACCTCAACAAGCTCAACGTCTACTGGAAGGACCTGAGCGATTTCAACAACCATCTGCTCTCGGTGGACATGCGTATGGCCAACCCCGGCGCCGGCAACGCCCTCGGGACGACCATAACCGGCATCGCCGGGACCAACGGCGTCACGCCGGAGACAACCGTGCCCATTCCGCTGGGCGATATCAGCGCCGGCGGCGGCTACGCCAACTTCACGGTGCGCCTGAACGTGCCCGCGTCGGTCACTAGTTTCAACCTGCAGGTGACGGCTAAATGCCAGGATTCCGGCGGCACCTGGTATTACTTCCCCGCGGTCTAAACGCCGGCAGCTGCCCGCGGGCCGCGGTCACCGCCCGGGCCGCAGTAGCCCCTGGCCTGACCCCGGGCATTCACAATCTTCCTCTTCGCTCTCCGCGTAATAATTGCCAATACTTCTCAATCTCCAGGTAACTTGACTTAGTGGATGGCAACGACTAACTTTTAATAATCCCCAGTCTGATTCCGTACCGGCCGGAATCGGACTATTTCACGTCTGGCGGGAAGCAGGTTTAGCAGGCATTTGGCGATCCGATGAGTATATATGGAGGCAAGTTTTTTCCGCCGGGACCAGGCTGCTTGGGAACGACCAGACAGCTCGCAAAAATCAGCCACTAGGAGATATCGATCATGAGAAGTGCGTTACCGTTCAAGTTGACTTTTGTTCAGGGCCTGCTCGCGGCCGCCCTGCTGATGCTCGTGGTTGCGGCGCCGGCGTCATCCGCGGGATTCGTTACCGGCGACGGCACCTGGCAGTGGGCCAATCCGTCCCCCCAGGGCAACCCGATGAAATCCGTCTCTTTCGTGAACGCCAGCACGGGCTGGGCCGCGGGAGGGGGCGGCGCGATCCTTAAAACCACTGACGGCGGCGCCAGCTGGACGGCGCAGGTCCCAGCTTCCAGCTGCGTGGGAATTGTCACCAGCGGCTGCAATCTCAATTCTGTGTCTTTCCTTGACGCCAACAACGGCCTGGCCGTCGGCGATTACGGCACCATCTGGAAGACCGCCAATGGCGGCACCTCCTGGACCGCGCCGGTGCTTCCGTCGAGCGGTTGTAGCGGTGGCTCCTGTGCTTCGACGCAGCTGACGGGCGTCAAGTTCATCGACGCCAGCAACGCCGTTGCCGTGGGCGCGGGTTATGCTTTCTATTCCGCTGACGGTGGCGCGACCTGGAACGTGGCGACGGGCATCGACACCTCGGTTACCCTCGATTCGGTTTCAATGTCAGGCGCAACCGGCTGGGCCGTGGGCTCCAACGGATCGATTTACAAGACTACGGATTACGGCCACACCTGGCCGGCGAAACAGACCTCTCCCGTGTCTCTCTCAGAGATCAGGGCAGTGTACACGGTCGATCTCGCCCACGCCGTCGGGGTCTCGTGCGGTACATCCGGCTGCCAGTTGCTGAGGACGTCTGACGGCGTCAACTGGACCGCCAGCGGCAACCTCTCGGCTCAGCTCTGGGGGGTCACGGTCTCCGGGAATAATCTGCTTGCCACTGGCGCCAACGGCACTATCCTCAAGCGGACGGCGGCAACCAACTGGAGCGACCCCATGAGCACGGTCGGCGCCGGTATGGCGGCGATGAATTCCAACACCACCAGCCTGCTTTTCACAGCCTCCTATGTGGGCGGTTCTGACGCTTTTGCCGTCGGTGATGCCGGCGCCATCCTCAAGAGCGGAGACTACGGCGCCAACTGGGGGTTTGTCTCCGGCGGCAACGCCAAGAGCTATATGGGCTCGAGCTTCATCAGCGGCACCACCGGCTGGGCGGTTTCACGGGAAGGCTCCGTAGTCAAGACCACCGATGGCGGCGCCACCTGGGCCAGCGACGCCAGCGGCATCGCTGCCAACACAGTTCTGCAATCGGTTCAATTCCTTGACGCCACGACAGGCTTCGTGGTGGGATATTCCGGCAGTAACGCCGTGATCTACAAGTATTCCAGCGGTACCTGGACGGCGGCGGACCTGTCGGGCATCACGGG
>JAJZQT010000087.1 GCA_021803005.1 Actinomycetes bacterium
CGCTTGATGATGAGGATCAAACAGGCGAAGAGTGAGAGCGGAACAGTCACCACTGAGCGGGGGCGTGTTGATTTCTGAATCCATACTAGCATCACATGCACCCCATCGACAACACGGAAAAACAGGCTCGCAGGCCTTAGACGTTCACCGCCGGAAGCCACCGTTGCATCCATTCGGTCATCACTTCGATCTGGCCCGTGGCCAGCAGGATACCGAACAGGATCAAAAGACTGCCGGACGCGATCTTGATGGCCCCGAAGTGGCTTTTCACGAACGAAAAGGTGCCGATGGCCTTGGCGAAAAGAAAGCCGGAAAGAACGAAAGGCAATCCCATCCCCAGGGCATAAACAAAAAGTAGGCTGGCTCCCGCGGCTGGATTCTGGGTCCCGATCGCGAGCATGTATATCGATCCCAACAGAGGCCCGGTGCAGGGACCGATCCCGACGGAAAACACCATGCCGGCGACAAGGATTCCCAGGAGCCCGGCGGGTTTGCCTAGCATGCGCAGCCGCCTTTCCTTCTGCAACCAGATGGGGTTGAAGATTCCCAGGGCAAAGATGCCGAAGCCGATCAGAAAAATCCCGGCCAGAATCTCCAGGAATCGCTTGCCCTCGCTGCCGTTGCCCGTGAAGAAAGTAAGAAACGAACCCAGCTCACTGCCAGCTAGTCCCGCGGCTGCTCCCTGCAGACTGAAAAACACCACGAAGCCTATGACGAACGCCAGACTGGCGATGGCCACCTTGCGGACATTGGCGCCAAGTTGATCGACGCTCACGCCGGAAACATAAGACAAATAGCCGGGAAGCAGCGGGAGAACGCACGGAGAGAGGAATGACGCCAGGCCGGCTATGAAAGCCCAGACAAACGCGAGAAATGTTACGTCTGTTATTTCCAATGAAGCAGGTGGCAGAAAACCCGTTCTTGCAGCGATAATTCAATATAGCAGAGGCACAATTAACTATCAACGCACCCTGGGCTTGCCCTCCGGACGCGTTTGGATCCAGACAAATGCCGCCAGGGCGATGATGGCGGTTCCCAAAGCCAACAGCTGCTGCTGAAGCTGTCCTTCACGCTGCATACGAACGAATTCCACGAGGAAACGCTCTGTTCCCGCCATGGCCAGATAGAGGCAGACCATGGCCCAATCCCGCTTCAGCCGAGGCCGGAGATACATGATGATGACGAAGAACGCGAACGAGGAAAACGACTCGTAAAGCTGAGCGGGCTGTACGGATACACCAGGTCCATACTGCAAGGTCGTCGGCGGAGACCCCTTGGGAAACTGCATGGACCAGGGAAGAGTCGATGGGCGCCCGTAGTCATCTCCGTTGAGAAAACATCCCATGCGGCCGAAGGCGTAACCAATCGCCAAGGCCGGGGCGCATGCGTCCAGGGCCTTGCCCAGGGGCAGATGATAGAGGAAGATCACAATGATTGCGGCGATGGCGCCGCCGATCAGACCGCCGTACCAGACCAGCCCCGCGCCGCTGAAGGCGGAAGCGAGCGGATCATTCCTTAATTCGTCCATGTGAAGCAGGAGGTAATGAACCTTGCTACCTATAAGTCCACTCATAGCCGAGGCAATGGTCAGCCAGTAAACGTGTTCAGGGTTGAGGCCCTTCCGTTTGAACTCAAAGTAGGCGACAGTCCCGGCCGCCACGAAGCCAAGGGCCATCATCAGACCGAATGTATGTATGGTCAAAGGCCCGATGGAAAAGTCTGGATACATCGTATAAAAGCCCCTTAATCGTTAATATAAATCAATCAATCGGTCAAGACAAACAAAGGAATTTTGATAAACAAAATGCTAAAGCTATTATGCACTCTTCCGATATGGGTTTTCGAACGCATCATATACGAAAAGGCAAACCCGCTGCGAGGCGGGGACGCAAAGCCAGGGGTCTCACGAAGACAGCCCAGCCGCCGAAGCTTTTGAACGCAAGCTCTGAGGTTTTGGTCCTGGGCTTTATTACGGCCTATGGCGAGCATAGCTCAATCGCTTTGGCATTTCCAAGGTCGTTGAGCTTTTTTTTTGGATGCGACGGGCACTAGGGATGAGGTCAGTCAATCTTCCTCAGCCGGAGGAAGACAACAGTGAAAGGGGGTACCAGGTGAAATTTTCAGTAAAGATAGCCGCTCTAGCCGCGATATCGATGATTTTGGTCCTGGTTCTTGCTTCAGCCGTGTACGGAAAAACAAATTCCGACCCGGTCACCGTCAGTGCAACAGTCGATAATTTTATCTCCATCAGCCACCCCGGAAGCGTATCCCTGGGAACAATCCTGGGAACAGGCGGGTCTTCGGAAAACAGCGCCACCTGGAATGTGGCCACCAATAACGCACTGGGATACACTCTGAATATTTCGGCCGCCGGTTCGCCGGCGATGAACAAGGGCGCCGATTCGTTCACGGACTATAGCGGCCCCGCTGTGTGGTCGATAGCCGCAACCGATTCAGCTTTCGGTTTCAGTGTCAATGATAATGCACACTATCAGGGTTTCACCACACCCGGAACGCCTATCCAGATTGTAAGCTCCCCAAATCCGACCGCAGGACAGGATACCGCAATTTTCTTCAAGGCTGAAGTCGGCGCCAGCCATCTGCAGCCCAGCGGCGGCTACGCCGCCAGTCTGACAGTAACAGCCACGACGCTGTGATTGCATAAAAACTGAATAGTAAGTCAACGCAAGGTTCACGACGGAAGCCCTCGACAGAGGGCTTCCGTCGTTGTCTGATTCCGGCAGATTTCACACGTCTGAATGCCCCTCCATCCATCCGGTAATACCGTTGAATTGCAGGAAAAGCGGTATGTGAAAGCGAAGTCTAATTGTCGAATCCGGTAAGTTAGGTATAAGACACCAGACGCCGGATCTTTGTCCCATGCCATTCGATCAAGACATTTTCCAGCCCGGTGAAGACACCCGCGCAGCGGTGTTCTTGAGGCTGTCCCATCCATTGGCCAGGCTGGCCCTTGCCTTGGCCACGGTCATCCTTCTTTTCCTTTCCTATCAGCCCACGAAAGCACATGCATACGCGGTCGAAAAACACGACGATCCGGTTACCGGTCAGTTCGTTATCTCACCTACGAAAGTGGAACTTGACGTAAAACCGGGAGATATCATCTCGCGGGACGTCGAGATCTCAAACAGGACCGGTTCCACCCTGACCATCGAGTTCTCAGTGGAGGATTTCGAGGGTTCCACTGACCCGTCGCAGGCAACGGTCTTCAAGGGCGGCGAGGACAGCGCCTGGGGAGCTCGGCGCTGGTTGCAGCCGGAGATTTCCAGCATTGTTCTCAAGCAGGGTGAAATGGTTAATTTCACCACTAGGATAGTTATCCCCAAAGATGCCGAGGCCGGCGGTCATTATGCCGCTCTGTTTGCCTCATCGACCTATGCTTCCGAGAACGGCGAAGGGTCGGCGATAAATATTACCAGCAGGGTCGGTTCCCTCTTCCTCATCAGGGTCGAAGGCGCCGTGGTCGAAGTCGGGGCTCTTGAAAAACCGGAAGTTCAACCTTTCTCCGAGTATGGCCCGATCAACATCGGCCTCGTCTTCAACAATCAGGGTAACGTGCACCTCAAACCCTCGGGGCGTGTTTTTATTACCAATCTTCTCGGGCAGACCGTAGCCGACATCCCCGTGCCCGAATGGGTGGTGTTGCCTGGATCCGCTCGCCGGAATGTCATCACCTGGGATAGCAAGTACCTGTTCGGCCGCTATACAGCCAGGGCGGAGATCGGCTACACAGCGGGCGGTTCCCCGATCATTGTTTCCACCACTTTCTGGGTCATTCCCTGGAAGATAATTCTGGGAATATCCGCGGTGATAATAGCGGTGACAGCCCTGGTATCCTGGCTTGTGCGCAGAAGGCGCGGAGAACGCCGTGAACTGCGGGAAGAACTGGAGGTGCTGCGGGCCGCGAAAGTGCCGGAACTGGGTACTGAACACGCCGCCGATGGCGCAGCCGGTCCCCTTGCCGGCGAGCAGCAGCTGGTGACGCTGAGCGAGATCTTCCCATCCATGGGAGATACTGGGATCGTAGACCTGCGAGACGAGGAAACGCAAAGCCTCATCCGGGACATCATCGGTCAAGAGGTTGACCTGGGACGCACTTTCATCGGCGAGGGAAGGATCGAAGAAGCTCGGGCCGAGCTCGAGGAAGCCCGTGCGGCGGCGAGGCGCATCGGTCTGCTTGCGGTTATCGGCATGATCGATGACCTGTTGCGCGAGATTTGATTCTGCTGCGGTTGCCCGTTTTCAATGGCAAGGCCAGCTTCTTTCCGGTTGACAAATTGATTCTTTCATGAGACCATTGCCTCCGTTTTATCGTGCATTGCGCCCGGAGGCCCACGGTCCACGCTGACGCCGCCTCTTCCTCAATCGAGGTCACACTGGAAGTCCGAAACTCCCTCGCTGTTGATCTTGATCGTGAACCTTCGTCTTCAGGCAGGGTTATCAAGGTGGGCGATCCTGATGAGGGCTGCGTGACCTACGTGGTCCTGGACGACTAGAGCCCGGATAACCTCATGAGGGGAAAACCGTATAGACAATCGAGGCCGAGTAGTTCCCCGATGTCGCCAGCAGAGGCACTGACAGCCGGTAGTCGAAGAAGAGTTGATAGCCGCCTGTCGCGGGTTGCATGTTGGCAATTACCGTCTCGGCGGGGCTTTTGACCGCAGCTTGAAAGGCTCCCGGCGCTTCGCCGTCTTTTTTCCACTTCAGGTTTGAGATGTCTATGACGTTACCGGGGTTCGACTGAGCCAGATCGCCGGCCGCGGCCATTCCTATCCCCCAGCTCGTGTTCGACTTCACTGTCAGCTTGACCGCGTAGGCGGGCGGGCCTGTTTCGCCGACGTCGTAAGTAGTGCCGGGACTGACGTTTCCGAAGCCCACAGCTCCGCCTCCCGGTGTTTCGTCGCGATTAAAGGTCTCGTTCACGGTAAGAGTCATCGATCCGGGAGCGGGCACGTACTCGATCGCCAGCTTCGGCCTCAAGGATGTGTCCGACAGATAATCCGATGAGTAGAAAAACTTGGCATCATTGGCGGCAGGATTCTCCGCTGTTTTTTTGATAAAGGCTCCCTCGTTGGCAATGCTCCCGTTTATCCAGTTCTGAGCCAGATCCTTGACCGCAAAATCGACCCATGCTCCCGATGCCGAGTTGGGAGCAATCGCCGTGGGCGGCGAGACGTTGTTGAAATCGCCACCCGGCGTCGACCAGCCGTGGCTGCCATCGCAGGTCGTCCACGTCGCACCGTCTCCGGTAGCCGTGCCATTTCCAGTGCCTTCAGCCCAGGCCCGGCTTGCGTAGTCAAGCTCGAGGGGTACCGTGACCGGACTCTGTTGCCCGTGCTGGTAAAGCGACAGCGTGGCGCTGTTTACCGTTGACCCGGCCGGGATGGAGGAAAGATCAAACTTGATGAGGCCCCGGCGCGACTCCGCGGATCCGCTGACATTGCCGGCGGCGATGTCGGTCGACCCTCCGTAGTTGAGGCCGGCGCCCGAGCTCGAGATCCAGGCATCCTGGCCGGCGACCGGAGCGGGCTGGATGACTAGCAACCTGGCCGTCTGGAAGACATGGTCGCCGGAGACCGAGGTGTTGCCGAAGCTGTCGGTAGACCTCACGCGATAGTGAAAAACGGTGTCTTCCGTCAGACCGGTGAGCGGTACCGAATGCTGGTTTACCTGTGAGGGGTCTGTTGTCGTTGTCGAGCCATAGCTCGTGGTTGTTCCGTATTCCACTTGCGAATCAGCCTGCGTGTCCGTCGACCATTTGATGCCGGCTGCATTTCGCGAAACGTTCTCCGTCCGGACCTCGCCAATGGCCGGCGGGGTTGAATCGTTGCCAAACCACTCGATCACCAGCTTTGGCCTCAGCGACGCGTCCGCAGCGTATTCCGCGGAATAAAAACTCTTGGCGTCGCTGCCTCCCGGATTTTCCGTCGCCTGTTTGATCAGGGCGCCATAGTTGTTGATGCCGCCATGGGCGGGTGTATTTATCCATGATTGAGCCAGCGCCGTGATATCCCAGTTGACCCATGACGCCGTTGAGCTGGGGGCAACGCTGCCGGCGCTGGCCGTGGCGTTGTAATCTCC
>JAJZQT010000016.1:0-29087 GCA_021803005.1 Actinomycetes bacterium
CATAGGCCAGGCTGGCGAAACTGGGTTGTTTCAAGGCGAACCTCCCCGGTTGACTTTGTGCTATTTTATCAAAACCCGGGGCGATTCATATGCTTTCGCCGGAGGACTTAATCAGAGCTTCCCTAGAAGAAGTCGCCGATCCAGTGTGGCAAAATGGTTTCAGCTGGACTGAAGACTGGCTGACGAAAGAACAAAAGGCGGCGGCCGACCGATCTGAGGATCTGATGCGCCGCGATCGCTCGGTCTGTTCCCAGGTGGCCCGATAGAGGCTCATGCGCTGTTTAAATAAAGCGGGCACCGCTATACTTTTGGGCGGGACTTCGGTTCCGCCCTTTCCCTTGTTCGACCCAAACTGACGAGCCGAGGTTTGGCGATTTGAAATCATTCAGACTTCACAGCCAGGAGATGCGATGGGGACCGGAAGTCGATCCCCTTAGAATCGGTTGCGGCTGGACCCCCGAGGATCTTGAGCGTCCCTGGCTGCTGGTTGAGAGCTCCGGCGGAGATTCCCATCCAGGCAGCGTCCACCTTTCGGGGCTGGTGGAGGGCGTCCGTCGAGGCGCAAGCGGTGCCGGGATGGCGGTGGGCCGCTACTATTGCACTGACATGTGTGACGGCATCGCGCAGGGGACGGCGGCGATGAGTTATTCCCTGGCATCCCGCGAGTTGCTGGCGATGGCGGCGGAGCTCCATTTCCACAGTGGGCATTTCGACGGCTGGACGGCGGTTTCATCCTGCGACAAAGCGATCCCTGCACATCTAATTGCAGCAGCCAGACTTGATGTTCCCGTAATCTTCATGCCGGGCGGAGTAATGCATACAGGCCCCGGCGATATTTCCATTGATCGCATGGCCGAACTTTATGCCCGGCTCAAACGTGGCCAGATCGGCGAGGAGGAATATCGTTACCACAGCCTCACCGCTGCGCCTTGCGCCGGCGCCTGCAATTTTCTGGGGACTGCCGTGACCATGCAGATCCTTACCGAAGCCATGGGGTTAACGTTGCCTTCAGCCGCCTGTTTTCCAACGACTGAGCTAGAGCAGACGCGGCTGGCGAGTGCTACAGGAACCGCAGCGGCAGCTCTAATCAAAAGAGGTATCAAGGCTCGAGAAATTATCACCAGCGAGGCGATAGAAAATGCCCTCGTGATTCACGCCGCCGCCGGGGGATCCACAAACGCGATGCTCCATCTGCCGGCATTGACAGCGGAGCTGGGGCTTGAATTTTCCTGGAATCGGGTGCGCGAGATCAATGAACAGGTTCCCTGGATTCTCGACCTGAGGCCTTCCGGGAAACATACCGCCGATCTCTTCTGGTATGCGGGTGGTGTGCCCTGGCTCATGTTGCAGGTAATCGATCACTTGCATCTTGGCGCAATGACTGTGACCGGCAAAACCCTGGGTGAAAACCTGAAGCAGCTGGAAAAGGCCGGAACGGCAGCTGGTCGAGCCGAGAGGCTGGCAAGCTTGGGATTGGCGCGGGAAGAGGTTATTCGCCCGTCTTCAAAGCCCCTGTCTCCTCGCGGCGGCCTGGTCGTGCTGGGCGGAAACCTGGCGCCAGGCGGCGCCGTGTGCAAACGTTCGGCTGTAGTTCCGGCGATGGCGAGGTTTGAGGGACGGGCGAAGGTATTTGACGGACAGCTGCCGGCGCTTGAAGCGGCTCTTGCCGGTGAGATTCATCCCGGGGATGCAATAATCGTTCGCTATGAAGGCCCGCGAGCCTCGGGCATGCCGGAGATGTTCTATCTGACTGCGGCACTGGCCGCCGATGCAGAATTAAACGAAAGCGTCGCCCTTATTACCGACGGCAGGTTCTCAGGCGCCACCCGCGGGCCCTGCATCGGTCATGTTTGCCCTGAGGCCGCGGCCGGAGGTCCAATTGCGCTGATCGAGGATGGTGACATAATCAGTATCGATCTGGAAGCCGGAAAATTGGATATCACAGGCATCGGCGACAGGCATGAAACTGCCGAAAAGGTAATAGAGGGTTTAAACAGGCGGCGTACACGGCTGGCGCCATGGCGGGCGCCGAAGCGTAGCGGTTTGCTGGAGTTGTACACCAGGCATGCGGGTCCATCCAATGAAGGCGCTCGCATGTTGCCGGGCTGAGGTAGCGGGATCTCTGGAGGCGTGTTCCACGGATTTTCTCCACACACGGCTTCGTGCAACAACCGCAGATCGACCGCCGCAAAGCGAGAGGGATATTTTGAAGAACTGGTTGAAGTCTGTGTGGGGAACAGCCCATCGCCTGGTAACGCGAGAGCCCGGGGGCAAGATGTTCGGCGCTTACGAGCCACATGTCCCGAATAGGGCGCGGCAGCAGAGCAAAAAGGTCCTCCGTGACCTCATTATCGTTTTTTCTGTTTTTTCGCTGGCATTCGTCTTGACGACGGTGTTCGATCTTCATGGCTCTTTCGAGGCAGCTTCCCTGCAGATGAAAGACAGCCCTTTCCAGTACGACGAGGTTGTGGTTGCGCTCGCATTTCTGGCAGCGGCTCTGAGCGTCTTCGCTCTCAGGCGCTGGCGTGAGCTGGAGAGCGAGATAGTCGAGAGAATCCAGATCGAAGAGGCGCTGGTCGACAGTGAGGAGCGCTATCGAACCCTGGCCGAAGCCGCGCAGGATTTTATCTTCATCGTCGATCGTAACGGGCTCATCCAGTATCTCAACAGTTACGCCGCCACGAAACTGGGAAGCACACAGGAAGACCTGACTGGCAAGAGCCTCGACCTCGTTCTGCCGCATGAAATGGCCCAGCAGCAGAATCATGAACTTGCAAAGGTTTTTGCTGAAGGCCGTCCAGTTGAGGTTGAGACCCAGGCCTGCTTTGACGGCGAAGACTCATGGCTCAGCACGTCACTGGTTCCAATTCGTGACGAGGATGGCCAGTTCGAGAATGTGCTTGGCATTTCCCGTGATATCACGCAAAGGAAGCTGGCGCAGGATACCCTCGAGCATAGCAAGGAGGATCTTGAGGTCATGGTCACCAAGCGCACGGAGGAGCTGGGTAGCGTCAACCGGCGTCTGAAACTCGAGCTGGATGAGAAGAAACTGGCTGAAGAACGGTTGCAGGCGGTAAACCGCGCCCTGAGGACTTCCATGGCGGCCAGCCGGGCGCTCACCGCCGCCGGGGGCGAAGCCGAACTGCTCAGGGAGATCTGTCAGGCTGTGGTGGCTGTTGGTGGCTACCGGTTTGCCTGGGTGGGATTCGCCGAGGGGGGCCCGGAAAAACTGGTGAGCCCGGTTGCTTCTGCCGGTTTCGGTAATGGTTATCTGGATGCGGTCAAAGTCACCTGGGACGACTCCTCGAGTCTCGGCGCCGGCCCAGCCGGAAAGGCTATCTGCACCGGCAAGCCCAGCGTTGTCCGCGATGTCCTGATCGACGAGTCCTATGCCCCCTGGCGGGGAGAGGCCCTCAAGAGGGGCTTTGCGTCAACTGTTTCCCTGCCGCTGAAAGCGGACGAAGAGAGCTTTGGATCCCTGAACATCTATGCAGCGGAACCGGACGCCTTTGATGCCGAAGAGGTTGAACACCTGAGCGAGCTGGCCGGTGATCTTTCCTACGGCATCAGCGCCATCCGAACCCGCGGCGAAAGGGATGAACAGGCCGTGGCGTTACGGAGGACCGGCGAACAGTTGTCGCTGCTGCTGCAGTCACTGCCGATTATCTTTTACACCAGCAGCGCTACCGACGACTTCGGCGTTACTTATGTCAGCGACAACGTGACAACGTTCACCGGTTATACACCGGAAGAGGTGACGACGGATTCCTCATTCTGGATGGACCACATCCATCCGGATGACGCCCCGAGGGCTTTCGACGAGATCCCCAAGGTGTTCGACCGCGGTTTCCACGAGTATGAATATCGCTGGCGCGGCGCTGACGGAAATTACAAGTGGTTTCTTGATATCCTGCGGCTAGTCAAGGGTCCTGAGGGTGAGGAGGATTATATCGTCGGCATGTGGCTGGACATCACGGCTCGTAAACAGGGCGAGGAGAGATTGTTGCAGGTCAAGGATCAGCTGGAAGAAGACGTCAAGGTCAAGTCGGATGAGCTGGCCGGAATTCGTGCCTGCCTCGATCAGACCGTGGAAAAACTGGAAGATCGCCGGCGGCAAAACCATTTACTTAACAAGATGGACGAGCTGTTACAAAGTTGCCTTACGGAAGAGGAGGCATACGCGGTTTTCGCGCGATTCGCGGGCCGGCTCACGGAAACAGATTCCGGGGCTCTATACCTGCTCGACGAAGCCACGCATAATTACGCGCAGGCTATTGTGTGGGGCCGTGAGCCTCCCATTGAGAAAGAATTTGGTCCCAGCGATTGCTGGTCGCTCCGGCTTGGAAAGATCCATCTCTCTTCGGAAGGTCAGACCGGCATGAGGTGCGTGCACGCGGGCGCGGACCGGAAATACCTCTGCACACCTGTGAGGCTGGCGGGTAATGCTTTCGGTGTGCTGGTGCTGTCGCCCGCGGCGGCAGACGATGATGATGAAAAGATGGTGGAAAGGAGAGAGCTGGCTTCATCCCTGGTGGGAAGGGTCGGCATGACCATCATCAATCTTCGACGGCGCAACAACACAGTAGAGGCTGCCACTGATGCTCCCGGTGCTGCTGATGACTCTTCCTGGCAGGGAAAGCTGCGGTCGCTCTAGAATCCTCTGATCTCCCGCTCGGGAGATTTGTGCTCTCACTTTTTGTTATGGATAAAGGGAATGAGGGTAACAGGTAGAAAAGAAAACTACTGACTTAACTCACAACTGCGGCACGCGGGCGGTTTTTTCCGTCTGGCAGGGCGGAGCCGCAGAAGTGGGGAGGCTCGGCAGGGACTTGACTCCAGGGCTTAAGTCCCTGCCGCTATTTTTTTTCCTGACGTAAGAACCAGCCCATCAAATCCCACCCGCGTTCGAACTCCAATTCCGCGGCCGCGGCGGAATCCTCATCGAAGGACTGCTCTTTGGTAGAAACGTCAGCAGGATCGTAGGAGACGAAGGGAACCGGTTCCGACGTGTGTGTCCTGATTCCAAGCGGAGTTGCATGGTCGGGCACGATCAGGATGCGGTAATCGTTTGATGCTGCGAGTCCTTCGAGCAGGTTCCCCAGCAACAGCGTATCGAAGCGTTCGATGGCCTCGACCTTGGCGGGGGAATCGCCGGAATGGGAGGCTTCGTCGGGCGCCTCGACATGGACGTAGACGAAGTCCTTTTTTTCCAGCTGCTTGAGCGCGTATCGGGCCTTGGCGGCATAATCGGTGTCCAGCCAGCCGGTCGCGCCGGGTACTTCAACGACTTCGAGGCCCGCGTATTTGCCGAGGCCTTTGACGAGGTCCACAGCCGATATTACCGAGCCTTCCAGCCCGAAACGTTCTCGAAAAGTGGGCATTGACGGAGCTGTGCCCTGGCCCCAGAGCCAGACCATGTTGGCTGGCAGTTTTCCCTCGAGCCTTCTTTGTTCATTGATGGGGTGGCCGCCGAGCAAACGGGCCGATTCCTCCATGATGCCGCGCAGCCAGCCGGATTCTTCTCCCTTCGGCAAGTGAGGCTCGAACGGCTGTCCGGTGATGTCGTGAGGAGGCGTGCACTTCGCTTTAAGCGCAAGGCCATTGGATACCATGATGTGTCGGTAGCTCAATCCCGGGAAGAAATTTGCTTTGCCTCCGCCCAGGTTCTTCTGAAGATAGCCGATCAATTTGGCGGCTGCTTCTGTTTCTATATGGCCGGCGGCGAAATCGCGCATCAGGCCACCGTCAATGCAGACGAGATTACAGCGGAAGGCGACGTCGCCGGTCCTGAGGCTGATCCCGAGGCTAGCCGCCTCCAGGGGAGCCCTGCCTGTGTAATAAGCATGAGGGTCGTAACCCAGCACGCAGAGATTGGCAACGTCGCTGCCGGGAGGAAAGCCTTCGGGTATGGTCCTGGCCAGGCCGATTGTGCCGGATCGTGCCAGGCGGTCGAAATTGGGGGTTTTTGCCGCCTGCAGCGGTGTGCGGCCGCCCAGTTCGGGCCGGTGCTCATCGGCTGAGCCGTCAGGGATGAGAACCAGGTACTTCATTGCCTTCCTAGAGTCCGAGGGTGTCGACTACCCGGTCGAAATCGGCGTCGACCCGGACGACCTTGGCGCCGTTGTCGATGGCGGTATCCGGATCCTTGAGACCGTGGCCTGTCAGGACGCAAACGACGGTATCTCCTTCGTTGAACAGTCCTTCCCGCTGTTTCTTGATGACGCCCGCGAGACTTGCGGCCGAAGCCGGTTCGCAGAAGGTGCCCTCAGTGGAGGCAACGAGCTTGTAGGCGGAGATTATTTCTTCATCGGTGACAGAATCGATGAGGCCTCTGGAGTCGCCTGCCGCTGCCAGCGCCTGGTCACCCCTGGCAGGGTTGCCGATGCGAATGGCAGTGGCTATGGTCTCGGGATTTTTCACCGGGCGGCCGAGTACAAGCGGCGCTGCGCCAGCCGCCTGGAAGCCGATCATGCGAGGAACACTATCGCACTCGCCTGCATTCAGATACTCGTTAAATCCGTTCCAGTAGGCGGTGATATTGCCGGCGTTTCCGACGGGGATCGCGAGGAAGTCCGGGGCTTTGCCCAGTGAATCAACTATTTCGAAAGCACCCGTCTTCTGGCCTTCGAGCCGGTAGGGATTGATTGAATTGACCAGCTGCACCGGATACTTCTCAACTATGCCGCGGACGATGTCGAGCGCCTGATCGAAGTTACCGGCAACTGATAACACTTGGGCGCCATGGGTTACTGCCTGCGCCAGCTTGCCGGCAGCTATTTTGCCCTCGGGAATGATGACGATGCAGCGGATGCCCGCGCGGCTGGCATAGGCGGCAGCCGAGGCCGATGTGTTCCCGGTTGAAGCGCAGATGACGGCTCTGGCACCATCCTCCAGGCCCTTGGACACAGCCAGGGTCATGCCGCGGTCCTTGAAACTGCCCGTCGGGTTCAGCCCCTCGAGCTTGAGGAAAAGGTTGAGGCCCAGCCTTTCGCCCAACCGCGGGGCTGATAGCAGAGGTGTGGAACCTTCGGCAAGAGTAATGACAGGCGTGGCGTCGCTAACCGGAAGAAACTTCCGGTAACGTTCAATCAGGGATCTGTCGCGCGGGCCGCTACTGCTCATTGCCGTTGTCTTCCACGCGGATGGGCCGCGGCTGGGACTTGATCACGGGTAGCGCGGCAATTTTTTCCAGCGCTTCCCGGAAGCCCGCTTCCTTTACAGGATGGAAGACCATGACCAGCTCGGCGTGAGCTCCCCGGCCCTGCTGGATGACGCTCTCGACGCTGACCTCATGATCTCCAAAAACCTGTGCGATTTCTGCAAGAACGCCGGGCTCGTCTTCGACTTCGAGCCGCAGATAGAACTTTGAGATGACTTCATCGTCGGGGTAGAATTCCATCTCCCGCCATGGGGCCACGTTTTCGAGCACCCCCGGCTTTTCACGGGCGATGATCGCCGCGATATCGCTGACGACCGCGGAAGCGGTTTCCATTCCTCCCGCTCCCGGGCCTGAGAGCATGATCTCGTCTATGGCGTTCCCCTTGAGGAAAACGGCGTTGTAGGCACCGCTGACGGTCGCCAGCGGGTGGTCTTTTTTAAGCAGCGCCGGGTAGACCCGGACATTTATCTTGTTGCCGTAGAGCTTGGCCACGCCCAGAAGCTTGATCGTCAAGTCGAGATTGCGGGCGTAGGAGATATCCAGGGAGCTGATGTGCTCGATGCCGACGCAGGCGACGTCTTCAAGACTTACTGCGGCATGGAAGGCGATGGAGGCCAGGATAGCCATCTTGGCGGCCGCATCCTTGCCGCTGATGTCTTCAGTGGGATCGGCTTCGGCATATCCCCATTCCTGGGCGTTGGCCAGTGCGTCTCCGTATTTGGCGCCGGTGCGGCTCATCTCGGTAAGGATGAAATTTGTCGTACCGTTGACGATTCCGTATACGCTGGTCAGGTCGGCGGCTATCATCGACTCTCGCAGAACCTTGATTACAGGAATGGCGCCGGCGACGCTGGCCTCAAATCTTATCTGCGTTTTCTTCTCACGGGCCAGGCGAAAAAGATAAAAGCCCTTTTGCGAAAGCAGCTGCTTGTTGGCGGTGACTACTGCTTTACCACGCTCGAGCAGACTGGTGATGTAATCGAAGGCCGGCTCGATGCCGCCAATGAGCTCGACCACCAGGGAGATCTCGGGATCTTCCAGGATCTCCTCGAAGTTTTCTGTGAACAAGTTCTGCGGCGCATCTTCCCTGGGAATGGAAACGTCGCGGACCAGGATCTTCTTGACGGTAACGGAGGCTCCTGTCGCCTGGGCGATCTCGATACCCTGGTTATTGATGAGGTTGTAGACGTTCGATCCGACCGTGCCAAAACCAAGCAGGCCGATGGATATTCTGTGTGTACTGGAACCAGCCGCTGCCAATTCTCTCCCCATGAACGGTCGAATGGTGTCATTTTATGGCGCGATCACACCCACTGAAGCGCACAATGCCAAATGTTATCAGGAGAACGTTACTGAGGAAAGCGCCGCAACGCTAGAGCCGGCAGGCGCCGGCGTAGCTGCCGCCGTAACTGACACTCGTGATTGAAACGACCTGGCCCTCGAAGGGGGCATGGATCATGCTGCCGCCGCCGATGTATATGCCCACGTGGCTGATTGGGTGTCCGAAGAACACCAGATCGCCAGGAGCAAGATCTGAGCGGCTGATCGGCGTGCCCGAGTAGTATTGAGCCGAAGCCGAGTGTGGCAGGTAGATGCCCATCTGGGCGTAAACGTACATGACCAGGCCTGAGCAGTCGAAACCGCTGGGCGAGGCGCCGCCCCAGACATAAGGAACTCCGAGATACTGCATGGCGATGCCGGGGGCTCCGATAGCCGAGGGAGGCGGCGGACTGCCGGCGCCGGGATCGGGATCCGGAGACGGGGCGGGCGACTGGCCGCCCTGCGATGAATCGCCGGCTTGGTTATCGCCACTCTGTGCGGCCGGTGGCGCCGCTGCAGGCGCGCCTCCGGGTGCGGCCGGGGCCGGCTGCTGCTGGGCCAGAATCTGAGCCACGTCACTCTCTGCGCTCGAGAGTACGGCCTGCCTTGCGGCCAGCTGGGATTCGACCGCCGACTTCTCTGAAGCCACCGTGTCGACCAGTTCTTGCTGGCGTTGCAGGGTGCGGTCCAGCTCTTCCTTGGCCTTCTCGGTCTCAGTCTTGTAACCCAGGACCTCATCTATGTCAGACTTGTCCTGGGCGCCTATCTTTCCGAGCAGGTCAAAACGCGACATGAATTCGTTGAATGAGGAAGTGTTGAGGACAACTTCCATGAAGCTCATGGATCCCTGGCGATAGATGTTTTCCAGCCGCTTGTCGAGCCGCTTCTGGGCTTCAGAGAGCTTGGCGGAGGCGTCTGCCAGCGTCTTTTCGTTCTCTGCAATCTGGCGGCGGGTTTCCTCCAGCTCGGAATTCGCCTGATTGTAGCGTTCCACCGCCTGCTCGGCTTCGGCATTGATTGAGCTGACTTCGTTCCTGACCCGGTCCACCTCGGCCTGTTTGGCTGAAAGATCCGTGTCTGCGGCCGCGGTCCCGCCAACGAAAAGGAGCGCCGATAATAGCGCGCCCGTCAGCACCAGCGCCGTGAGGGCGAGATTGTGCCGTTTACCCTTGAAGGGCTTCAATATAGTGCCCACTTTCGAATCGTTTCCGGTTTGCCTCCGGAGCGCTATTTACCTTCCCCGCATCCGGGGCTCAAATTGCCACAATAGTCTGTTTCAACCCGCATCCGCGAACCCCTGCAAAAAAGGTTGGAATCATTAAAGGATGTCAATCTGTGTCCGATGGGTCCAATAATCTGCAGTTACACCTTTGGGGCGGTTATGAGATCTTCCATCATGCGGACGAGGGCATTCATTTATTGCGTTGCCGGCGCTGCCGCGGGTTTAGTCTATGCAGTGTCTGCCTATCTCATCGTAAACAGGTTCGGCAGCGATCACGAGGCCATACATATCGGCGTGGCGCCGATCCTGGCGGGGGCCGCAGCATATGTCATTGGCAGGGAAGCTGACCGCATCAATCAACAGTCAGGCATGCTTGCCGATGCCAAGAAGAAATTTTCCGCATTAACCCACGCTGCGATTACCCAGAGGGACTGGAACGTCAGTTTTGAAGATCCGGCTATTCCTACTTGTTGGGAAGTAAAGGGATGTGGGTCAGAGAACTGTCCTTCGTATGGAAAACAACACGTTCGCTGCTGGCTAGTTGCCGGAACCTTCTGCCGCGGCGAAGTGCAGGGGCGCTTCGCTCAGAAGCTTGGGGATTGCTCCAAATGCGAGGTCTACCAGGTTTCGACGGAGCGGGATCCGATCAACGAGATCGGCGAGAATTTCAACAGTCTTATGTGGGCTTTACGTGAGAAAGAAGAGATGCTTTCCGAAACTAACGGCAAACTGCAGAAACAGTATGGGGAACTCGAGCTGATGCACAAACAGGCACGTGAGAAGGCGGATACCGACATGCTGACAGGCCTGCGAAATCATGCTCATTTTCAGGACCACCTCCACAAGGAGGTTGAAAAGGCACAGGCACTGAAACAGCCGCTGTCGCTGATCATGCTCGACCTGGACCGGTTCAAGTCGGTCAATGACGAGTTTGGTCATCAGAAGGGTGATGAGGTTCTGCAGGTGGTCGGCAGGTTGATCCGTGATGAAATCGGGACTTCGGCATATGGGGCACGGTACGGGGGCGAGGAATTCGTCATCGTCATGCCATCGACAACCGCGAAGCCGGCCATGGAAGTGGCCGATAGTCTGCGACGCAGGATGAAAGCCGTCGAGGCCGAGGTCAATCTGCCGTCCGGCTTCGTGGGCGGCAGCTTTGGCGTGGCTGATATACCTCGATGCGCGAGTGACGCCGACAGCCTGATCTCGGCATCGGATGCTGCGCTGCTCTTCGCCAAACGCAAAGGGCGGGACCGGGTGTCATATTTTCGGGATCTTTCCGACACGGAGCTTCGTTCCGGCGACATGGACAAGCTTCATAGCCGCCTCAAGGGCGCCAGCCTGCAGACTATCCGCGCGCTGGCCGAGGCGGTCGACGCCACCGACCAGTACTCGGAATGCGGCCAGCCGCAAATGGCGAGAGTGGCGGAGGCAATGGCCGAGCGGCTCGGCATGAATCAGGAGCAGGCGGATGCCCTGGCACTGGCGGCCCGGTTGCACGACATCGGTAAGGTGGGTGTCCCCAGCTCCATCCTGCGCAAGAAAGAAAAGCTGTCTCCAGAAGAGCTGTCACTGGTTCAACAGCACCCCGCGATCGGTCAGCGCCTGTTAAGGGAAGTCGAACAGATTCAAGAGCTGATCCAGGCCATCCTCTATCATCACGAGCGCTGGGACGGCCAGGGCTACCCCGAAAAGCTAAAAGGCGAGCAGATACCGGTTATGGCCCGAGTGATCGGCATCATGGATGCTTACCGGGCAATGCTCAGCGATCGCCCCTATCGTCGGACGCTCTCTCCCGCAGCAGCCCTTGAGGAGTTGCGCAAGGGAGCCGGCAGCCAGTTCGATCCTCGGCTTGTGAAGATATTTGTCGAACTGATCGGCAAAGATGAAGCGCCGGAGCTCCGTCATGCCGTATGATCGACAGGCTGTGGTGACTTCATCGTGATCGATTTCCTCTCGCAACGATTGTCATCAATGAGACGGATCCTTACAGTGATGGTCACTTTCGGCCTGGCCATGGGGCTCGTCTTCCCCTCCATCGCCAGTCCCTTTGTTACCTGGGATCCTGACAGGAAGATCTATTTTCGCCTCGCGTGCCTTGTTGCCGGTCTGGCGGTAGGATCCTTCTGCTACTTCCTCGTGCAAATAACCCTTTATCAGCGTAACAGGATGCTGGCGCTGCAGAAGCAAGAACTCGAAGAAGCCAAGTCGCGCTTCGGCTCACTGACCCATGGGGCCATCGAATCACAGAAATGGGATGTGAGCTTTGAGGATTCCCGGGTGCCGACCTGCTGGCAGGCAAAGGAATGCAACCAGGTGGACTGCCCCGCTTTCGGACGGAAACATCTGCGCTGCTGGTTGATAGCCGGGACTTACTGTGGGGGAGAGATACAGGGCCGGTTTGCCCAGAAGCTCGGTGACTGTTCCAAGTGCGATGTCTATTCGCAGGCGGTTGGAGAAAATCCTATCAGCGAGATCGGTGAAAACTTCAACAGCCTGATGCTGGCCGTCAGGGAGAAGGAGGACCTGCTGGCGGCTGCTAACGAGGAACTGAAAGATCAATATATTGAGCTGGAGCTGCTGCACAGGCAGGCGCGTGAGATGGCTGACACGGATCTGCTCACAGGGTTGCGAAACCATGCCCATTTTCAGCATCATATCCGCTGGGAGATCGATAAGGCCGGGCAAGGCAGCCTGCCGCTTTCTCTGATCATGCTCGATCTCGACCATTTCAAGTCAATTAACGACAGCTACGGGCATCAAAAAGGAGACGAAGTCCTCAAGCGGGTCGGCAAGAAGCTCAGTGAAGAGATTAAGAGCGGGGGCTACGCCGCCAGATACGGCGGCGAGGAGTTTGTCATCCTGTTGCTGGGCTCGGTGGCAGAAAAGGCGATGGCCATAGCCGACAGGTTGAGAGACAGCATCAAGGAGATCGCCGACGGGATCGAGCTGCCGCAGCGGGCAGTCGGCGCCAGCTTCGGTGTGGCCGATCTGCCTGAGTGTGCCAGCGATGCCGGCAGCCTTATCTCTGCGGCCGATTCGGCGCTGCTTTTTGCCAAGCGCAGGGGGCGCGACCGGGTAGCATATTTCAAGGACCTCAATGGCACCGAACTCCAGGAAGGCGATGTTGAGCGTCTGCACAATCGGCTCGAAGGCGCCAGCCTGCAGACTATCCGGGCGCTGGCCGAGGCGGTCGACGCCAACGACGACTACACGCTAGAGGCCAGCAGTTCCATGGATGGTGTCGCGGCTGCCCTGGCCGAGCAGCTCGGCCTCGATAAGGAGCAGGCCGACACCCTATTTCTGGCTTCAAGGCTCCACGACATCGGCAAAATCGGCATACCTGGCTCCATCCTGAGAAAGACGGAGAAACTGTCGGTGGAAGAACTGGCAAAGCTGCAACAACATCCCGAAATCGGGCAGCGGATACTCCAGGAAGCCATGCAACTCCAGGATCTGATCGCCGCCATCCTTTATCATCATGAGCGCTGGGATGGGACCGGCTATCCTGAGAGGCTTCACGGCCAGCAGATTCCTCTGACGGCGCGGATTGTGGGAATCATGGATGCATATCGCGCCATGCGCTCCGACCGCCCGTACCGGAAGGCGCTTAGCCGCGAAAACGCCATCGCGGAACTGGAGAAGGGGGCCGGCACGCAGTTCGATCCTCGACTGGTGAAGAAGTTTGTGGAGCTCGTCCGCGAGGACCGCGGCACGAAATTGCGCAACGCCGGCTAGGCGGACAGATAAACGTCGTCCGTCGTTTGTCTACCGGGCTCTGGTTTCAAGTTGAAATCCTTCCCGAACTTCAATATCATACTTTCCTAATGGTCTCAGTTGTTGCGAACAAACCTGTCGCGCAGGAACCGGCCCCCTCCGCGGGAGGCAGTTTAGTGCTGCCCGCCGCCATCTCCCTCCAGAGCTTGCTTCTCCTCCCCCTGTCGGGGGAGATTATCTAGTAGTTTGCCCGTGCGGCAAACCCGCCATCTTTATTCCGTTTTATCAAACCTTGGATGGTTTTAGGAGAAGCAATGGATCCTCATCGCGTTATCATATTTGACACAACGCTCCGGGACGGTGAACAATCTCCCGGCATCAGTCTCAACTCCTTTGAGAAGCTGGAGATAGCCGAGCAGTTGGCGCGGCTGGGAGTCGACGTCATCGAGGCCGGGTTCCCAATATCGTCTCCCGGCGACTTCGAGGGAGTCGAAAAGATCGCCCGTAGTGTTTCCGGCGTGACGGTCTGCGCCTTGGCCCGAGCCATCGAGAACGATGTGCGCACGGCCTGGGACGCCATCAAGGAGGCCGAGCGCCCCCGCATCCATACTTTCATATCAACCAGCGACATCCATCTCAAGCACCAGCTGCGCAAGTCACGCGAGGAAGTGCTGGAGACGGCCAGGCGCATGGTCGCGCTGGCCGTGAGCCTGTGCGATGACGTCGAGTTCTCCGCCATGGACGCAACGCGCAGCGACCCTGACTACCTGGCCGCGGTGCTGCAGGCGGCCATTGACGAGGGCGCCTGCACGATCAATATTCCCGACACCGTGGGATACGCCATTCCCAGCGAGTTCGGCGATTTCGTCAGGGAGCAGTTCAAGAAGGTTCCCGGCCTGAAAGACGTGGCCGTGAGCGTACATTGCCATAACGACCTGGGCCTGGCGGTTGCAAATTCCCTGGCGGCGGTAGAGAACGGCGCCTCGCAGGTGGAATGCGCCATCAACGGCCTGGGAGAGCGGGCAGGGAATGCTTCCCTGGAGGAGATTGTCATGATCCTGGAGACCCGCAAGCGCACGCTGGGACGGGCGACCGGCGTCAAGACCGTGGAGATTGCGCGCACCAGCCGCCTGGTGAGCCAGCTGACCGGGTACGACGTGCAGCCCAACAAGGCGATTGTGGGCAAGAACGCTTTTGCTCACGAGTCCGGCATCCACCAGGACGGCGTGCTGAAGGAGCGCACAACCTATGAGATCATGAATGCGGCCAGCGTCGGCCGGGGGCAGAGCGACCTGGTGCTGGGCAAGCACTCCGGGCGCCACGCTCTCAAGGCGGCGATGGAAGAGCTGGGTTATAACCTGAGCGAGGAAGACCTCAACCAGGCTTTTGTGCATTTCAAGAAGGTCGCGGACAAGAAGAAGCAGATCACCGCGGTCGACCTGGAGCATCTGGTCAGCGAAGAGATACGCGAGCTCACGGATATATATGAGCTGAAGTCATACGAGGTCAGTTCCAGTTCGGAGTTCGTCCCGACCTGTCAGGTGATCATAGAAAAGGAAGGGGAGAAGCTGCTGGGCAAGAGTTTCTCCGGCGGATCGATGGAATCTATCTTCAAGGCCATCGATGACGCCGTAGGTACCAAGGGCAAGCTGAAGGATTACCAGGTGCGTTCCGTGACCGAGGGCAAGGATTCCCTCGGCGAGGTGCGCGTCGTGGTCGAGGTACAAGGCAAGGCGTACGCGGGCACGGCGCTGTCGATCGATGTGGTCGAGGCCAGCGCCAAGGCATATGTCCGCGCGCTCAATAATGCATACAGAGCCGGGGCGGTGACATAGATGGCAAGACCAATGAATATAACCGAGAAGATCCTGGCGCGCTCCTGCGGCCGGGAGGAAGTGCAGCCCGGCGATTTCATCGACGCCAGGCTGGATCTGGCCCTGGCCAATGACATCACGGCGCCGCTGGCGATCAAGGAGTTCGAGGCGGCGGGAATACAGCAGGTCTGGGATAAGGAGAAAGTGGTCATGGTATGCGACCACTTTGTTCCCAACAAGGACATCAAGTCTGCCGAGCAGGCCAAGCTGGTACGCGATTTCGCGCGCCGCCAGGGGCTGACCAACTTCTTCGACGTCGGTCGCATGGGCATCGAGCACGTGATCCTGCCGGAAAAAGGGCTGGTGGTGCCGGGCGATGTGGTGATCGGCGCCGATTCGCATACCTGCACGTATGGAGCGCTGGGTGCATTCGCCACCGGCGTCGGCAGCACCGACCTGGCGGCCGGTATGGCCACCGGGAAAGTCTGGCTGCGGGTTCCGGAGACGATCCGGTTCAACTATGAGGGTGAGCCGCGGCGCTACGTGACCGGCAAGGATTACATCCTCTACACTATCGGCATGATCGGCGTCGATGGGGCGCTGTACCAGGCGATGGAGTTCGGCGGCGGCGCCATCAGGAACCTGTCCATGGACGGCCGCTTCACCATGTGCAACATGGCAATCGAGGCCGGCGGCAAGAGCGGTATCGTCGAGCCGGACGCTGTCACTGAGGAATATTGCCGCGGGCGGGCTCTACGGGAGCCGGTGATGCTGGCAAGCGACGAGGCTGCCGGGTACAAGCGCGTCATAGATATAGACGTCTGCACGATCGAGCCGCAGGTGGCCAAGCCGCACCTGCCCTCTAATGCGGTGCCGGCGTCCGAGTTGGCCGATCTGAAGGTCGATCAGGTAGTCATAGGTTCCTGTACCAACGGCCGCATCGAGGACCTGAGGATGGCGGCGGAGGTGCTGAAAGGACGCAAGGTGCACCCGGACGTGCGGACCCTGGTCTTCCCCGGAAGCCAGCAGGTCTACCGGCAGGCGATGAAGGAAGGGCTGATAGACATCTTCATCGAGGCCGAGGTGGCGGTCAGCACGCCGACATGCGGTCCCTGCCTGGGCGGCCATATGGGTATCCTGGCCGCCGGCGAGCGCTGTGTCTCCACCACCAACCGCAATTTCGTCGGCCGTATGGGACACACCGAGAGCGAAGTCTATCTGGCCGGCCCCTACGTGGCCGCTGCCACCGCGGTTGCTGGAACGGTGACGGTTCCCCAGGAGGTGCTGGCATGATCTTTGAAGGCACGGCACACAAGTACGGGCGCGACGTCGATACCGACGTCATCATCCCGGCGCGCTATCTGAACACGCATGATCCCGATGAGCTGGCGGCCCATTGCATGGAGGACATCGACAAGGACTTCATCGACAGGGTGCAACCGGGCGACATCATCGTTGCCGGTGAGAACTTCGGTTGCGGTTCTTCCAGGGAACAGGCGCCGGTTGCGATCAAGGCCGCGGGCGTTTCCTGCGTTGTGGCGGCTTCGTTTGCGCGTATCTTCTATCGCAACGCCATCAACATCGGGCTGCCGATCCTGGTTTGTCCCGAGGCGGTGCGAGAAGTGGAAGGCGGCGACCTGTTGAGGGTCAATCTGGACCAGGGTGAGGTCGAGGACCTTACCCGGGGACGTGCATTTCAGGCGGACCGGTTTCCCGAATTCATGCAGAAGATCGTGGCCGCGGGAGGCCTGATGAACTATGTCAAGGAACGGAGCGGAGGATCGAATGCATAACATAGCTGTCATGCCCGGCGATGGTACCGGACCTGAAGTCGTGCGCGAAGGCCTCAAGGTGCTTTCGGCCGCGGCTTCACGCTTCGGTTTCGAGTATGAGACCACCGACTACGATTTCGGCGGCGACCGTTACCTGAAGACGGGAGAGACCCTGCCGGATTCGGCCCTCGAGGAATTGAAAGGTCACGACGCCATCTTCCTGGGCGCCATCGGGCACCCCGACGTCAAGCCGGGCATACTGGAGCAGGGGATCCTGCTAAAGGCGCGGTTCGAGCTGGACCAGTACATCAATCTGCGGCCGGTCAAGCTGTTTCCCGGCGTGGAGACGCCGGTCAAGGACAAAGGCCCGGAGGATATCGACTTCGTGGTCGTCCGCGAGAACACCGAGGGCCTGTACGTCGGCGCCGGCGGTTTCCTGAAAAAGGGAAAACCGGACGAGGTGGCGATCCAGGAGAGCATCAACACCCGCAAAGGCGTCGAGCGCTGCATCCGTTACGCGTTTGATTATTGCCAGCGCCGGGGCAAGGACAACAAGCTCACCATGTGCGGCAAGACCAACGTGCTCAACTATTCGCAGGATCTGTGGATGCGGACCTTCAACGAGACGGCCCCGGATTATCCTGATGTCAAGCCCGATTACGCGCACGTGGACGCCATCTGCATGTGGTTCATCAAGAACCCGGAATGGTTCGACGTCATCGTCACCGACAATATCTTCGGCGACATCATCACCGACCTGGGGGCGATGATCCAGGGCGGCATGGGCATAGCCGCGGGAGGCAACATCAATCCCGAGGGCGTTTCCATGTTCGAGCCGATCGGCGGTTCGGCCCCGAAATACACCGGCCAGAATGTGATCAATCCGCTGGCGGCCATCGCCGCGGTGCAGATGATGCTCGAGTTCCTGGGGGAAAACGAGGCCGGCGCCGCTGTCGAGGCGGCAATCACGGACGTCACGGCCAACAAGCTCGACAGCCTGGCGGTCGGCCGGACTGGATATTCAACATCAGAGATCGGCGACATGGTGGCCGAGAGGGTGGCCGCCGGCTAGCAAGCCGGGGCGCCGGCGCCGCAAGGCTGAAAGGAGTCTCATGCCTATAACGGAAGTTTCAAAGATATGGATGAACGGGAAGCTGGTTGATTGGGCCGACGCCAAGGTCCACCTGCTTACCCATGCGCTGCACTACGGTTCCGGCGTTTTTGAAGGCATCAGGGCGTACGATACCAAAAAAGGAACCCATGTCTACCGACTGACCGATCACATCGACAGGCTGCTGCGTTCCGCCAAGATATACATGATGGACGTGCCCTTCAGCTTGGAGGAGCTGGTGCAGGCGACCAAGGATGTCATCAAGGCCAACGATCTCGAGAGCTGTTACATCCGGCCGATCATCTTTCGCGGCTACGGCGAGATGGGGCTCTTCCCCCTTAATGCTCCCGTTGACGTGGCTATCGCCGTCTGGCCCTGGGGGACATACCTTGGCGACGAGGGAATCAAGCACGGCATCCGCGCCAAGATCTCCTCATTCCGGCGTTTCGGGCCAAACAGCATGCCGCCGGCGGCCAAGGCCACTGGGCAGTACCTGAACTCGAGCCTGGCCAAGGTGGAAGCGGTAAAAGGCGGTTACGAGGAAGCGATCCTGCTCGACGATCAGGGCAATCTTTCGGAGGGCTCCGGAGAGAACCTGTTCGTGGTCAGAAATGGCGCCGTGGCGACGCCGCCTACTGCCTCCGATGTTCTCGAGGGCATAACCGCGGACACTGTTTTCGCGATCTGCCGGGACGAGGGCATACCGCTGGAGCAGAAGGTGATGGTGCGCTCGGATCTCTATGTCGCCGACGAGGCGTTTCTCACCGGCACCGCGGCCGAGATCGTGCCGCTGCGCGAGGTCGACGACCGCGTCATCGGCGAGCCGGGCCCGATCACGAAGAAGATTCAGGACACGTTCTACGGCATCATCAAGGCCGAGAACGACAGGTACGCACATTACCTAGAGTGGGTATGAACGGCTAGAGTTTAATGGCCAAACGAATCGAAATTTATGACACGACCTTGCGGGACGGCATGCAGCGCGAAGGCATGAGCGTCTCGGTGGACGAGAAGGTCCAGATCGCCCTGCGGCTGGACCGCCTCGGCGTGCATTACATCGAGGGTGGTTTCCCGGGGTCCAATCCCAAGGATGTGGAATTTTATCAAAAGATGGCCGGCCACAGGCTGCGCACCGCCAGGCTGGCTGCCTTCGGCATGACCCATCGCAAGGACCTGACGCCGGCCAAAGATCCCATGGTCAGGGAATTGCTGAAGGTGAACACGCCCGTGGTCGCGATCGTGGGCAAGAGCTGGAAGCTTCATACCGTCAAGGTGCTGCGGGTCAGCCTGCATGAAAACCTCAAGCTGATATCGTCGACCGTCGGCTATCTGGCAAAGAAGGGGCGCGAAGTCTTTTTTGACGCGGAGCACTTCTTTGATGGCTTCAGGGACGACCGAGAGTATGCACTGCAGACGCTGCGCGAGGCAGTGGAGGGCGGCGCTGCCAGACTGGTCCTCTGCGACACCAACGGAGCCACGCTGCCGGGCGAGGCCGCTGAAATGGTTCGCGCCGTTCGCCGGGAATTTCCAGAGGTGCCGGTCGGCATCCATGCGCATAACGACTCTGATTGCGCCGTGGCTGTTTCCCTGATGGCAGTTGAGGCCGGGGCAACCCAGGTGCAGGGTACTGTCAATGGCTACGGCGAGCGTTGCGGCAACGCCAACCTGATCTCGGTCGTTCCCGCGCTCAAGCTCAAGATGGGGCTCGATTGCGTCACCGACCGCAGGCTCGCCGAGCTGACCGAGACTTCGCATTACGTGGCCGAGGTCGTCAACGTCAGCCCCGAGACGCACCAGCCCTACGTGGGCGAGAACGCTTTCGCGCATAAGGGCGGTCTGCACGTAAGCGCCGCCCTGCGGGACGCTCGCACGTTCGAGCACGTGGATCCGGCTCTGGTGGGCAATAAACAGCGCATCCTCGTGAGCGAGCTGGCCGGGCGCGCCACCGTTCTCAAGAAAGCCGCGGAGATGGGTATCGACCTCACCGGCGACCGGGACAAGGAAACGCTGGGCCGTCTGCTCAAGCGCCTGAAGGAAAAGGAACACGCCGGCTATCACTACGAAGTCGCCGACGCTTCCTTCGAACTTTTCCTCCGCCGCGAGCTGGGGCTGCATAAACCCATAATCGAGCTGGACAATTTCCGTGTTATCGTCCAGAAACGGAAGAGCGCCGTCATCAGCGAGGCCAAGATAGTCCTCAAGGGAAACGGCGGCGGCGAGCTGCCGATCGCCTTCTCCGAAGGCAACGGACCCGTCAACGCGCTTGACATTGCGCTAAGAAAACTGTTGCCGTCCAGGTTCCCCAAGCTGGTCGACGAGCTTTCACGCATCCATCTGGTCAACTATAAGGTGCGGATACTAAACGAGCACAAAGGCACCGGTGCGGTCACGCGCGTACTGCTTGATTCGAGCGATGGCCAGGACACCTGGGGCACGATCGGCGTTTCCGAAAACATCATCGAGGCCAGCTGGGAAGCCCTGGTAGACAGCATCGAGTACGGCATGGTCAAGCGCCACAGGCGCCGGTAGCTGCCGGGAGAGGCAGACACCATGGCCCAACTCGAGCTGCAACCTCCGGGCAAGATCATAGCCGTCGGCCTCAATTACCGCTCGCATGCCGCTGAACTGGGGATGGACCTCGCTTCCGAGCCGGTACTCTTCATGAAGCCCCCTTCAGCCGTGATCAGATCTGACGATGCGATAGTTCTGCCCGCCGTCTCCAGGCAGGTTGACTATGAAGCCGAACTTGCGGTTGTGATCGGCGAGAGAGCGCACAACGTCAGTACCGGTGACGCCGCAGGTCATATCCTTGGCTATACCTGCGCCAACGATGTCACCGCCCGCGACCTGCAGCAGAGCGACGGGCAGTGGACACGTTCGAAGAGTTTTGACACTTTCTGTCCGCTGGGTCCATGGGTCGAGACCAAGCCGCCGCTGCCGGAAGCACTGGTCGAGCTGTTGTTAAACGGGCAGGTGCGGCAAAGCGCCGCCATTGCTGACATGATCTTTTCCCCGATTGAACTCGTGGCATTCATCTCCGGGATCATGACCCTGGAGCGGCACGACGCCATCCTGACCGGGACGCCTCCCGGTGTGGGGCCCCTGAAACCCGGGGACGTGGTTGCCGTGCGCGTCACCGGAGTGGGGGAGCTGAAAAACAGGGTGGTTTCGGGTACAGGGTAGTGTGTCCCCGAAATCAGTAATTAAGTAATGTGTCCCCCGGATTGGTCCCCCGGATTGGTAGAATAGTAAAAGCCCCTCGGCAAGGAATATTGCTGCCCTTCATCGAATTTTAATATGGCGGTACGGCGGCTGCCGCCTGGGATTTAGGCTTACAGCCGGCAAGCCTGGAAAGGAGCGCAAAATGCAATTCAAGGGCGGACTGGTAAACGGAACCATGGCGTCGATCTACGGCGCCGCCTCTTACATCTGTCTCTTCATGGCCATGAACCAGCACGACACGATGAAAACGATCTGTTACGTGTTGGGAGCTGTCGGTATCATCCTTGCCGCCTACTGGTTCGTCACCAGCGAAGTCATGGCAATTCCCATCATCCTGACCGGTATCTGCCACATCGGTCTGGCCGCGCGCGCCGATCACGTCGGCATGCAGATCGGTTGTACGGGACTTGCCGTGGTGGCTTTCGCGATCGGCATTATGATGCTGACCAAGGCAAAGCCGAACGCACTCCCGTCAAGTTCCTGAAAAAAACTGATCATTGTTGCCCGCGTTGGATACGATATGAACCCCCGGAGCTCGTGCTTGTGTTGAACCGCTTGCGCGACGGGGATAGAATCCTCGTCGTGAGGGTAAGGGAGAACTCTTGAGCAAGGCAAACGCCAATGACGTCGGCGCGACGCCGGCAACCCCGCCGGAGTCCGGTTTTGTCCACCTTCACGTCCACAGCGAATATTCCGTGCTCGACGGCGCCGTCAGAGTGGTTCCGCTGCTCGAGCGCTGCCAGGAGCTGGGCATGTCCGCCGTCGCCATCACCGACCACGGCGTTCTCTCCAGCGCCGTAGAATTCTATCGTGAGGCCACCGCCCGCGGCATCAAGCCGATTATCGGCTTTGAGGCCTACGTGGTCGACGACCGCAACGAAAAATCCAGCATGCGCGAGGACCGCTACCACCTGACCCTGCTGGCCGAAAACGACACCGGGTATCAGAACCTGGTAAGGATATCCTCGCGGGGGTTCCTCGAAGGTTATTATTACAAGCCGCGCGTCGACGTGCAGGTTCTCCGGGATCATTCCGAGGGCATAATCGCCCTGACCGGCTGCCTCAACGGCAGGCTTTCCCACCTGTTGTTCACCGGCGACCGCGAGGGTGCCGTGGCCGAGGTCCGCGCCCTGCAGGAGATCTTCGGCCGGGATAACGTCTACATCGAGATCCAGTACCAGGGCCTGGCCGAGCAGGAAAAGGTGAATCCGCTGGTCCGTGAGGTCGCCGCCGAGGTCGGCCGGCCGCTCGTGGCCACCAATGACGTCCACTATCTTCTGCATGAGGACGCGTCCTCGCACGACGCCCTGCTCTGCATCCAGACCGGCAGCAACCTGCTTGACACCAAGCGCCTGAAGTTCCAGGGGGACCAGTTTTATTTGAAGAGCGCCGGCGAGATGGCACAATCCTTCCCCGATGCGCCCGAGTCGCTGGCAAGCACCCTGGAGATAGCTGAGCGCTGTAACGTCTCGCTGGACTTTGGCAGGCTGCTCATACCCGGATTCGACACACCCGATGACAGCGACGGCGATACGTTTCTGCGCCGCCTTTGTGAGGAAGGTCTCGCCCGGCGGTATCCGCAGGGCCCGCCGCCAGACGCCCGCGACCGGCTTGAATTCGAACTGGCGACGATCCGGGAAATGGGCTTCGCCTCATACTTCCTGATCGTCTGGGATTTCGTCCGGTACGCGCGTGACAACGACGTCGCCGTCGGGCCCGGGCGTGGTTCAGCCGCCGGCAGCCTCGTGGCTTACTGCCTGAGCATCACCGATATCGATCCGCTCAGGTACGACCTGCTCTTCGAGCGCTTTCTCAACCCCGGGCGCAAGAGCATGCCCGATATCGACATCGACTTCTCCCCGATCGACCGGGAAAAAGTGCTGGCCTACGTAACCGAGCGTTACGGCCGGAAGAACGTGGCCCAGATCATCACCTTCGGAACCATGGCCGCGCGCCAGGCTACCCGTGACGCCGGCCGGGTAATGGGCCTGCCGTACGCCACCGTGGACAAGATAGTCAAGTTCATTCCCGAGGGGCCCGGGGTAACGCTGGAGGAATGTCTCAAGCCCGGGCAGGAGCTGCGTGCCGCCTATGACAGCGACAGCCAGACCCGCGAGGTCATCGACCTGGCGCTGCCACTGGAGGGGCTCATCCGTCAGGATTCCATCCACGCCGCCGGCGTCGTCATCTCGGACCGGGCCCTGACCGATTACGTGCCGCTGCAGCAGAAGGGCGGCGAGGCCGAGGTGGTGACACAGTTCACCATGGATCACGTGGAGAAGCTGGGCCTGCTCAAGATGGACTTCCTGGGGCTTCGAAACCTCGACATCCTCAAGGCCGCGGTCAAGCTCATCCGTGACAGCCGTGGAATTGAAATTGAATTGTCATCGCTGCCGTTGGATGATGAAAAGACTTTCGAGATGCTGCGCCAGGGACAGAGCGACGGCGTCTTCCAGCTGGAAAGCTCGGGCATGAAGGATTCCCTGCGCGATGTCGGGCCGACCACCTTCGAAGACATCATCGCCATGGTGGCGCTCTACCGCCCCGGACCCATGGAATATATCCCCGCTTATGCCAAGAACAAGCGCAACCCTGAAGGTGTAAAGTACCTGGATCCGCGGCTCAAGGAGATCCTTGAGCCGACTTACGGCGTGGCCATTTATCAGGAACAGCTGATGGAGATCGCCAAGAAGGTAGGCGGGCTCACCCCGGCCGAAGCTGACGATCTGCGCAAGTCGATCGGCAAGAAGAATCGGAAGCTGCTGGCGACGCTGAAAAGCAAATTCGTGGACGGCTGCAAGCAGAACCAGGTTGCCGCCGCCGCCATCGAAAAGCTCTGGAAGCTGATGGAGGCCGCCGCCGGCTATTCCTTCAACAAATCACACGCCGCGGCTTACGCCATGGTCGCCTACCAGACCGCCTGGCTCAAGGCGAATTATCCGGTCGAGTACATGGCCGCTACCATATCGAGCGTCATGTCAACCAAGGACAAGGTCCCGTTTTACGTCGATGTTTGCTCGCGCATGGGTATCGAGGTGCTGCCGCCTGACGTCAACGAGAGCGGCAGCGACTTCAGGGTAGTCAAGGATCGCATCCGTTTCGGCCTCTCCGCGGTCAAGAACGTCGGCGCCAAGGTGATCGATTCCATCATCGCAACCCGCGATGCGGATGGTCCCTTCACCTCGATCTTTGATTTCTGCCGCCGGGTTGATTCCCAGCAACTGAAGAAGAATGCTCTGGAGAGCCTGATCAAGTGCGGGGCGCTGGATTCCACCGGAGCCAGCCGCAAGGGCATGCTCGAAGTCATGGCCCAGGCGCTCTCAATGGGCTCGCAGAGCCAGCAGGACAGCCTCATGGGGCAGGGGTCGATATTCGACCTGGCCGAAGATACCGGCTCCCAGGAGATCCATGACCCCGATATCCCGGCCGGTGAGTTCAGCTCGCAGGAACTTTCCCGCCTCGAAAAGGAGACCCTTGGCATCTTCGTGTCGGGGCATCCTCTGATCGGGCTTGAGGAAGAGATAGCCCGCTTTGGCGCCCTGGCGATCTCCGGACTGCAGGAGGTGCGCGACAAGACCAGCGTCACCGTCATCGGCATGGTCGGCAAGGTAAAGCGGCTGACCACCAAGAAGGGCGACCCCATGGCCTTCGTCAACCTCGAGGACCTGGGCGGAAGCACCGAGGTCGTTGTTTTCAGCGATCTCTTCAACAAGTGCCGGGAGCTGCTCATGGAGGATGAAGTGCTCGTGGTCAGCGGCCGCGCCGACCTCAAGGGCATCGATGAGGAAGGCAACCGCGAGGTGAAGATCATCGCCACCGAGGTCCGTGCTTTCATCCGCCAGGGCAGCGGTGGCGGCGATGGCGGCGACATCGTGCAGCTCTCGCTCGATCACGACGGCTTCGAGCCCGGTCTGCTGAATAACATGAAAGAGCTTTGCCGCAGTTATCCCGGGGGAACGCCGGTGGTTGTCAGCATGATGACCTCCGACGGGGTGCGGCGGCTGAAGCTGGGCCATCAGGTGCGGCCCGACGCGGGATTTCTGTCAGGGATCGGAGAACTGGCGGGAGTGCGGGGCGTAAAGCTTGGGCGCGGCGCCTTGCCTGAAGCCCTTTGATAGGGCCGGTTGCCCTTTTCCTCTAGGGTCTGCCTGCTTTGGGGCTCCTTGTCTCCCGCCTCGGGTTATGATAGCTTCCCCTCTTACCGAACCGTGTCATTCAAGGAGAGAGATGCCGAGCGCCAAGGAAGCGATACAGGAACTGCTGGAGATGTCACCAAGCATCCGCCACGCCGTGCTGGTGCGCGGTGAGAACGAAGTTCTGGCCAGCACCTTCGCCAACAGCCAGTCGGAAGCCGTGATGGTGGAAATGGCGCGCCGGATGCTGGAGGAAGGCCGCATGTCGGCCAAGGAAATGGACCGGCCACAGCTCACCCAGCTCTTTATCGAAGCCAATACCGGTTGCGTTTTCATCGTCGCCGGCGAGAAGGACACCTGGCTCGCTGTTTCGACCGGCTCAGACCCCACCGTGGGCCTCGTGCTCTACGACGTCAACACCGCCCTTCGGACCGCCCTCGAGGGCGAAGCCGATGAAGGCGATTACGGAAAGTAGGAGTAATGGCCAGGGGAAGATTCTTCTTTGGATTTCTGCTCTCGATCGCTTCGGCGCTGGGGCTTACCTGGCTGGTCAGGCGAATCCGTCACCAGGCGAGGGTCGAACTCTACTTCGATGACGGTTCAATGCTGGCCATCAACAACAAGACGTCCGAACTGTCGCAAAAGCTGACGTCCATGGCCGACGAACTGGTCAAGAGAGCCCTGTAAGAAAGTACCAGCCGGTCAAGAGAGCTCTGTGACCGGTCTCGAGCCGCTTTCGCCGGCTTCGAGCTTCCCCGAGACGCGCCTGGCAAGTTCGTGCGCCTCGGCTCGTGACCGATCCGGCAGCTCCGCCTCTTCATAGCGCATCCTCTCGACGATCATGGAAAGCCTGGCGAACTCGGCCGTGTCCAGATGCCTCGATACCCGCCGGGCAAATTCCCGCAGCGTTTCCTCCGGCCGCCTGATCAGTCCGCGCTTTTGCAGGCGCATGGCCAGATCCAGGTAATCCCTCAGGACCTCCTCACGGGTGTAGGCCTCCTCCAGGCTTCCCAGGACACGCCGCCGCCGCCGCCGCTCGTCGATGACCCTGCGACCCAGCCGCCGGCCTGCTTCGATGACAGCTATTGCTCCCATGATGACCGCGAGGGTCAATACCAGAGGCAGCGCCAGCGCCAGGCTGACCGCGCCGCGGGCGGCTCCTCCGAGGGCTGATGCCGCGCTGCCCACAGGTCCGCTGCCGAGGGCGTCTCCGAGATAAGTGAAAATCTTGCCGGCCAGCCACGAGCTCTGGCCCTGACCCTCGGTGCTGGGCCCATTGAAGCCGGGGGTGGGGTCGAACGGCACCCAGCCGGCGGCGCCAAAGTAGATCTCCACCCAGGCGTGCGCATCGCTCTGCCTGATCTCCCACAAACCCGTAAACGGGTTGAAGGAGCCGCCGCTGTAGCCGGTGACGACACGAGCCGGGATGCCGGCGCTTCGCGCCATGACCGCCATAGCCGAAGCGAAATGCTCGCAGTAGCCGCGCTTTTCCTGGAAGAGGAAGTAGGCCACGGCGTCCCTGTCCTGTTCCTGGGGAGGAACGCTGAGGTCATATGCATAGTTGTCCTTGAGGAATTGCCGGAGCGCCATCATCTGGTCGTAGCGGTTCGCATGGGGGGCGATGATCTCCCGGGCCAGGCGGCTCACCCTATCCATGTCGCCGCCGGCGGGCACGCTGGCATACTGCGGCTCTGCCGGCTGGTCGGCGGCGCGCGGAAAATTCCTCAGCAACGCGGCGCTGTACATCGGCTGCTCCGAGATCACCGAATAGACCGTGCCCTCGGTCAGCTGGAACGGGCTTCTGAGGCTTCCGAAATTGTCGACCTTGATCTGGTTGGCCGGGAAATAGAGCTGGTCCGGCTTCCAGGACGCGAAGATGATGTTGGGCAGATCCGTCTCGATGTAAAAGCTTTGCACGTTGGTGGTGACCGGCACGACCGGATTCGCGCTCAGGTTGAGCATGATCGGGGTGCTGGCCGAACTGACGTCGCTGCCGCTATCGGAGCTCATCTCCCAGCCCTTGCCGTTGTAGACGTCGAAGACCACGCCGCGATAGTAGTCATATCCGTCGGAGCGGACCTTCATCACTATCTCGTCAGAAAGGGAGCCGCGCGACCGCAGATCCATGTAAGGATTGAACCCGTAGTATGAATTTGACTTGAACTGTGGCGGCTGGTCAAAAGGATTGCCACCGCCGGCGTATGAAGGATTGACCACCTCGGGCGTGAAATCTCCAAGGATGTTATGCAGGTTGGAGGTGGGCAGGGTGTGCAGCCTTGCCTGCGTGCTTTGCGGCACGATCAGCAACAGGGGAACCGCGGCGGCGATGCCCGCCAGCCAGACCAGCGCCCCGTAGGCGACGACATGAGTGGTCCGGTTGCCGAGCGCGTAGTCAGCTCTCTGGGATTCCTCGGATATTTGGAAAAACGCCAGCGCCACCACAGCCGCAACCGTGAACAGCGCCAGGCCGACGATGTACATCATCCCGGTCGAAAGCACGGCGCCGGCGGCGATCAGGGTCAGGCCGCTCGCCAGTGAGAACTTGAGATCCCGCCGGGCGGGCAGATCGAACGAGTGCAGCACCTGCAGCCACATCAGCAGCTTGATCAGCGGCAGGCGGGTGTCAAAGAAACTTGTGGCCAGCTCCCGGGCAAAGAGTACGGCCACGGCAATGACCAAAAGGGAAAGGATCATCTTCAGCACCAGGTTGCGGTCCCGCCGGTGTTTCCAGCTGTAGGCGAAACCCGCCACGGTGAGGACGGGAATGCCGATGGTGTCGGCGATGCTGTAGAGATTCATGGCAAGGACGGTCAGCTCCGCGATAATGATCGCGACCAGGACGCTGAGCCGCAGGCCGGCGCTGTCTTCGGGGGTCCGCTGAGGATTGAGACGCCCGTATACTTTTATAAATCCATCAAGCAAAAGGGCACCTCATCGGGACCGGAGACAAGCATGAACCGGACGCCCATGCCTTCCAGGCGGCCGGCCAGCTTCTCGATGCCGTCGGCATTCATGAACCGGGATCTCTCGGTGTCTCCGAACCGCACGCCGTCGAGCATGATGACTATGGAGTAAGGGAACGCCTGCAAAAATTCCGACCTGTCCATTTCCGCGTAGGCGTAGTGGCTGGTGAGCAGCAGCACCGGCGTCACTTCCGGCCAGGGCAGGCCCGGAAGCGAGAGGTCCATCGGCTGTTTCGATTCCGGCTGCACTTCGGCCAGCCAGCGCATCGCTTCACGGGAATTGCTTTCCAGGCCCCTGATCGCCGCGTCGGAGGGAGAGCGGCCGATGGCAGAGCGCCGGCGAAGGCTTGATTCGCGTTGCGCCAGCGAGGCGGCGATGGTGACGGCGGTCTCAAAGCTGGAGAGCCGACCTGCCCCCTGGTCGCCGTCGGCGAAAGTATCCACCAGGAACACCGGCGTGATCGCCGCCTGCCGCGCAAATTCGATGACCGCCAGGTTGCCGGTGCGGGCGGCAGTGCGCCAGTGAATCGAACGGGGGCTGTCTCCGGCCCGGTAATCGCGCACTCCCAGGTAATCGCTCGCGGTGTTCCGTGTGGGGATAGCGCTTGAGACCATGTAACCGGAATTCTTTTGCCCGGTAACCCAGTCGCTGGC
>JAJZQT010000016.1:29187-31370 GCA_021803005.1 Actinomycetes bacterium
AGGATACCGGAGATGATACCGGCCGCGTCTTCCCCTTTCAGTGAAGATTTGTGCTGGAGGACGATTCTGTGCGCCAGAGCCGGCACCGCCGCGCTCTGGACGTCGTCGGGTATCACGAATGACCGGCCCTGGGCGAACGCCAGTCCCTGGCAGATGTGTATCAGGGCGACAGACGCGCGCGGCGAAGCTCCCAGGGAAACGTCGGCGTGGTTGCGGGTGGCGTCGATGATATCGAGCGCGTATCCCAAAATGCTGTCGGCGACCTTGATGCTGCGAACGCCGGTCTGCATGTTGACGATCTGGGCGGCGTCAACCACCGGCTGCAGCTTCTCGAGCGGATGCCGTTCCAGCTGTTGCCGCACCAGCGCCTGTTCGCTGCGCCGGTCGGGAAGCCCGACCGACAGTGAGATCAGGAAGCGGTCGGTCTGGCCTTCGGGCAGCGGGAAAGTCCCGTGGACTTCGTATGGATTCTGGGTGGCGATGACAAAGAACGGCTCGGGCAGCATATGTGTGGTGCGGTCGGCTGTCACCTGGTTTTCTTCCATTGCCTCCAGCAGCGCCGACTGGGTTCTGGGGCTGGTGCGGTTGATCTCGTCGGCGAGCACGATGTTGGCAAACAGCGGCCCCGGCGACCAGAAGAAGCGTTCCTCTTTGGGCGAATAGATGGTGCTGCCGGTGATATCCGAAGGCAGCAGGTCGGGTGTGAACTGGATGCGGGCGAAAGATGCCGAGATCGAACGGGCGATGCTCTTGGCCAGGGTGGTTTTGCCGACGCCGGGAATATCCTCGAGAAGTACATGTCCCCGGCTGACAAGCGCCGCCAGGACCAGTGTAACGACATCCGATTTGCCGACGATGACACGGGATATGTTCTCATGCAGCCGGGCAAAGGTAGTGGTAAGTTCCGCAAAGGAGCCCACAGGATCCAGGGTGTTGACCGGTTCCGGCTGTGATTGGCCGCGCAGGTTTCGCGCGAGATTGTCTCCCCACTGGTTTTCCGTCATGATCGCCCCAAAATCGTTTGTTGCAAACGCCCGGCAAATACGCCATAAGCGCGAATACGGGCACCGCAAAGGTGCTCTAAAACAGTATCGGAAAAGCAGCGGGTGCCATTAGAAATAGGACCCGGGCCGCCAGATTTTGAAAATTCCGTCTCCTGGTTGTTATAAGATGGGCGCAACCGGTCAGAATAGGACCGAAGGACCGAAGAAAACCGGGCAAATGAAGCTTCATCCGTCCACATGCCGCCGTGGACGTTGTTTTGATTCGAGCCGGGAAAGGATGGATTTGCTGCTAGACGAACGCACCGCAAGCAAGGTACTGGACGCCGCCTTGAAAGAAGGCGGCGAGTTTGCCGAGCTCTACGCCGAGCGGCGGCGGACAACCTCGCTTAGCATGGAGGACAGCCGGATCGAGAGCAGCTCCACCGGCCTGGATGCCGGCGTTTCCATCCGTGTCACCCGTGGCCGTGATATATCTTTTGTCTCCACCGACAGCATGGACGAGAGTTCGCTGCTGGAAGCGGCGAGGCTGGCGGGCGCGGGTCTGGCCGGCGGCCGCGCCGGTTTGAAGCAGCTAGCGCTCATCGATCATCCGTCACCCCACGTGATCGCGATCGCGCCTTCATCGGTGGCGGCGCGTGAAAAAGCGGATATGCTGAGAGCCGCCGATGCGGCCGCCCGCGGAGCCGGCAGCGAGATCGTCCAGGCTTCCATCGGCTTCAGTGACGAGTTCAGCGAGATCATGATCGCCAATTCCGAAGGAACACTGGCGGCGGAGTCCCGCACCCGCGTGCGGCTTTCGGCCCGCGCCGTGGGCGTTCGCGGCCAGGTCATGCAGACCGGGGCCGACAGCCTAGGCGCTCACAAGGGCATGGAGCTCTTCAAGGAGCGCGAGCCGGCCGACGTCGGCCTGGTTGCGGCGCAAAAAGCACTGATAATGCTGGATTCACAGCCGTCCCCCAGCGGCAAGATGACCGTGGTCATGCACCGCGGCTTCGGCGGCGTCCTCTTCCATGAGGCCTGCGGGCACGGGCTCGAAGCCGACACCATCGAGAAGGGCTCCAGCGTTTTTGCCGGGCGCATGGGCGAGCTGGTCGCCTCGGAGCTGGTGACTCTGGTCGACGATGGCAGCATTCCCGGGGAGTGGGGCTCGAACGCGTTTGACGACGAGGGAGTTCCGAC
>JAJZQT010000016.1:31470-33274 GCA_021803005.1 Actinomycetes bacterium
ACCCGCTCGACCAGGATCAGGGTCTACCGCCAGCAGGTGGAGGAACTTGCCAGCTCCACCGGCAGCGGCATCGGCGTGCGGGTCTTCCGGGGAGACTCGGTGGGCTACGCCTATACCAGCGACCTTTCCGAGGGGAGCCTGGCCGGTATCGTCCGGGCGGCGGCGGACAACGCCGGGGTAACCGCCGGAGACAAATATGTGGGGCTTCCAGAACCGGCTGATTCCTTCCCGGAGATAAATCTGTTTTCCGAAAAGCTCGCGGCGGTGCCGCTGGCGGCCAAGATCGAGCTCGTCAAGCGCATGGAAAAGACCGCTCTCGACCGCGATCCGCGCATTTCCCAGGTGGATTCCGCGACCTACGCGGAGGGGGAGGGCCTGGTGGCGATCGCCAATTCTCTCGGGTTTTCGCGGCAATTTGAGGAAAATACCTGTTACGCCTTCCTGCAGGCCATAGCCGAGGCGGATGGTCAGATGCAGACCGGCATGTCCTTTACCACGGGAAGGGATCCGGAGCAACTTGAGATCGACGCCAGCGGCGCTGAGGCCGCGGACCGGGCGCTGTCCCTTCTCGGCGGCCGGCAGTGCGAGAGCATGAGCTGCCCGGTGGTCATGGATCCGTTCGTGACTTCGGGTCTGCTGGGGGTGATCGGCTCGGTGCTTACTGGTGAGGCGGTGCAAAAACAGCGCTCGATGTTCGCCGGGCTGGAAGGAAAATCAGTCGCCAGCGGCATTTTCAATCTTGTTGATGACGGCGTTCATCCGCAGGGGCTGGCAAGCGCGCCGTTTGACGGCGAAGGGGTGCCCACTCGCATGACCGGGTTGATAAAAGACGGTATATTGCAGGGATTTTTATATGACGCTTACACGGCCCGAAAGGACGGCAGGCGGTCCACCGGCAACGGTATAAGGGGATCATATCGCAGCCAGCCGCACGTGAGCGCCACCAACCTGCGACTGACGGGGGGCGACCGGCCGCTGGCTGAGATCATCTCGTCGGTTGACAAGGGATTCTATGTCATGGATGTCAGCGGTATCCACTCGGGCGCAAACGCGGTGTCGGGGGACTTTTCCGTGGGAGCGACGGGCAGATTGATAAGTGGCGGAGAATTGTCAGATCCCGTCCGCGAAGTCGTCATCGCCGGCAACCTTATGACAATTCTGAAAGGCATCAAAACGGTCGGCAACGACAACCGTTGGGTCCCGTTTGGCGGCAGCGTTCACGCGCCGTCTCTTCTCATCGGAGAAATGACCGTTAGTGGAAAATGAAAAAAAGGCGGTTTTTCGCCTTGCCAAGGGCAATTGCGTCTGATAGTGTCGATAACCGCCAGCTTCTGAAACCCTTAATACCAGGAGGTATGGAAGTGGGAAAATCTGAGTTTGTTAGCGCCGTAGCCGCCAAGACCGATCTTAACAAGACGCAGGCAGCTGCCGCCGTTGACGCATTCATCGACGTGGTCACCGAGTCTTTAAAGAATGGTGAGGAGGTTCAGTTCACCGGGTTCGGTAAGTTCAGCGTCCAGAACCGCGCTGCCCGCGAGGGTATCAACCCGCAGACGAAAGAGAAGATTCAGATCAAGGCCAGCAAGGTGCCAAAGTTCAGCGCCGGCAGCGCCTTGAAGCAGGCGGTAAAGTAGCAGTCACTCCGCCGCGGTAAAAAGCAGCATCCGATAATTTGAACTGGCAGGGGCGCGGGCTCGAAAGAGCCCGCGCCCCTTGCTGTTTGCCCGTATTTCATCCGGTAGTTTAAAACCGCGGCAGGCAGGACAAAAGCAGGCAATGGCAAAATCTATTAGGCGGGGACTCA